>NZ_CP088081.1:958779-1278372 GCF_021049305.1 Ideonella dechloratans
GAGGCGGCGGCGCAGCAGCCGGCCGCGAGCAGCAGTTTGAGGTGCATGGCATTCCCTGTGGATGTGTGGGAATGCCCTTGTAGCGCAGCCCCTGGCGGCTGTCATCGCACAGGCGTGACGGCCGCAGGGGCTTGGCGCGGTGTCGTCAGGCCGTCGCGTTCAGCGCTTCGCCCAGCGCGTTGACCAGCGCGTCCACCTGGGCCGGGGTGGTGATGAAGGGCGGGGCCAGCTGGATGGTGTCGCCACCGAAGCGCACGTAGAAGCCCATCTCCCAGCACTTCAGGCCGATGTCGTAGGGGCGGATGGTCGGGTCGCCATCGCGGGCGGCGATGGTCAGGCCGGCGGCCAGGCCGTAGTTGCGGATGTCGGTGACGTGCTTGGCGCCCTTGAGGCTGTGCACCGCGTTCTCGAAGTACGGGGCCAGCTCCTTGGACTGCTGGATCGCGTGTTCCTTCTCCAGCAGGTCGAAGGTGGCCAGGCCGGCCGCGCAGGCCACCGGGTGGGCCGAGTAGGTGTAGCCGTGGGGGAATTCGATGGCGTGCTCGGGGCCGCCGGCCGACATGAAGGTGTCGTAGATCTCGCCCTTGACTACCACGCCACCCATGGGGATGGTGCCGTTGGTCACCTGCTTGGCGAAGTTGACCATGTCGGGCGTGACGCCGAAGGCCTCGGAGCCGGTCCAGGCGCCGGCACGGCCGAAGCCGGTGATGACCTCGTCGAAGATCATCAGGATGTTGTTCTGGGTGCAGATCTCGCGCAGGCGCTGCAGGTAGCCCACCGGCGGGATGACCACGCCGGCCGAGCCGGAGAAGGGCTCGACGATCAGCGCGGCGATGTTGGACGCATCGTGCAGGGCGATCACGTCCAGCAGCTCGTTGGCCAGCTCGGCGCCGTTCTCGGGCATGCCGCGGCTGAAGGCGTTGCGGGCCAGCTGGGTGTGCGGGATGTGGTCGCACTGCAGGCCTTCACCGAACATCTTGCGGTTGCCGCCGATGCCGCCCACGCTGATGCCGCCGAAGTTCACGCCGTGGTAGCCCTTGAGCCGGCCGATCAGGCGGGTCTTGCTGGCCAGGCCCTTCTGGCGCCAGTAGGCGCGGGCGATCTTCAGCGAGGTGTCGGCCGCCTCAGAGCCGGAGCAGGCGAAGAACACATGTTCCAGGCCGGCAGGCATGTGCGAGACGATGCGCTCGGCCAGCTGGAAGGAGCCCTTGGTGCCGAACTGGAAGCCCGGCGCGTAGTCCAGGGTGCTCACCTGGCGGCCCACCGCCTCGGCGATCTCGCTGCGGCCGTGGCCCAGGCCACAGGTCCACAGGCCCGACAGGCCGTCGAAGACCTGGCGGCCGCGGTCGTCGGTGAAGTACACGCCCTTGGCGCCCACCAGGATGCGCGGGTCCTTCTTGAAGGCGCGGTTGGCGGTGAAGGGCATCCAGTGGGCCTTCAGCTGGGCCTCGGTCAGGGGTTGCTCAGGCAGGGCGCTCATGTCCATGGTGGGGCTCCGTAAAACGCCCATTCTGAGCAGTGTGTTGGTTTGCATAAACTGCAATCTTTGACCAATCACGCGCAGAGGATTGAAACTGACATGGTGAAGAAGGCCTTGCTGGGGCAGGTGGGCGACACCGAGCTGCGCCTCTTGCGCATCTTCAAGTCGGTGGTGGAGTGCGGCGGGCTGGCCGCAGCCGAGCTGGAGCTCAACATCGGCCGCTCCACCGTCAGCCGCCATGTGAAGGACCTGGAGCAGCGCCTGGGCCTGGTGCTGTGCCGGCGCGGGCGCAGCGGCTTCGCGCTCACGCCCGATGGCCAGCGCGTCTACGACGCCGCGCTGCGCCTCCTATCGGCGCTGGACGGCTTCCGGGCCGATGTGCGCGATCTGCACGCCGACCTGAAGGGGCCGCTGGCGCTGGGCCTGTTCGACAAGATCGCCACCAACCCGGCCGCGCGTCTGCACCAGGCCCTGGCCGATTTCCGGGACCAGGCGCCGCAGGTCACGCTGGATGTGACGGTGGGCTCGCTCAATGCGCTGGAGACGGCGGTGATCGACGGCCGCCTGCACCTGGCGGTGGTGCCGGACCACCGGCGCTCCGACAGCCTGAACTACCTGCCGCTGTTCCCCGAGACCATGTGGCTGTACTGCGGCGCGGGCCACCCGCTGTTCGGCCGGCCGGCCGACGCGGTGGGCTGGGACGAGCTGCGCCGCCACGACTACGCCGGCCTGGCCTTCCATTCCCCGAACATGGAGGTCACGCACCGTTTCGGCTTGCGGCGCACCGCCACGGTGACCGACCAGGAGGCGCTGGCGCTGCTGATCCTGTCCGGCCGCTTCCTGGGCTTTCTGCCGGACCACTACGCGGCCGTCTTCCTGCGCGAAGGCCGGTTGCGGCGGGTGGGGCCCGCGGACGCCAGCTACCCGGTGCAGTTTGTCGCGGTGACGCGCGCTTCTCCCTCGGCGCCACGGGCGGCGCGGGCCTTTCTGGAGGCGCTGCGCCAGGCGCATCCGCAGCCGCTGGTCCCACCGGCCTGATCGCGCCTGACACGCGGCGGCCGGCTTGTCTGGCATGGATCTGGCTTGAGCTCGTTCAGAAAGTTGACCAAACGGTCAAGTTCCTGAGGCCCAACCCGAACCAGACGAGGAGTTCGCGTGTCCCCGACCCCCCATCCCGCGCAGGCCATCGCCGCCGCCGCCGAAGCCCCGCTCACCCGCGCCCAGGCGCTGCTGGAAGCCGAGCGCTGCCTCTACTGCCACGACGCGCCCTGCGAGCAGGCCTGTCCCACCCACATCCCGGTGCCGCAGTTCATCCGCCGCATCGGCGATGGCGACCTGCGCGGCGCGGCCCGGGCCATCCTGGCGGCCAACCCGCTGGGCGGCCTGTGCGCCCGCGTCTGCCCCACCGAGGAGCTGTGCGAGGCCGTCTGCGTGCGCAACACCCAGCAGGGCCAGCCCATCGCCATCGGCCGTCTGCAGCGCCACGCGGTGGATGCGGCGATGACGCTGCCGGCCAGCACCTTCTTCACCCGCGCACCGGCCACCGGCCGCAGCGTGGCGGTGGTGGGGGCGGGCCCGGCCGGTCTGGCTTGCGCCCACGGCCTGGCCCTGCAGGGCCACCACGTGGTCGTCTTCGACGCCCGCGAGAAGGCCGGCGGCCTCAATGAATATGGCCTGGCCAGCTACAAGACGGCCGACGATTTCGCCCAGCGCGAGATCGCCTGGCTGCTGCAGACCGGCGGCATCACCGTGCGCTGCGGCTGGAAGCTGGAGACCGTGGCCCAGCTGGTCGAGCTGCGCAACAGCTTCGACGCGGTGTTCCTGGGCCTGGGCCTGGGCGGCACGGCGGCCCTGGGCGTGCCAGGCGAGGAGCTGGCCGGCGTGGCCGACGCGGTGGACTTCATCGCCCAGCTGCGCCAGGCGCCGGACCTGGCCCGCCTGCCGGTGGGCCGGCGCGTGGTGGTGATCGGCGGCGGCATGACCGCCATCGACGCCGCGGTGCAGGCCAAGCTGCTGGGCGCCGAGCAGGTCACCATCGCCTACCGCCGCGGGCCCGAGGCCATGTCGGCTTCGCAGGTGGAGCAGCACTGGGCGCAGACGCACGGGGTGGTGATCCGCCATCACCTGGCGCCCCAGGCCCTGCTGGGCCAGGACGGCCGGGTCAGCGCCATCACGCTGGCCGTGCAGCAGGAGGTGGACGGTCGCCTGCAGCCCACCGGCGAGGTGGAGACCCTGGCCGCCGACCAGGTGCTCAAGGCCATCGGCCAGAAGCTGGCCCTGCCCTGGGCCGAGTCGGCCGGTCTGGCGATCCAAGGGGGGCGCCTGGTGGTGGATGCCGAAGGCCGCACCGCGCTGCCGGGCGTCTGGGCCGGCGGCGACTGCGTGGCCGGGGGCCGCGACCTGACGGTGGAGGCGGTGGAGCACGGCAAGCAGGCCGCGCGGTCCATCCATGCGGCCCTCATCCAGCCCGCGACCCAGCCTGCCGCGCAATCGCTGCCCTGCGCCGCCTGACCCTCTTCCAGGAGCCTTTCACCATGGCCGATCTCTCGACGAACTTCGTGGGCATCCAGAGCCCGAACCCGTTCTGGCTGGCTTCCGCCCCGCCCACCGACAAGGCGACCAACGTCATCCGCGCCTTCGAGGCGGGCTGGGGCGGCGTGGTCTGGAAGACCCTGGGCGAGGACCCGCCAGTGGTCAATGTGCACGGGCCGCGTTACAGCACCCTGCTGTCGCCCGACCGCCGCGTGCTGGGCCTGAACAACATCGAGCTCATCACCGACCGCCCGCTGGACCTCAACCTCAAGGAGATCGCCCAGGTCAAGCGCGACTGGCCGGACCGGGCGATGGTGGTCTCGCTGATGGTGCCCTGCAACGAGGCCAGCTGGAAGCGCATCCTGCCCATGGTGGAAGACACCGGGGCCGACGGCATCGAGCTGAACTTCGGCTGCCCGCACGGCATGAGCGAGCGCGGCATGGGCGCGGCCGTGGGCCAGGTGCCCGAGTACATCGAAATGGTCACCGCCTGGTGCAAGCAGTACAGCCGCCTGCCGGTGATCGTCAAGCTCACGCCCAACATCGCCGACATCCGCCACCCGGCCCGGGCCGCCAAGCGCGGCGGGGCCGATGCGGTGAGCCTGATCAACACCATCAACTCGGTGATGGGCGTGGACCTGGACACCCTGACCATGCTGCCCAGCACCGGCGGCAAGGGCAGCCACGGCGGCTACTGCGGCCCGGCGGTCAAGCCCATCGCGTTGAACATGGTGGCCGAGATCGCCCGCGACCCGGAGACCGCCGGCCTGCCCATCTCCGGCATCGGCGGCGTGACCAACTGGCGCGATGCGATGGAGTACATCGCCCTGGGCGCCGGCACGGTGCAGGTCTGCACCGCGGCCATGGTCTATGGCTTTCGCATCGTGCAGGAGATGGTCTCCGGCCTGTCCAGCTACCTGGACGAGAAGGGCCTGCCCAATCTGGCGGCGGTGCAGGGCCGGGCCGTGCCCACCGTGTCCGACTGGCGCTACCTGAACCTCAACCACGTCTCCAAGGCGGTGATCGACACCGACGCCTGCATCGAGTGCGGCCGCTGCCATGTGGTCTGCGAGGACACCTCGCACCAGGCCATCGCCTTCCACAAGGACGAAGCCACCGGCGCGCGCCGCTTCGAGGTGAAGGAGGCCGACTGCGTGGGCTGCAACCTCTGCGCCTCCATCTGCCCGGTGCCCGGCTGCATCACGATGCGCGACCTGGCGCCCGGCGAGATCGATGAGCGCACCGGCGCACCGGTGCCGGCGGGCCACCGCGACTGGCGCACCCACCCCAACAACCCGATGCGGGAAACCGCGGTCTGAGGAGCAAACCATGAAGAGCCTGTTGATCCGCGGTGGCACGGTGGTGAACGCCGACCGCGAGCAGCGTGCCGATGTGCTGTGCGTGAACGGGGTGATCGCCGAGGTGGGCGAGGCGCTCAGCGCGCCGATGGGTGCCACCATCCTCGAAGCCGGCGGCCAGTACGTGATGCCCGGCGGCATCGACCCGCACACCCACATGAACTTCCCGTTCATGGGCACCCGCACCGTCGATGACTTCTACAGCGGCACCGCGGCCGGCCTGGCCGGCGGCACCACCAGCATCATCGACTTCGTCATCCCCGACCCGCAGCAGCCGCTGATGGACGCCTACCGCCAGTGGCGCCAGTGGGCCGAGGTGGCGGCCAGCGACTACAGCTTCCACGTCGCCATCACCTGGTGGGGCGAGAGCGTGCACGCCGACATGGGCACCCTGGTGCGAGAGGAGGGCGTGAACAGCTTCAAGCACTTCATGGCCTACAAGAACGCCATCATGTGCGACGACGAGACCCTGGTGAACAGCTTCCGCCGCGCGCTGGCGCTGGGTGCCATGCCCACGGTGCATGCCGAGAACGGCGAGCTGGTCTTCCTGCTGCAGCAGGAGATGAAGGCCCAGGGCATCACCGGCCCCGAGGGCCACCCGCTCTCCCGCCCGCCGGCGGTGGAGGCCGAGGCCGCCCAGCGCGCCATCGCCATCGCCGATGTGCTCAACGTGCCGATCTACGTGGTGCACGTCTCCAGCGCCGAGACGGCCGAGGCCATCGCCCGCGCCCGCGCCCGCGGCCAGCGCGTCTACGGCGAGGTGCTGGCCGGCCACCTGGTGGTCGACGACAGCGTCTACCGCGACCCGCGTTTCGAATTTGCCGCCGCGCATGTGATGAGCCCGCCGTTTCGTGCCAAGGGCCACCAGGAGGCGCTGTGGCGCCACCTGCAGGCCGGCGCACTGCAGACCACTGCCACCGACCACTGCACCTTCTGCGCCGCGCAGAAGGCGGCCGGCCGGCTGGACTTCAGCAAGATCCCCAACGGCACCGGCGGGGTGGAGGAGCGCATGGCGGTGCTCTGGGATGCCGGCGTCAACAGCGGCCGCCTCACGCCCAGCGAGTTCGTCTCCGTGACCTCGGCCAACGCCGCCAAGCTCTTCAACCTCTACCCGCGCAAGGGCTGCGTGGCCAAGGGCGCCGATGCCGATCTGGTCGTCTGGGACCCGGCCGGCACCAAGACCTTCTCGGCCGCCAGCCAGCATTCCAAGGGCGACTTCAACATCTTCGAGGGGCGCACCGTCACCGGCGTGCCCAGCCACACCATCAGCCAGGGCACGGTGGTCTTCGCCCAGGGCGAGCTGCGCGCCGAGGCGGGCGCCGGTCGCTACCTGAAGCGTCCGGCCTTCGGGCCGCAATTCACCGCATTGGGCCGCAAGGCGGCGCTGGCCGCGCCGGTGGCCGTGGCGCGTTGAGCGGCGCCGCACAACAGGAGCATCCCATGAGCACCCCCAGCACCGTGTCCACCTCCGCCTTGCGCATCCACGGCGAGCGCCTCTGGCAATCGCTGATGGACCTGGCCTGCATCGGCGCCACGCCCAAGGGCGGCGTCTGCCGCCTGGCCCTGTCCGAGCTGGACGGCCAGGGCCGCGACCTCGTCGTGGGCTGGGCCCGCGAGGCGGGCCTGTCTGTCACCATCGACCAGATCGGCAACGTCTTCATGCGCCGCCCCGGGCGCAACAACAGCCTGCCGCCCATCATGACCGGCAGCCACATCGACACCCAGCCCACCGGCGGCAAGTTCGACGGCAACTACGGCGTGCTGGCCGGGCTGGAGGTGATGCGCACCCTCAACGACCACGGCATCCAGACCGAGGCACCGCTGGAGCTGGCCTTCTGGACCAACGAGGAGGGTTCGCGCTTCGTGCCGGTGATGATGGGCTCGGGCGTGTTCCGCGGCGCCTTCACGCTCGAACATGCCTATGCCGCCACCGACGTCGAGGGCAAGACGGTGAAGGACGAGCTGCAGAAGATCGGCTACCTGGGCGACGAGGTGCCGGGCCAGCACCCCATCGGCGCCTATTTCGAGACCCACATCGAGCAGGGCCCGGTGCTGGAGGACCATGGCAAGACCATCGGCATCGTCACCGGGGTGCTGGGCATCCGCTGGTACGACTGCACCGTGACCGGCATGGAGGCCCATGCCGGCCCCACGCCCATGCACCTGCGCCGCGACGCGCTGCAGGTGGCCACCCGGCTGATGCAGGAGGTGGTGGCCTGCGCCGGCCGGCACGGCCCCGAGGGCCGCGGCACCGTGGGCATGGTGCAGGTCTTCCCGAACAGCCGCAACGTGATCCCCGGCCAGGTGAAGTTCAGCGTGGACCTGCGCAACGCCAGCGACGCCGCCTGCGACGCGATGGACGCGGACATCCGCGCCGTGGCCGAGCGGCTGGCCCGCGAGACCGGGCTGACGATCCGGCTGGACCTGGTGTCGGCCTACCCCGCCCAGCCCTTCCACCCCGACTGCGTGGAAGCGGTGGCCCACGGCGCCCAGACGCTGGGCTACAGCGCCATGCGCTGCGTCTCCGGCGCCGGCCATGACGCCGTCTACATGGCCCAGCTGGCACCGGCCGGCATGATCTTCATCCCCTGCAAGGACGGCATCAGCCACAACGAGATCGAGGACGCCGACCCCGCCCACATCGCCGCCGGCTGCAACGTGCTGCTGCACGCCATGCTGGAGCGGGCGGGCGTGGTGGCTTGATGGCGGGGTGGGGCGCCGCGTCGCGGCTCACCAGCCGAGTTCGGCCTCGATGAGGGCCACGATCTGGTCGGCCTGCGCAGCGTCGAGGTGAAAGTCGTGGTCGGCTTCGACCACCCGCAGGCGGACCTGCGGGCTCAAGGGGTAGCGCAGAGCCACCTCGGCACCGCCATAGACATCGTGCCGGCCCTGGACGATCAGCATGGGCGTGCGCAGCGTGGCCAGGTGGCGGTAGCGCTCGGGTTCGTCGCCCGCCTCAGGGTGGCGAAAGGGGTAGCCCAGGCAGACGATGTGCGACAGGGCCAGCCCATCGGCCACCAGCGAGGCCACGCGCCCGCCTGAAGAGCGTGCGAAGACGATGACCTCGCCCTGTCGGGCCAGCGCGCGCACGGTGTGGGTCAGGCTGGCGCAGCGGCCCTCCACCGTGCGCCTGCCCCGGCGCCGCAGGTAGCCCAGGTAGGAGGGATGCATCACCGCGTAGGCCAGCTGCGCGGCGCGCAGCCCCAGATGGCGCAGCCGGCCTGGCAGGCCTGGGTACCGGCGGGTCCAGTCCAGCCAGGCATGCACCCAGGCCGTGGCCCGGTCCTCCCAGACCACCCTCAGTCCGGGCCGCCGCAGGCGCTCCAGCAGCTGGATGTTCAGTGGTTCGTCCTTCTGCCAGTCGTCCCGCCCCACCATCAGCAGGACGGTGGCACGTGGGGTGGGGCGTCTGGCGGGCAGCATGGCGCGGCGCATGCTAGCAGCGGCCCGGCCATCCCGCAGCCATCCAGGCGGATGAAGCCCACCGCCAAGACAGCGTCACCCTTCCACGCTACGCTAGAGGGCTTGGCCGCCATCCGCGGCCGTCTGTCTTGGCCCATCCGGCCCCGTTCTTCCGAAGGGAATCCCCTTGTCCTTGTTCGACCGTTTCGAGCGCCTTGTCGACCCCTTCCCGGTGGCGGAATCCGGTCCCGCGCCCACCCGTTTCTGGCCCTTTCTGTGGCAGGCCACTCACGGCGTGCGCCGCTACATCGCCGGCATGACGCTGTTCACCGCCATCATCGGCGTGTTCGAGGCCTGGCTGTTCTCGCTGCTGGGCAAGCTGGTGGACTGGCTGGCCGGCATCCCGCCGGCCGAGCTGTGGGCGCGCGAGGGCCACACCCTGCTGGCGCTGGGGGCCGTGCTGGCCGCCAGCACGCTGGCCGTGGCGCTGCAGACCATGTTCAAGCACCAGGCGCTGGCGGGCAACTTCCCGATGCGCCTGCGCTGGAACTTCCACCGCCTGATGCTGGGCCAGAGCATGGCCTTCTTCCAGGACGAGTTCGCCGGCCGCATCGCCACCAAGGTGATGCAGACCGCGCTGGCGGTGCGCGACGTCTGGTTCACCGTCTGCGACATCCTGGTCTTCATCATCATCTACTTCGTCACGCTGATGGCGGTGGTGGGCGGCTTCGACGCCTGGATGCTGGTGCCGCTGGGTGGCTGGCTGGCGCTGTACCTGGTGGCCATGCGGGTCTTCGTGCCGCGCCTGGCCCATGTGTCCAAGAACCAGGCCGATGCCCGCTCGCTGATGACCGGCCGCATCACCGACGCCTACACCAACATCGCCACCGTCAAGCTCTTCGCCCACGACCGGCGCGAGGCCGCCCATGCCAAGGGCGCGATGCAGGAGTTCCTGGGCACCGTGCACCGCCAGATGCGGCTGGTGAGCTGGTTCGAGGTGGTCATCCATCTGCTCAGCGTGCTGCTGATCCTGGGCATCGCCGGCGTGGCCCTGTGGCGCTGGACCCTGGGCGAGGTGGGCGTGGGCGCGGTGGCGGCGGCCACCGCCATGGCCATGCGCCTGAACGGCATCTCGCACTGGATCATGTGGGAGATGGCCTCGCTGTTCGAGAACATCGGCACCGTGCAGGACGGCATCGGCACCCTGGCGCGGCCGCGCCGCGTGGTGGATGCCGCCGGGGCGAAGCCGCTGCGGGTCACCGCCGGCGAGATCCGCTTCGAGGACGTCACCTTCCGCTACGGCGAGTCCGACACGGGCCGCCCGGTGGTGGACCACCTGGACCTGACCATCCGGCCGGGCGAGAAGATCGGCCTGGTGGGCCGCAGTGGCGCGGGCAAGAGCACGGTGCTGAGCCTGCTGCTGCGCTTCCACGACGTGCAGGGCGGCCGGGTGCTGATCGACGGCCAGGACATCGCCGGCGTGACGCAGGACAGCCTGCGGGCCCAGGTGGGCATGGTCACGCAGGACACCTCGCTGCTGCACCGCTCGGTGCGCGACAACATCCTCTACGGCCGGCCCGACGCCGGTGACGCCGCCATGAAGGCGGCGGCCGAGCGGGCCGAGGCCGCGGCCTTCATCCAGACGCTGAGCGACCCCAAGGGCCGCCAGGGCTACGACGCCCAGGTGGGTGAGCGCGGCGTGAAACTCTCCGGCGGCCAACGCCAGCGCATCGCCATCGCCCGGGTGATGCTCAAGGACGCGCCCATCCTGCTGCTGGACGAGGCCACCAGCGCGCTGGACAGCGAGGTGGAGGTGGCCATCCAGGACAGCCTCTACAAGCTGATGGAGGGCAAGACGGTGGTGGCCATCGCCCACCGCCTGTCCACCATCGCCGCCATGGACCGGCTGATCGTGATGGACGCCGGCCGCGTGGTGGAGGAGGGCAGCCATGCCGAACTGCTGGCGCGCGGCGGCCTGTACGCCCGGCTCTGGGCCCACCAAAGCGGCGGCTTCCTGGGCGAGGAGGACGAGGTGGAGGACGTCGACCCGAGGCCCGCGAAGGTGGTTCGCACAGCCTGATACAGCGCTTGCGCCGCGTTGCATCACCGGGCTTGTCCTGAGGGGGTTTGCCCGGAGAAGCTCATGCTCTTTGACCACCGCGACGGTGGATCGAAGGGGGAGCCATGACAACGCTGGCACAGCGGATCGAGGAAACCGGGGGCCGGGCCTCCGGTTTCGACTACCTGAGACTCACCCTGGCGGTGGCCGTGCTCCTGGTGCATTCGGTGGACACCACCTACGGCCTGCCGGCCAACGATGCCCTGTTCGGCTCCTGGCTGCGCCCCTTCATCCGGGCCATCCTGCCGATGTTCTTCGCCCTCAGCGGCTTCCTGGTGGCCGGGAGCCTGCTGCGCAGCCGGGGCATCGGCACTTTTTTGTGGATGCGGGCGGTGCGCATCTACCCGGCGCTGACGGTCGAGGTGCTGCTCTCGGCCTTCATCCTGGGGCCGATCTTCACCAGCTACACGCTGGGCCAGTACTTCTCGGATCCGCTGTTCCTGCGCTACCTGGTCAACGCCACCGGCCACATCTCCTTCCTGCTGCCCGGCGTCTTCAACGACAACCCGCATCCGAACACGGTGAACACCCAGTTGTGGACCGTCCCGTTCGAGCTGTACTGCTACCTGACCCTGGCGGTGCTGGCTCTGGCGGGGCTGAAGAACCGCCGCGCGATGGGCATTCTCTCCATCGTGGTGATCAGCCTGAGCCTGTTTCTCTACAAATCCTTCAGCCAGAGCCTGGCCCTCACGCCCATCGGCCCGGTGTCGGGCTACCTGCTGGTGGCCAGCTTCCTGGCGGGGGTGATGGCCTATCTGTACCGGGAGGTGATTCCCTACAGCCGTCCGCTGCTGTGGGGCACGCTGCTGGCCAGCCTGCTGCTGTTGTCCGTGGTGCCGGGCGGTGACTTTCTGGCGCCCCTGCCCGTGGCCTATGCCACCGCGCACCTGGGCCTGCTGAACCCGCGCCGCATCAAGCTGGTGCAGGGTGCCGACTTCTCCTACGGCATCTACCTTTACGGCTTCGTGGTGCAGCAGGCCGTGGTCAGCATCGAGGCGATCCCTCGGCTCTGGTATGTCAACTTCGTCGTGGCCGGTCTGGTGACCTCGGCGTTCGCGGCCTTCTCCTGGTACTGGGTCGAGAAGCCCATGCTCCGCTTCAAGCACTGGAGCGCCTTGCGGCGCCCGGCCCCGGTCTGAGCGGCCCGCAGCCCTTCCCGCCGGCGCAGGGGCGCCCGGCGGGTGTCCCCCCACGTTTGTGAGCATTGTCAGGAGAGGCTTGATGAGGGTATGAAGCGCGGGTGCGGTTGACGGTCGGGCTTGTCGCTCTGGCAGGGTCTGCTGCAGGTGCTGCAGAAGCCATTGCCACGGGAGCGGCCGTGAAGTGCACATTGACGCAGAGGCTCGACGAGACCCGGGGACGGGCCAGCGGCTTCGATGTCCTGCGCCTGACCCTGGCGATCGGCGTGCTCATGGTGCATTCCGTCGACATTGCTCACGGCCTGGCGGCGGGCGATGAGCTCTTCAGCTCGGTGCTGCGTCCCTTCGTGCGGATCAAGCTGCCGATGTTCTTCGCGATCAGCGGCTTCCTGGTGACGGCGAGTTTCGTCAAGGCGCCGGGGATGGCCCAGTTCCTGTGGCAGCGCGCCCTGCGGATCTACCCGGCGCTGGTGGCGGCCGTCCTGGTGTTCAGCTTCGTCATCGGGCCGGCCTTCACGGTCTTCAGCACATCCCACTACCTGACCGACCCCCTGCTGGCCCGGTACCTGCTGAATGCCACGGGCTGCAGCATCTCGTTCGAGCTTCCAGGGGTGTTCGGCGCGAATCCCCACCCGCGCACCGTCAACACCCAGCTCTGGACCCTGCCTTTCGAGCTGGGCTGCTACCTGCTGCTGGTGCTGGTGGCCACGGTGGTGACGCGAGGCCGGGCGACGTGCCTGCTGCTGCTCACGCTGCTCAGCAGTGCGGGCCTGTTCCTGTACAAGGTCCGGGCGCAGGGCTGGGTGCCCGTGCCACCCGGTCCCGTGTCCGGCTACCTGCTGATGTCCTGCTTCCTGGCCGGGGCCTGGCTCTACCTGTGTCGGGACCGCATGCCCTACTGTCCGAGGCTGTTCGGGCTGTCGCTGGCGGCCTCGCTCCTGCTGCTGGGCGTGGTCCCCGGGGGCGACCATCTCGCCGCGCTGCCGGTCGCCTACGCCACCGTGTACCTGGGCTTGCGGAACCCGCGACGGGGTGTCTACGCCTCGGGGGCCCGGTTCAGCTACGGCATCTATCTCTACGGCTTTGCCGTCCAGCAGGCGGTGGCCTCCGTGGGCTGGGTTCCGCGCGTCTGGTACCTCAACTTCGCGCTGGGCGGCCTGATCACCCTGGCGCTGGCCGTGCTGTCCTACCACCTGGTCGAGGCGCCGACCCTTCGCCGGCTCAAGACCTTCGCCGGCTTCAGACGCCCCGTGGCGACCTGAGCCTTTGCCGGGCCGGGGCCGCGCAGGCCCCCTCGCCGGTCAGCGCGTGACCAGCAGGCGCAGGCCCAGGGCCACGAAGACCGCGCCGGCCACCCGGTCCAGCCACAGGCCCACCCGGGGCTGGCGCTGGATCCACTGCCCGATGGCGCCCGAAAAATAACCCAGCAGGCCGAACAGCAGGGCGGCCTGGGCGGTGAAAGTCAGGCCCAGCAGGGCGATCTGCAGCCCCACCCGGCCGTGCTCGGCCACCACGAACTGGGGCAGGAAGGACAGGAAGAACAGCACCACCTTGGGGTTGATGGCGTTGGCGAGCACGCCCTTGAGGAACAGGCGCAGCAGCGAGGGCTCGCTGTCGGTGACGGCCTGCACCTGGGTGCCGCCGCGGCTGCGCAGGGCCTGCACGCCCAGCCACACCAGGTACAGGCCGCCGCAGACCTTGAGGGCCGTGAAGGCCAGTGGCGAGGCGGCGATCAGCGCACTGACGCCGGCCACCGCCAGCACGGTGTGGCTCAGGCAGCCCAGGGCGCAGCCCAGGCCGAAGGCCATGCCCTGGCGCCGCCCCTTGGAGATGCCCATGCCCAGCACCATCAGGTTGTCGGGGCCGGGCGAGGCGGTGATCAGCAGGGCGGCCAGCAGGAAGGCGAAGAACTGTTCAGGGCTCAGCATGCCGTGAGCATAAGGGCTGTGGCCGCTGCCGTGCCGGGCGCAGGGCTCAGCGTGCCTTGGGATCCACCCAGGCCACGGCCGCTTCCAGCGAATCCGCGCTGGCGTCGAAGTGCCAGGGCGCTCCGGGCGGCGGTGCCGTGTCCGCGTTGCCGATGCGGGGGCGCAGCAGCACCAGCCGCGCCAGGCCGCGCTGGCGGATCACGCCCAGGGCCTGCAGCACGCGGTGGCCCTGCGGGCTGTCGGCCTCCGGCAGTTCGACCAGGAAGACCAGGCCCAGCGCGTCCAGCGCCTCCGGGTCCTTGGGGGTCACGCATTCGTCCAGCGTGAAGTGGCGCGCGTCCAGGCCCTGGTGGCACAGCACGCGCACCAGCAGCTCGGCCACCAGTTCCGACCGGATGCTGCCGCTGCTCAGGCACAGGGTCACCGAGCCCCGGGGCGCATGCTCCGGCCCCGGGCGCCACCCGCTGGCCTGCAGCCGGGCCTGGCGCAGGCCCAGCCCGATGCGGCCGCTCTCCAGCACGCTGGGCGGACGGCGGCGGCCGCGGCGGTGCGGCCGGGTCGGATCGCCCGCGATGGTGTCGAACAGCTCCTGGATGGCGGCCCGCGCCTTGGCCTGCTGGGATTCGCTGATCAGGCCGGCCTCGAAATCGGCCCGGGCCAGCTCGAAGGCGGGCAGCGCCACCTGGTCGAAGTAGCGTGCCAGCGGGTGCTTCTTCAGGTAGGCCTGGGCGTCGGCGACGATCTCCACCAGGTTGCCGGTGATGCTGCGCTGGTAGAAGCGCTGGGCCAGCGTCAGCGCGGGGGTGTCGCCCAGCAGCAGGTCCAGGAAGGACAGCGCGGGCACATGCCGGCCGGCCACCACCAGGCACAGGGTCAGCGGGGTGGACATCAGCAGCCCCACCGGGCCCCACACGGCCCCCCAGAAGATGGCCGAGACCACCACCGAGAAGGGGGCCAGACCGGTGCTGTGGCCGTAGAGGTTGGGCTCGACGGCGTTGGCCGCGACCAGTTCCACCACGGCCAGGATCAGCAGCGTGCCGCCGGCCAGGCCCCAGCCGGGCTCGGCCGCCGCGGCCATGGCGGCGGCGGCCAGCGCGGCCGCCGGGTAGCCCACATAGGGCACGAAGCGCAGCAGGGCGGCCAGCACGGCCCAGACCGCCGGCTGCGGCAGGCCGATGGCCGCCAGCAGGGCCCAGGTCACCAGGCCCACCCCGGCATTGACCGCGAACTGCGAGGCGAAATAGCGCGACAGGCGCTGGGCGGCGTCGTCGAAGGCCACGGTGGCGGCACGCAGGTCCTGCCCGCCGGCCAGGCGCAGCAGGCGGTCGCGCAGGGCATCCTGCTCCAGCAGCAGGAAGACCAGCACCAGCGCCACCACGCCGATGGTGCCCAGCGGGCCCCAGAGGCTGGCCAGCAGATGGGTCAGCAGGGCCGTGGGCGACTGCACGGTCGGCGCGTCGACCGGCATCGCTTCCAGCGGGCCGGGCACAGTGTCCCGGGAAGCCGCGGGGGTGGGGGTCAGGCGCAGCCCCAGGTCGCCCAGCGCGCCCAGCGGGCCCAGGCTGAGCTGGCGCACCGCCTGCACCTTGTCCTGCAGATGGGCCTGGTAGCGCGGCAGGTTGTTCGACAGGCTGGCCAATTGCAGGGCCAGCACGCCGGCCACGCCCACGGCCAGCAGGGCCACCAGGCCCAGCGTCAGCAGCGAGGCGCCCGTCTGGCCCAGGCCCAGCCGGCGGATCTGCCGCACCACGGGCGCCAGCACGAAGGCGGCCATCGCCGCCAGGGCGATGGGCACCAGCACATCGCGGCCCAGCACGATCAGGCCGAGGATGGCGGCCGCGGCCAGGATGCGCAGGGCCAGGGCTTCGCCGCGCGGATGCTCGGCGCTGCTCATGGCGGGAGCAGGCCGCAGCCCCGCAGCACCATGGCCAGCACATGGGCCTCGGCCCGGGCATGGTCGGCCGGGGTCAGTTCGGTGCGGCCCAGCACGGCCCGCACCTGCACGTCGAAGTCGGCGTAGGTCTGGGTCATGGCCCAGATCGAGAAGAACAGGTGGGTGCTGTCCACCGGGGCCATGCGGCCGGCGGCGATCCAGCCGTCGATGACGGCGGCCTTGCCGGCCACCAGATGGTGCAGTTCGCTGCGCAGCAGCTCGCCCACCACCGGGGCCCCGTGCAGCAGCTCATTGGCGAAGACCTGGGAGGCGGCGGGCCGCTCGCGGCTGAGCGCCATCTTGGCGCGCACGTAGCGGCTCAGCGCCTCGCGCGGGTCGGCCTCGGCGGTGATGGCATCGGTGGGGGTGAGCCAGTCGCGCAGCACGGTGGCCAGCACCGCCTCGTACAGGCCCTTCTTGCCGCCGAAGTAGTAGTGCAGGTTGGCCTTGGGCAGCCCGGCCTGCTCGGCGATCTCGGCCATGGTGGCCCCCTCGAAGCCCGCCCGCGCGAACACCTGTTCGGCCGCGTGCAGGATGGCCGCTTCGTTGGCCTGGCGGATCTGGCCCTTGCGGCCGTCTTCGGCCGCAGCGGGGCGGTGGGGGGCGAGGGCGGAGAGGCTCATGCGGACGCGATCATAGGGCCCCGCCGCGGCGGGGCCCCGGACGACCGTGGCGCAGCGGGCCGGGCGGCTTACGGCTTACTTCTGCGCGGCGTCCCACACGGCGTGGGTCATGGCCGCGGCGCCCGGGTCCTTCTTGATCACCGGCGAGCTGCCGCCGCTCAGCAGCACCTTGACCGTGCGCTCATAGGCGGCCGGGTCCAGGTAGCCGATCTTGGGCGTGCCGGCGTTGCTGATCAGCTTGGCGACGTTCTCCATCTGGCGCTTCTGCACCGCCAGCGTGGCGCTGCCCGAGGCGTCCTGGGCCACCACGATCTTGGCCGCTTCCTCGGGGTTCTTCACCGCGTCGTTCCAGCCCTTGAAGCTGGCCTTGAGGAACTTGGCCATCTTGGCGACGAAGGCCTTGTCCTTCAGGTTGGGCTCCAGCACGTAGAGACCGTCCTCCAGCGAGGCCACGCCCTCCTTCTCGTAGAAGAAGGTGGTCAGGTCGCTTTCCTTGATGCCGGCATCGATGACCTGCCAGTACTCGTTGTAGATCATCGTCGAGATGCAGGCGGCCTGGTTCTGCAGCAGCGGGTCGACGTTGAAGCCCTGCTTGAGGATCTTGATGTCGCTGCCGGGCTTGTAGCCCAGCTTGGTCATCCAGTTCAGGAAGGGGTACTCGTTGCCGCCGTACCAGACACCCAGGGTCTTGCCCTTGAGGTCCTTGGGGCTGCTCACGCCGGCGGACTTCCTGCAGGTCAGCATCAGGCCCGACTTGTCGAAGACCTGGGCGATGTTGACCAGGGGCACGCCGGCCTCGCGCGCGGCCAGGGCGTCGGGCATCCAGTTGACGACCACGTCGGCCGACTTGCCGGCGATGACCTGCACCGGCGAGATGTCCGGCCCGCCGGCCTTGATGGTCACGTCCAGGCCCTCGGCCTTGTAGTAGCCCTTGGCCGCGGCCACGTAGTAGCCGGCGAACTGGGCCTGGGGCACCCACTTCAGCTGCAGCGTGACCTTCTCGGCCGCCTGGGCGCCCAGGCAGAGCGCACCGGCGGCCAGGGCCAGCAGCGAACGACGGATCATCGGGATCGAAGCAATCATCGAACAAGCTCCTCGTGTGGAGTGGGTGGGTGATGGGGAGGGGAAATCAACGCGAGCGGAAGGCGGGGTGCCAGAAGTTGACCCGGCGTTCCAGCCGCGACAGCAGGGCGTAGAGGCCCGAGCCGGTGAGGGCGGCCACCACGATGGCGGCCCAGACCAGGGGCATGTTCATGCGTGCGGCCTCGGTGGAGATGCGAAAGCCCAGGCCGGCCGTGGGCGAGCCGAAGAACTCGGCCACGATGGCGCCGATCAGCGACAGCGTGGCGTTGACCTTGAGCGCGCCGAAGATGTGTGGCAGCGCGGTGGGCAGGCGCAGCCACAGCAGGGTGCGGCGGTAGCCGGCCGCGTAGCTGTGCATCAGCTCGCGCTCGAGCTTGCCGGCGGCCTCCAGCCCGGCCAGGGTGTTGATCAGCGCCGGGAAGAAGGTCATCAGCACGATCACCGCCGCCTTGGACGGCCAGTAGAAGCCGAACCACATCACCGCGATGGGCGCCACCCCCACCAGGGGCACGGTGCTGGTCAGCGCGGCCACCGGCTGCAGGCCGCGCTGCAGAAAGGGCGCGCGGTCGATGGCGATGCCGGTCAGCACGCCCAGGCCGTTGCCCAGCAGATAGCCGATCAGCACTGACTTCAGAACGGTCTGCACGAAGTCGCCGCCCAGCGTGGCGGTGTTGTCCCACAGGGCCTGCACGATCAGCGAGGGCGCGGGCAGCAGCACCCGGGGCACCTCGAAGACGGTGACGCCCAGCTCCCAGAGGTACAGCAGCCACAGGCCGAACAGGCCGGCGGTGGCCGGGCCGCTCCAGCGGCTGTCGGGCTGCTCGGCCAGCTGGCGCACGCTGCACTGGGCCAGGGCCAGGATGGCCAGCAGGCGCAGCCCGTCGCCGCCCTGCAACGGGGTGGGCAGGGCCAGGAAGAGGGCGACGGCCGCCGCGGCGATCAGGCCCAGGGACAGGGCGCCGCGGACCGGGCCGCTGGCCGGGCGCAGCGCGGCCAGCGCCGCCAGCAGCAGCAGGCCATCCGCCAGCGGGCGCAGCAGGCCCTGGCTGGGGGCCAGCACCGTCAGGGCCAGGGCCAGCACGGCGGCCAGCGAGCCGGGGCGGCGGAGCCCGGCGGGCGACGGGGTGGACAGGTTCAGGGTGTTCATGCGCCGCTCCGCGACGGGGCCGGCCGCATGCGGCGCAGCACGGCCTTTTCCAGCAGGGTGATGGCGCCGGTCAGCACCAGGCCCAGCACCGAGGCCATCACCAGCGCCGACCAGATGGCCACCGTGTTGCCGTAGTAGGAGCTGGTCAGCAGGCGCGCGCCCAGGCCGGCCTGGGCGCCGGTGGGCAGCTCGGCCACGATGGCGCCGACCAGGCCGGCGGCCATCGACACGCGCAGCGCCGGGAAGAGGAAAGGCAGGGAGGCGGGCAGGCGCAGCATCCAGAAGGTGTGGGCCCGGCTGGCGGCGTAGGTGTGCATCAGTTCCAGCTCCAGGCGCTGCGGCGCGCGCAGGCCCTGCACCATGGCCACCGTCACCGGGAAGAAGCAGAGGTAGGTGGCGATGACCACCTTGGGCATCAGCCCCTCGAAGCCCAGGCTGCCCAGGATGACCATGACGATGGGCGCGACGGCCAGCACCGGGATGGTCTGCGAGGCCACCACCCAGGGCAGCAGGGCGCGCTCCAGCGTGCGGGAGTGGACGATGGCGGCGGCCAGCAGCATGCCCAGCAGCGCCCCGGCGGCGAAGCCCAGCAGCGTGGCCTCGCCGGTCACGCCGGTGTGCAGCCACAGGCTGCGGGGCGAATCGACCGGCCAGTCGACCAGGCCGGACCAGAGGTCGGCCGCGATCTGGTGCGGCGCGGGCAGCACCGGGCGCTGCATGGCCAGGGTGGCCCGCAGCAGGTCCGTCCAGGTCCAGGCGCCCTGGGGCGCCAGCACCCGCTCGATGGTGCCCGGCGCGTTCAGGCCGATGGCCGCGGCGTACCAGAGCACCAGGATCACCGCGCCCACCACCATCACCGGCAGCACCCGGCGGTGCAGGGCGTCAGTGCTCATGGTGTCCGTCGGCCAGGGCTTCGCGCACCTCGTGGGCCAGCGCGGTGAATTCCGGGGTGTCGCGCATCGCCAGCGTGCGCTCGGCCGGCAGCGGCGAGTCGATGATCTTCACGATGCGGCCGGGCCGCGGCGACATCACGACGATGCGGGTGGACAGGTACACCGCCTCGGCGATGGAGTGGGTGACGAAGACCACGGTGCGCTGCTCGCGCCGCCACAGGTCCTGCAGCTGCACGTTCAGGCCGTCGCGGGTGATCTCGTCGAGCGCGCCGAAGGGCTCGTCCATCATCAGCAGCCGGGGCTCGAAGCCCAGCGCCCGGGCGATGGACACGCGCTGCTGCATGCCGCCGGAGAGTTGCCAGGGGTACTTCTTCTCGAAGCCGGCCAGGCCCACCCGGGCCAGCTGCTCGCGGGCGATCTCCTCGCACTGGGCCGGCAGCCGACCCTGGATCTGCAGCGGCAGCATCACATTGGCCAGCACCGTGCGCCAGGGGAAGAGGGCCGGGGCCTGGAAGACATAGCCGTAGGAGCGCGCCATGCGGGCGTCCTGCGGGCTCATGTCGTTGACCCACATCTGGCCCGAGGAGAGCGGCTCCAGGTCGGCGATCACCCGCAGCAGGGTGGTCTTGCCGCAGCCCGAGGGGCCGATCAGGGAGATGAACTCGCCCTGGCGGATGGTCAGGTCCACGTCCTTGAGGGCGTGCACCGGGGCGTCCGCGCCGGGGTAGATGACGCTGGCGCCCCGCACGCGGATGGCGTCACGGGGCGGGGCGGCCGGCGTGGGGACCGGCTCGGAGACGGGAAGAGGCTCGGCGATCATGCAACTGCGCTGGAGGTCCGGAAGCTGACCAATTGGCCAGGTTTACCGTCCTCAAGCCAGTTCCGTGCCATGCCTGCGCCGCAGGCCTGTCCGCCTGCCGGGGCCTGCGCTGCACAGCGCTGAGGCGCTTTCCCCGCGCTTCAGCGCCGCTTTGGTGCGGGGACGGGGGCACCGCCCCCTTTTCCGATCAGGGGCTCAGCTGCCCACCGGCAGGAAGCCGTCCACCGACAGATAGCGCTCGCCGGTGTCGTAGTTGAAGCCCAGCACGCGGCTGCCGGCCGGCAGCTCGGCCAGCTTCTTGGCGATGGCCGCCAGCGTGGCGCCGCTGGAGATGCCCACCAGCAGGCCTTCCTCGCGGGCGCTGCGGCGGGCGTATTCCTTGGCGTCGTCGCCCTCGACCAGGATCACGCCGTCCAGCAGCTCGGTCTTCAGGTTCTTGGGCACGAAGCCCGCGCCGATGCCCTGGATGGGGTGGGGCGAGGGCTGGCCGCCGCTGATGACCGGCGAGGCCGAGGGCTCCACGGCAAACACCTTGAGCTGCGGCCACTTCGCCTTCAGCACGCTGGCCACGCCGGAGAGGTGACCGCCGGTGCCCACGCCGGTGATCAGCACGTCCAGGCCCTCGGGGAAGTCGGCCAGGATCTCCTGCGCGGTGGTGCGCTGGTGCACGTCGATGTTGGCCGGGTTCTCGAACTGCTGCGGGATCCAGGCGCCGGGCGTGCTGGCGGCCAGCTCCTCGGCCCGGGCGATGGCGCCCTTCATGCCCTTTTCCTTGGGCGTCAGGTCGAAGCTGGCGCCATAGGCCAGCATCAGGCGGCGGCGCTCCAGGCTCATGCTTTCGGGCATCACCAGGATCAGTTTGTAGCCCTTGACGGCGGCCACCATGGCCAGGCCGACACCGGTGTTGCCGGAGGTGGGCTCGATGATGGTGCCACCGGGCTTCAGCGCACCGCTGGCCTCGGCCGCCTCGACCATGGCCAGGGCGATGCGGTCCTTGATGGAGCCACCGGGGTTGCTGCGCTCGGACTTGATCCAGACCTGGGCCTCGGGGCCGAACAGGCGGTTGATGCGGATGTGCGGCGTGTGGCCGATCGTGGCGAGAACGTTGTTGGCTTTCATTCGTGTCTCCAGGGCCATGGGCCCGATGAGGTGCGGACGATGATGCCGCAAGGCCCGCGCGCTGTCTCCCATGAGCTTCTGACTGCAAGTTATGTGGAGGGCTGCCGGGCGCAAGGGAATTCCCAAAGCATGGGACAATGGCCGGGTGAAGCAGACCAGACCGCCGCTGGTGCAATCCGCAAGGCGGCGCGCAAGCGCCGGGCCGAAAGGCCGCACTGGAGGAAGGTCCGGACTGCACAGAGCAGCGTAGCGGGTAACGCCCGTCCACCGCGAGGTGCGGATCAGAGCCACAGAGACGAGTCGGCGACGGAAGGCGCAAGCCTTCTTGGGAGACGGCATGCCGCGCTCCGACGTCGCCGGGTGAAACGCGGCAATCTCTACGCGCAGCAACACCAAATAGGCCAGCTTTGACGCGGCTCGCTGAGCTGGCGGGTAGGTGGCATCGAGCCAGGGTGGCAACACCCCGGCCCAGAGGAATGGCGGTCACGCCCGTCCGGCGCAAGCCGGGCGGGCGCACAGAATCCGGCCTATCGGTCTGCTTCACTTTTTACCGATGACGATCCCGCGCACGCGCCGGCCTGCCGAATGAACCCGAACGCCTCCCAACTCTGGCCCGGCCGCCGCTGGACCCTGGCCCTCTTGCTGGCCACGCTCAGCATGATCGGGCCCTTCTCGATCGACACCTACATCCCGGCCTTCGCCGGCATTGCCCAGTCGCTGGGCGCCACGCCGGTGGAGATGCAGCAGACGCTGTCGGCCTACCTGCTGGCCTTCGCGCTGATGAACCTGTTCCATGGCGCCCTGGCCGACAGCTTCGGCCGCCGGCCGGTGGTGCTGGTGGGCATGACGGTGTTCGCGCTGGCCTCGCTGGGCTGCGCCCTGTCGCAGTCCATCGGCCAGCTGCTGCTGTTCCGGGCCCTGCAGGGCATGTCGGCCGGCGCGGGCATGGTGGTGTCGCGGGCGGTCATCCGTGACATGTTCCCGCCCCACGAGGCCCAGCGGGTGATGTCCCAGGTCACGCTGTTCTTCGGCCTGGCCCCGGCCATCGCCCCCATCATCGGCGGCCAGCTCTTCGTCTGGCTGGGCTGGCCCAGCATCTTCGGCCTGCTGGCGCTGATCGGCCTGGGCCTGTCCCTGCTGATGGGCGCGCGCCTGCCCGAGACCCTGGACCCGGCGCAGCGTCAGCCCTTCAGCGTGGGCCACCTGATGCGCGGCTATGTGCAGCTGGGCGGCAGCGCCCGCTTCATGGCCCTGTGCCTGGCCTCGGGCGTGCCCTTCAACGGCATGTTCCTCTACGTGCTGTCGGCCCCGGTGTTCCTGGGCGAGCAC
Source organism: Ideonella dechloratans (assembly GCF_021049305.1). Taxonomy (GTDB): domain Bacteria; phylum Pseudomonadota; class Gammaproteobacteria; order Burkholderiales; family Burkholderiaceae_C; genus Ideonella; species Ideonella dechloratans. Next base: position 981,685 of record NZ_CP088081.1, read on the forward strand.
ATGCACCTGCCGCCCACCCGGTTCTTCTACCTGTTCCTGATGACCATCGGCGGCATCATGGCCGGGGCCTGGCTGTCCGGGCGGCTGGCCGGTCGCATCTCCCCGCACCGGCAGGTGCGCCATGGCTTCCAGATCATGGGCGGCGTGGGCCTGCTCAACGTGGGGCTGAACGCGCTGGTGCCGGTGAGCCCCTGGTGGGCCCTGCCCATCCTGGGCGTGTATTCGCTGGGCTGGGCGATGATGGTGCCGGTGGTGACCCTGCTGGTGCTGGACCAGGCGCCGGAGCGCCGCGGCATGGCGTCCTCGCTGCAGGCCTGCATCGGCAGCGTGGCCAATGCGCTGGTGGCCGGGGCCCTGGCGCCCCTGGTCATGCACTCGCTGATGGGCCTGGCCTGGGCCTCGCTGGGCCTGATGGCCACCGGCCTGCTGGCCTGGGCGTGGGTGCGGCCCCGCCTGCCGCAGGGGGGCCACGGCGCCCCGGTGGCTGCGGTGGTGCGCGCGGGCTGACGCTCAAGCGGGGGCATCGACCGGCCGATATGCCGGTCATGAGCGCTTCCACCCCCTTCTTCGTCCCTGGACGCGGCGCGGCCTGGCTGCTGGCCCCGCTGGCACTGGCCACCGCCCTGTCCTGCCGGGCGGCGGGCACGCACGAGCACGCAGCGGCAGAGGCCGCGCCCGCCTCGGCGGCCTCCGGCGCCGCGCGCAAGCCCATGACCATGGACGATCTGCGCGAGCGCCTGGCGGAGAAGCTGGGCGCGAGCAAGGCGCCCGGAAGCCCGACCCCCTATGTGGTGCGGGTGGAGAACAAGACCGAGGGCGAGCCGCCCCCGACCCGCAAGGCCAAGGCCGCCGGCAAGCCGCCGGCCCGCAAGGCGGCCCAGGAAGATCCACCCGAGCCGGTGGTCCATGGCGAGCACCACGCGCCGCATTGGGCCTACGACGGTGCCGAGGGGCCGATGGCCTGGGCTCGTCTGTCGCCCGAGTACGCGCTGTGCGGCAACGGCCATCGCCAGAGCCCGATCGACATCCGCGACGGCATCCCGGTGCAGCTGCCGCCCATCCAGTTCGACTACCGACCCAGCGGCTTCAACGTGCTGGACAACGGCCACACCATCCAGGTGAACCCGGCCGCGGGCAACAGCATCACGGTCAACGGCCACCGCTACGACCTGGTGCAGTTTCATTTCCACAAGCCCTCGGAGGAGCGGATCAACGGTCGCAGCTTCGACATGGTGATCCACCTGGTCCACAAGGACGCGCAGGGCCATCTGGCCGTGGTGGCGGTGCTGCTGCAACGGGGCGAGCCCCAGCCGCAGATCCAGGCGGTCTGGAATGCGCTGCCGCTGGAGCGCGGCACCAGCCTGGATTCGCCCGTGCCCATCGACCTGCCGGCCTTGCTGCCCAAGGACCCGCACTACCTGACCTACATGGGCTCGCTCACCACGCCGCCGTGCACCGAGGGTGTGCTGTGGCTGGTGATGAAGCAGCCGGTGGCGCTGTCGCAGACCCAAATCGATATCTTCGCCCGTTTGTATCCCATGAATGCCAGGCCGGTGCAGGCGGCCGACGGGCGGCTGATCAAGGACGGCCAGTGAGGCAGGATCGCGGCCGGAGGGTCATGGATCGCTGCATGTTTCATGCGGCTGTGATCTGAGCGGCCAGGCGGGCCATGCCGGGCACCACCCTGTCGTCAACAGGGTGACACGGCCCGGTCATCCCGGGTCTCGAAGCTGCGGAGCCTCACGCCGGGTGCTCCACGAGGGCCCCGAGCGATTCCAACCGCTCCAACCTTCTGCTTCATGAAACTCCATCCTCTTGCCGCCGCCATCGCGGCCCTGATGGTCTGCGCCGCACCGCTGGCCCAGGCCTCCACCTCCGGCGTGGTCATCAGCCAGTTCTACGGCGGGGGCGGCAACAGCGGCGCCACGCTGAAGAACGACTTCGTCGAGCTCTACAACGCCGGCACCAGCGCCGTGTCGCTGGCCGGCTGGTCGCTGCAGTACAACTCCAGCACCGGCACCGGCACCTGGCAGGTCACCACGCTGCCGGCGGTCACCCTGCAGCCGGGCCAGTACTTCCTGGTGCAGGAAGCCCAGGGCAGCGGCGGCACCGACAGCCTGCCCACGCCGGACGCCACCGGCACCATCGCGATGAGCGCGAGCAGCGGCAAGGTCGCCCTGCTGAACAGCACCGTGGCCCTGAGCGGCGCCACGCCCAGCAGCAGCGCCCTGGTGGACCTGGTGGGCTTCGGCTCGGCCAACTGGTTCGAGGGCGCGGTGGCCACCGCGCCGTCCAACACCAGCGCGCTGCTGCGTGCGGCCTCGGGCTGCACCGACAGCGACAACAACGCCAACGACTTCGCCACCGGCACCCCGGCCCCGCGCAACAGCGCCAGCCCGCTGGGCACCTGCGGTGCCGCGCCGGGCCCGGTGGCCGCCACCATTCCGCAGATCCAGGGCCGCACCGGCACCAGCCCGCTGCTGGGCCAGTCGGTCCGGACCAGCGGCGTCGTGACCCTGGTGATGGAAAACGGTTTCTTCATGCAGGACCCGGCCGGCGACGGTGACGAGGCCACCTCCGACGGCGTCTTCGTCTACACCCGCACCACCCCCACGGTGACCACGGGCGACTGGGTGCAGCTGACCGCCACCGTGACCGAGTACAACGTGGGTGCCAGCAACAACGCGGACACCGCGGCCCACACCGTCACCGAGCTGACCGGCCCCACCGCCCTGAGCGTGCTGAGCAGCGGCAACACCATCACCCCGCTGGTGGTCACCCTGCCCGAGGCCGTCAACGACGACCTGGAGCGCTACGAGGGCATGCTGGTGACCCTGCAGGGCCCGCTGACCGTGTCGCAGAACTACTTCCAGGGCCGCTACGGTGAAGTGACCCTGTCGGTGGGCGGCCGCATGGAGACCCCGACCAACCGCTACCGCCCCGGCTCGGACGAGGCCCTGGCCCTGGCCGACGAGAATGCCCGCCGCCGCATCATCCTTGACGACGGCAGCTCGCTGCAGAACCCCAACCCGACTCCGTTCATCGGCGTGGACAACACCCTGCGCGCGGGCGACACCACCACCAGCGTGACCGGCGTGGTCGACTACGGCCTGGCCACCTCCAGCAACACCGGCGCCGGTGACTACAAGATCCAGGCCCTTGAGCCGGTGATCTTCAGCCGCGACAACGCCCGCACCGAGGCACCCGTCACCGTCGGGGGCAACCTCAAGGTGGCCAGCTTCAACGTGCTGAACTTCTTTACCACCTTCACCGACGGCAGCACCGCCGACGGCCAGAGCGGCCAGGGCTGCAGCCTGGACGGCAGTGTCTCCGCCGGCAACTGCCGCGGCGCCAGCAACATCGCCGAGTTCACCCGGCAGCGCGACAAGATCGTGGCCGCCATCGCCGCCATCGACGCCGACGCCCTGGGCCTGATGGAGATGCAGAACAACGGCGCCACCGCGGTGCAGAACCTGGTCGATGCCCTCAACGCCAAGGTGGGCCCGGGCACCTACGCCATCGTGCCCGATCCGGCCGCCGGCACCGGCAGCGACGCCATCAAGGTGGCGATGATCTACAAGCCGGCCCGCCTGAGCCGCGTGGGCGAAGCCCAGTCCGACACCGACCCGGTGAACAACCGCCCGCCGCTGGCCCAGACCTTCGCCGCGCTCAACGGCCAGCGCTTCACCCTGGTGGTCAACCACCTGAAGTCCAAGGGCAGCTGCCCCTCGGCCGGTGACAGCGATTACGCCGGCAACTTCGACAGCGGTGACGGCCAGGGCTGCTGGAACGCGCTGCGCGTGCAGCAGGCCGAGCGCCTGTCCACCTGGGTGGGCACGCTGGCCGATGCCGCCGGCACGAGCGACGCCGTGCTGCTGGGCGACTTCAACTCCTACGCCCAGGAAGACCCGGTCGCCACCCTGACCTCCTCGGGCTTCGTGGACCAGATCGGCCGCTACAACAGCTTCGGCTACTCCTATGTCTTCGACGGCGCCTCGGGCCGTCTGGACCACGGCTTCGCCACCGCCTCGCTGTCGGGCAAGGTGACCGATGCGGTCGAGTGGCACATCAACGCCGACGAGCCTTCGGTGATCGACTACAACCTGGAGTACAAGCAGCCCGCCTGCGCCACCTGCGGCCCGGACTACTACACCGCCACCGCCTACCGCTCCTCGGACCACGACCCGATGGTGATGGCCCTGAGCCTGCTCAACACCATCACCGGCACCGGCAAGCGTGACACCCTGGTGGGCACCCCGGGCGATGACCTGTTCATCGCCGGTGGCAAGGCCGACACCCTGACCGGCGGCGCCGGCCACGACCAGTTCCGCCTGACGGCCCTGGGCGATGCCCGCGACACCATCACCGACTTCACCCCGGGCGAGGATGTGCTGGACCTGCGCACGCTGCTGGCCAGCATCGGCTACACCGGCAGCGACCCGATCGGCGACCGCGTGGTGCAACTGCGCAACCATGCCGATGGCGTGCATGTGCAGGTCTACAACCCGAACAGCGGCAAGTACAAGGTGGTGGCCGCCCTGATCGGCCTGGCCAGCAGCCAGATCGATCCGGCCCGCGACCTGTGGCTGGTGGACGCTCCGGCCCTGAAGGCCGGCAAGCGCAGCCGCGCCAGCGTGCACTGAGGCCGAGAGGGCGTCCGCGGGCGCCCTTCACGCGAGAGGCCGTTGGAAGAGGGACCGTCCCCGTATCATGGGACGGTCCCTCTTTTCTCTTGCGGTGGGCCCTCCCATGGATTCTGCGACCCCTTGCGCCACCCCGGCCCGGCCCTGGCTGGTGGCCGACATCGGCGGCACCAACGCCCGCTTCGGTCTGGTGACGGCGCCGGGCGAACCGGCCATCCATGTGCAGCGCCTGCCCGTGGCCGACCATGCCGGCCCCGAGCAGGCGATCCGGGCCTACCTGGCGGGCCTGGCCCAGGAGGACAGCGCCGACCTGGCCCGGGAGGGCCTGGCGGCGGCCGCGCTGGCGGTGGCCACGCCGGTCACCGGCGACGAGGTGAGCTTCACCAACAGCGCCTGGCGCTTCTCGGCGCAGGGCCTGCAGGCCGCGCTGGGCCTGGACCGGTTGCTGGTGCTCAACGATTTCGAGGCCCTGGCCCTGTCGTTGCCACGGCTGGGCCCGGCCCAGCGCCACACACCCGCCGGCTGGCTGGCGCCGGGGGAGCACCCTGCGCAGACGCTGGCCGTGATCGGCCCGGGCACCGGGCTGGGGGTGGGCGGCGTGCTGCCCACCGTGGCCGGCTGGGCGGCCATCGCGGGCGAGGGCGGTCATGTCACCCTGGCGGCTGCCGACGAGGACGAGGCCGCACTGCTGGCCTGGGTGCGCCGCAGCCACGGCCATGTCTCGGCCGAGCGCCTGCTCTCGGGCATGGGCCTGCCGCTGCTGCACCAGGCGGTGGCGGCAGTGCAGGGGCGGGCGGTGCCGGCCTTGTCGGCCGAACAGATCGTGAGCCACGGGCTGGCCGAAGCGGCCGATCCGCTGTGCCGCGAGACGCTGGCGCACTTCTGCGCCATGCTGGGTGGCGTGGCCGGCAACGTGGTGCTGACCCTGGGCGCGCGCGGCGGGCTCTACATCGGCGGCGGCATCGTGCCGCGCCTGGGAGACTTCTTCGCCTGCTCGCGCTTTCGGGAGCGCATGCTGGCCAAGGGCCGCTTTGCCGACTACCTGGCCGCGGTGCCGGTGGCGATCATCACCGACACGCTGGCGGCCTTGGCCGGCGGGGCCCTGGCGCTGGAACAGTCGGCCCGGCCGGGCCCGGCTCAGGCCTCCTGGGCGATGGCCGGGTAGGCCTGCGCCAGCGGCGTGACGGTGCCCGCCGCGCTGGGGTCGTAGCCGGGCAGGTCGGCCAGGCGGGCCCGGAAGGCCGGCTCGCGCAGGGCGGCCAGCACCGTCTGCAGGGCCGCGCTGTCCATCACGTCGTCACGGCAGAGCAGGAAGTAGCGCTCGGTGGCAATCGGCACGAAGTCCAGCTTGAACTGGCGGGCCGGCGGCTCCAGACCGAAGCCCACGTCGGCCATGCCGCTGGCCACATAGGCCGCAACCGCCGCGTGGGTGTATTCGCCCTGCTCGAAGCCGGCGATGCGGGTGGTGGCGATGTCCTGGGCCTTGAGCAGCCCCTCGAGCAGCAGCCGCGTGCCGGAGCCCACCTGGCGGTTGATGAAGCGCACCGACGGCCGGGCCAGGTCGGCCAGCGAGAACAACTCCTTGGGGTTGCCCGGGCGCACCATGAGCCCCTGCCGGCGGGTGGCGATGTCCACCAGGCTCAAGGCCATGCCCGACAGCCAGGGCCGGTAATGCGCCAGCGCCATGTCCTCCATGGGGCCGATGGGAATGTGCAGGCCGGCCACGTCGCAGTCGCCTTCGCGCAGGGCCGCGGCCGCCGCGGAACTGCTGGCGTAGTTGACGGCCAGCTTCAGGCCGTCTGCATGCAGACGCTCGATCAGGCGCTCGATGGCGAAGCCGTGGCTGGCGTGGATGCGCAAGGCAGACGGGCTTTCGCTGAGGGCGCCGCGCAGTTCCTCGGCCAGTTCGGACGACAGCGATTCCAGCGCAGGCTTCAGGCGGGCGTGGATGCGCTTGTCGGCCCAGACGATGCGCTGCCCCAGGTCGGTGAGGGTGGAGCCGCGGCCGCGCTCCATCACCAGCAGCTGGGCATCGAACTGCTGCTCGCCCTGTCGCACCAGATCCCAGGCGCGGCGGTAGGACAGGCCCAGCGAACGCGCGGCCAGCAGCAAGGAGCCTGTCTCAGCCACCTGCACCAGCAACTCGATCAGGCGGGCGGGCAGCGGGGGGCCGCCGGCATCCTGGATCGTCCACACGGGGCGGATGGAAACCTGCTTCATCAGGGTTGCTGCTTAGGAAGCGAACTGCCATTGCATCGGCCCCATCGGTTCATATTGCGCGAGACGCCAAACGCCGAGAGCATGTGTGGGCCGAAATGCATCCGCCGCATTCTCTACCGGATCGCGGCCAGCCACTACACAAAGGAGACAAGATGTCGTCGGTGCTCACCCAGGGGGCCACCCCCGTCCACCACCAGGATGCTGGGATCCTGTCGAAAGAACGCATCATCGCCGCCCCCGGCTTCAACCGCTGGCTGGTGCCACCGGCCGCATTGGCGATCCACCTGTGCATCGGCATGGCCTATGGCTTCTCGGTGTTCTGGCTGCCCTTGTCGAAGGCGCTGGGCATCAAGGAGGCCCTCAAGTGCGGCCCCGAGGTCGGCTTCTTCCAGCAGTTGTTCACCACCAGCTGCGACTGGCCCATCTCCACACTGGGCTGGATGTACACCCTGTTCTTCGTCTTCCTGGGCCTGTCGGCCGCCATCTGGGGTGGCTGGCTCGAGCGCGTCGGCCCCCGCAAGGTGGGTGTGCTGGCGGCCCTGTGCTGGGGCGGCGGCATGCTGTTCTCCGCCCTGGGCGTGTACACGCACCAGTTCTGGATGATGCTCCTGGGCTCCGGGATCATCGGCGGCATCGGTCTGGGCCTGGGCTACATCTCGCCGGTCAGCACGCTGATCAAGTGGTTCCCGGACAAGCGGGGCATGGCCACCGGCATGGCCATCATGGGCTTCGGCGGCGGCGCGATGATCGGCTCTCCCCTGGCCGCCGAGCTGATGAAACACTTTGCGACGCCCACCAGCGTCGGTGTCTGGGAGACTTTCGCGGTCATGGGTTGCCTGTACATCGTGGCCATGCTCGTCGGAGCTTTCGGTTATCGCATTCCCGCCTCCGGGTGGCAGCCCGCGGGCTGGACGCCGCCCGTCCAGGGCCAGACCAAGGCCATGATCACCCACGGCCATGTGTACGTGAAGAAGGTCTGGGGCATCCCGCAGTTCTGGCTGGTCTGGATGGTGTTGACCATGAATGTCTCGGCCGGCATCGGCGTGATCGGCATGGCCAGCCCGATGCTGCAGGAAGTGTTCGGCGGCAGCCTGATCGGTGTGCCGGCCAAGTTCGGTGAACTCGACAAGACCCAGCTCACCGCCATTGCCGGTGTGGCCGCGGGCTTCGCGGCCCTGCTGAGCCTGTTCAACATCGTGGGCCGCTTCTTCTGGGCCAGCCTGTCCGACAAGCTCGGCCGCAAGCTGACCTACACGGTCTTCTTCATCCTGGGCGGCCTGCTGTACTTCAGCATCCCGGCCAGTGCGGCGGCGGGCAACAAGCTGCTGTTCGTGGGCGCCTTCTGCATCATCCTGAGCATGTACGGCGGGGCCTTCGCCACGGTGCCGGCCTACCTGGCCGACCTGTTCGGCACCCAGATGGTGGGCGCCATCCACGGCCGCCTGCTCACCGCCTGGGCCACGGCCGGCATCCTGGGTCCCGTGGTGGTCAACTACATGCGTGACTACCAGCTGGGCCTGGGCATTCCGCGCGACCAGGTCTACAACCAGACCATGTACATCCTGGTGGGCATGCTGGTCATCGGCCTGATCTGCAACTGGCTGGTGCGTCCGGTGGCCGACAAGCACTTCATGAGCGAGGCCGAACTGGCCGAGGAGAAGCGCCTGGCCCATGACAAGGCCCAGGCCTCGGCCGCCGGCCCGGTGACCATGACCTTCCACCAGACGCCCGTCGTCTGGGTCGCGCTGGCCTGGCTGGCCGTCGGGCTGCCCCTGGCCTGGGGTGTCTACCGCACGCTGCTGAGCGCCGGCAAGTTCTTCAACTGAGTGTCTTCCATCGAGTGGCCGCTCCGGGCGGCCTGTCATCCATGAAGCTGATTCCAAGTTCCGCGCAAGACCTGGCCCGGGTGGCCGAGATCGTGGCCGCGCACCGCGACACGCCCGGGGCCTTGCTGCCCCTGCTGCATGCGGTGCAGGATGCCCTGGGCCATGTGCCCGATGACGCGGTGCCCTCGATCGCACGGGCGCTGAATCTCTCGCGCGCCGAGGTGCACGGCGTCATCACCTACTACCACTTCTTCCGCCGCGAGGCGCCGGGCCGCCGGGTGGTGCAGGTGTGCCGGGCCGAGGCCTGCCAGGCCTGCGGGGGCGAGGCGCTGCTGGCGCACGCCGAGCGGATCCTGGGCTGCCAGCGTCACGAGACGCGGGCCGACGGTGCGGTGACCTTGGAGCCGGTGTACTGCCTGGGACTGTGCGCCTCCTCGCCGGCGGTGCAGATCGATGACAGGCCGCACGCCCGGGTCACGCCGGAGCGGCTGGAGCAGCTGCTGGCCGATGTGGGGAGGCCGCAATGAGCATGAGCACGACGATCTACGTGCCGCGCGATTCGGCGGCGCTGGCGGCCGGGGCCGACGAGGTGGCCGCGGCCATCACCGCCGAAGCCGCCCGGCGCGGCCTGGCCGTGAACCTGGTGCGCAACGGCTCGCGCGGCCTGTTCTGGCTGGAGCCGCTGGTGGAGGTGCAGACGCCCGGGGGGCGCATGGCCTACGGTCCGGTCGCGCCGCAGGACGTGCCCGGCCTGTTCGAGGCCGGCTTTCTGTCCGGCGGCGCGCACGCGCTCGGTCACGGCGTGACCGAGCAGATCCCCTTTCTGGCCTTGCAGGAACGGCTCACCTTCCGCCGCGTGGGGGTGACGGACCCGCTCTCATTGGCTGACTACGCCGCCCATGAGGGCTGGGCCGGCCTGCAGCGCGCCGCGGCCATGCCGCCCGCGGAGGTGATCCACGAGGTCACCCATTCCGGGCTGCGCGGCCGGGGCGGCGCGGCCTTTCCGGCCGGCATCAAGTGGAAGACCGTGGCCGAGGCGGTGGCCGACCAGAAGTACGTGGTCTGCAATGCCGACGAGGGCGACTCGGGCACCTACTCCGACCGCATGACCATGGAGGGTGACCCCTTCATGCTGATCGAGGGCATGGCCATCGCCGGCCTGGCGGTGGGCGCAACGCACGGGGTGGTCTACATCCGCTCGGAATATCCGCACGCGGTGGCCACGATGAACGAGGCCATCGCCCTGGCCACGCAGGCCGGCTTCCTGGGCGAGGACGTCTGCGGCTGCGGCCGGGCCTTCCACCTGGAGGTGCGCAAGGCCGCCGGCGCCTACGTCTGCGGTGAGGAAACCGCGATGCTGGAGAGCATCGAGGGCAAGCGGGGCATCGTGCGGGCCAAGCCGCCGCTGCCGGCACTGCAGGGCCTGTTCGGCCAGCCCACCGTCATCAACAACGTGATCACCCTGGCCAGCGTGCCCATCATCCTGGCGCGCGGGGCGGACTTCTACCGCAACTACGGCGTGGGCCGCTCGCACGGCACGCTGCCCTTCCAGCTGGCCGGCAACATCCGGCACGGCGGCCTGGTGGAGAAGGCCTTCGGCCTGACCCTGCGCGAGCTGATTTACGGCTTCGGCGGCGGCACCCGCAGCGGCCGGCCGGTCAAGGCGGTGCAGGTGGGTGGCCCGCTGGGTGCCTATGTGCCCGAATCGAAGTGGGACGTTCCGCTGGACTACGAGGCCTATGCCGCCTTCGGCGCGGTGGTGGGCCACGGCGGCATCGTGGTGCACGACGACACGGCCGACATGGCCGCGCTGGCGCGCTACGCCATGGAGTTCTGCGCGCTCGAGAGCTGCGGCAAGTGCACGCCCTGCCGCATCGGCAGCACGCGCGGCGTCGAGGTGATCGACCGCATTGTGCGCGACGAGCGCCGGGCCGAGCAGGTCATCTTGCTGCGCGACCTGTGCGACACCATGCTGGCCGGCAGCCTGTGCGCGATGGGGGGCATGACACCCTATCCGGTGCTCTCGGCCCTGGACCACTATCCCGAGGACTTCGGCATTGCGCCCCCCAGCGAGCGCGCGGCCTGAGCAGGAGAAGACGATGCTGCAACACCTCAAGAACGAGATCGACCACGGCACCCCGGCCCGGGTCTCGGACAAGACCGTCACGCTGACCATCGACGGCATGGCCGTCAGCGTGCCTCAGGGCACCTCGCTGATGCGGGCGGCCGTCGAGGCCGGCGTGAACGTGCCCAAGCTCTGCGCCACCGACAGCCTGGAGCCCTTCGGCTCCTGCCGCCTGTGCCTGGTGGAGATCGAGGGCCGCCGCGGCTTTCCGGCCTCGTGCACCACCCCGGCGGAGGCCGGCATGGTGGTGCGCACTCAGACACCCAAGCTGCAGCAGTTGCGCAAGGGCGTGATGGAGCTCTACATCAGCGACCACCCGCTGGACTGCCTGACCTGCAGCGCCAACGGCGACTGCGAGCTGCAGGACATGGCCGGCGTCACCGGCCTGCGTAACGTGCGCTACGGCGTGGGGGCGGCCGCGGGGGCCCACCACTGCGATGCGAAGAAGGACGCTTCCAACCCCTACTTCACCTACGACCCCAGCAAGTGCATCGTCTGCAACCGCTGCGTGCGCGCCTGCGAGGAGACCCAGGGCACCTTCGCGCTGACGATCAGCGGGCGCGGCTTCGAGTCGCGGGTCTCGCCGGGCCAGGACCAGCCCTTCATGGACAGCGAATGCGTCAGCTGCGGCGCCTGCGTGCAGGCCTGCCCCACCGCCACGCTGCAGGAGAAGACGGTGATCGAGCTCGGCCAGCCCGAGCACAGCGTCATCACCACCTGCGCCTACTGCGGCGTGGGCTGCGGCTTCAAGGCCGAGATGAAGGGCAACACCGTCGTGCGCATGGTGCCCTGGAAGGACGGCAAGGCCAACGAGGGCCATTCCTGCGTGAAGGGCCGCTTTGCCTGGGGCTATGCCACCCACAAGGACCGCATCACCCAGCCCATGGTGCGCGAGAAGATTACCGACGCCTGGCGCGAGGTCAGCTGGCCCGAAGCGATCGAGTTCGCCGCCACGCGCTTCAAGGCCATCCAGGCCAAGCACGGCAAGGATTCGGTGGGCGGCATCACCTCCTCGCGCTGCACCAACGAGGAGGTCTACCTCGTCCAGAAGCTGATCCGCGCGGCCTTCAACACCAACAACGTGGACACCTGCGCGCGGGTCTGCCACTCGCCCACCGGTTACGGCATGGGCCAGACCTTCGGAACCTCGGCCGGCACCCAGACCTTCAAGTCGGTGGAAGAGGCCGACGTGATCATGGTCATCGGCGCCAACCCGACCGACGCGCACCCGGTGTTCGCCTCGCGCATGAAGAAGCGTCTGCGCGAGGGCGCCCAACTGATCGTGGTGGATCCGCGCCGCATCGATCTGGTCAGCTCCCCGCACATCCGGGCCCAGCACCATCTGGCGCTGCAGCCCGGCACCAACGTGGCCGTCATCACCGCGATGGCGCATGTGGTGGTCACCGAGGGCCTGGTCAACGAAGCCTATGTCGCCGAGCGCTGCGACACCAAGAGCTTCCACGCATGGCGCGAATTCGTCGCCCGTCCGGAGAACTCGCCCGAGGCCTTCGAGCCGGTGACCGGCGTGCCGGCCGCCGAGCTGCGTGCCGCCGCGCGCTTGTTCGCCGCCGGTCCCAACTCGGCCATCTACTACGGGCTGGGCGTGACCGAGCATGCGCAGGGCTCGACCATGGTGATCGGCATCTGCAACCTGGCCATGGCCTGCGGCATGGTGGGGCGCGAGGGTGTGGGCGTGAACCCACTGCGCGGCCAGAACAATGTGCAGGGCAGCTGCGACATGGGCAGCTTCCCGCACGAACTGCCCGGCTACCGCCACATCAGCGACACCACGGTGCGCAGCACCTTCGAGGCGGCCTGGGGCGTGGAGTTGAGCCCCGAGCCGGGCCTGCGCATCCCGAACATGTTCGAGGCCGCGCTGGCCGGCAGCTTCAAGGGCCTGTACTGCGTGGGCGAGGACATCGTCCAGAGCGACCCCAACACCCAGCATGTGGCGGCGGCGCTCTCGGCGATGGAGTGCATCGTCGTGCAGGACATCTTCCTCAACGAGACCGCCAAGTACGCCCATGTGCTGTTGCCGGGCTCCAGCTTCCTGGAGAAGGACGGCACCTTCACCAACGCCGAGCGCCGCATCAGCCGCGTGCGGCAGGTGATGCCCCCGCTGTCCGGCGTGGGCGACTGGGAGGCCACGGCCATGCTGTCCACCGCGCTGGGCTACCCGATGGACTACCGGCATCCGGAGGACATCATGCGCGAGATCGCGGCGCTCACCCCCAGCTTCGCCGGCGTCACCTACGAGAAGATCGACCGCTTCGGCAGCGTGCAGTGGCCCTGCAACGAGACCACCGCGGAAGCCGGCACCTCGCTGATGCATGTGGAGAAGTTCGTGCGTGGCAAGGGGCGCTTCTTCAACACCCAGTACGTGCCCAGCGACGAGAAGGTCAACGGCCGCTACCCGCTGCTGCTGACCACCGGGCGCATCCTCAGCCAGTACAACGTGGGCGCGCAGACGCGCCGCACGCCGAACAACCAATGGCATGACGAGGACGTCCTGGAAATCCACCCCCACGACGCCGAGGAGCGCGGCGTCGCGCAAGGCGATTGGGTGGGCGTGGCTAGCCGCGCCGGGCAGACCGTGCTGCGGGCGCAGCTGAGCGACCGCATGCAGCCGGGCGTGGTCTACACCACCTTCCACTTCCCGGAGTCGGGCGCCAACGTCATCACCACCGACAGCTCCGACTGGGCCACCAACTGCCCGGAGTACAAGGTGACCGCGGTGCAGGTCACCAAGGTGCTGCAGCCCTCGGAATGGCAGCGCCAGTACGCCGACTTCAACCGGCAGCAGATGGAGTTCCTGGCCCGGGGCCGGGAACGTGCCGAGGCGACCGGCAAATGAGCACGATGAAGACGCCTGCCGGCCTGCGCCGGCGGGCCGCACAGGTCGCACGACGACAGAGCCAACAGGGACGGGGCGCGCATGGACATTGACAACCTGGTGAGGATGGCCAACCGCATCGGCCAGTTCTTCGAATCGATGCCGGATGCCGACGAGGCGTCCCGGGAGATCGCCCTGCACCTGCGCAAGTTCTGGGAGCCGCGCATGCGCCAGGCGCTGCTGGCCCATCTGGATGCGCGGGCGGGGGAGGGCCTGAGCCCGGTCGTCCTGCGGGCCGTGCAGGCCCACCGGGGCAGCCTGGCGGTGGGCCTGGGCCGCCCTGCGCCCAACACCTGATCCGCACAGCGCCACGCCACCGGCCTAGCAGCAAGCAGGGCCGGCTGCAGCCGTGCCGCGCCAAAGGCTCGGCAGCTGCAGGGATAAATAAGATAGTGTGCGATTGAATCGTGAAACATATAAAGTTCGCTCCATGCATGCCGCTGGGCGTGCCCATCCCCCACCTGTCAGGAGCCACACCATGTCGATCGAGAAAGTCCTTTACCAAGCCACCGCCCATGCCACCGGCGGCCGCGCCGGCCACGCCCGCAGTGACGACGGCCGCGTCGACGTGACGCTGAGCGTGCCGCGTGAACTGGGTGGCGACGGCGGCCCGGGCACCAACCCCGAGCAGCTGTTCGCCGCCGGTTACAGCGCCTGCTTCCTGGGCGCGATGAAGTTCGTGGGCACCCGCGACAAGCTGCCCGTGCCGGCCGACACCACGGTGCAGGGCACGGTGGGCATCGGGGCCATTCCCACCGGCTTCGGCATCGAGGTCGAATTGCGCATCACCCTGCCGGGCGTGGACCGCGAGGTCGCGCAGCAGATCGTGGACCGTGCCCACATCGTCTGTCCGTACTCCAATGCCACCCGCAACAACATCGATGTGCGCCTGACCCTGGTCTGATCCGCCCCGTCTGGCCCCACGCCCCGGCGCCGCAGCAGCGGCCCCGGGGCGTTTTTGCGTGGGCCGGGGATTTCATCCATCACTTTGAGAGCCCCCTGCAAGTCATTGCTTTTGAACGCAAAAATGAGGGTCAATCACCTTTGAATTGCTATCTAAGTGACTGATTTCATTGATTTTTTGGACCAAGTTGCGTTGACCCGTGGGGTGGCGGTGCAGTAAAGTGGGGGAAAGTGCACTTTAGTGGGGTCTCGTGGCGGAATTTGTGCTTCAGGGGGAGTCCGAGCTGACGCTGGACGGCAAGGGGCGGATGACCGTCCCGGCCCGTCATCGCGACGGCCTGGCCGCCCTGTGCGCGGGCCAGATGACCGTGACCAAGAGCCCCTCGCGCTGCCTGCTGCTGTTTCCCCGTCCCGCCTGGGAGGAATTCCGCGCCAAGCTGATGGGCCTGCCGATGGACGCCGAGTCCTGGCGCCGCATCTTCATCGGCAGCGCGCTGGACGTGGAGATCGACAGCGGCTCGCGCATCCAGCTCTCGCCCGAGCTGCGCCGCTGGGCCGGCCTGGACCGCGAGCTGGTGCTGGTGGGCATGGGCACCCGGATGGAGATCTGGGACCGCGGCCGCCACCAGGCCCTGGAAGACGCGACGCTGGCGCAGCCCATGCCCGACAGCGTCAGCAAGCTGGTGATGTGAGGCCCGCCCCATGAGCTTCGTCCACACCACCGTGCTGCTGAACGAGACGGTGGAGGCTGCCCTCACCGATCCCAACGGCACCTATGTCGACGGCACCTTCGGCCGCGGCGGCCATGCGCGCCTGCTGCTCTCGCGCCTGGGCCCGCAGGGCCGGCTGATCGCCTTCGACAAGGACCCGGAGGCGGTGGCTGCCGCCACCGAGGGCGAGCACGCCATCCGCGATCCCCGCTTCGCCATCCACCACTGCAGCTTCGCCCGCATGGGCGAGGTGCTGCCGGCAGGCTCCATCACAGGGGTGCTGCTGGACCTGGGCGTCAGCTCGCCCCAGATCGACAACCCAGCTCGCGGCTTCAGCTTCCGTTTCGATGGTCCGCTGGACATGCGCATGGACACCACGCGGGGCGAGAGCGCCGCGGAGTTCCTGGCGCGGGCCGACGAGCGTCACATCGCACAGGTGATCCGTGATTACGGCGAAGAACGGTTTGCTGCATCCATTGCAAAGGCGCTTGTGGCTCGCCGCGAGAGCGGACAGCCGCTTCGCACCACCGGTGAGCTGGCCGAACTCGTGGCTCGTTCGGTCCGCACCCGCGAGCCGGGGCAGGACCCCGCGACCCGGACGTTTCAAGCCCTTCGGATTCTGGTCAACGCCGAACTGGAAGAGCTCGAGCAAGGTCTGAGCGCGGCGCTGGGCCTGTTGGCGTCCGGCGGCCATCTGGCGGTGATCAGCTTCCACTCGCTGGAAGACCGCATCGTCAAGAATTTCATCGCGCACGAGAGCCGCGAGGAGGTGGACCGTCGCGCGCCCTTCGCGCCGCCCAGCCGCGTGCTGCGCCTCAAGCCCCTGGGCCGCATCAAGCCCTCGGCGGCAGAGATCAAGGCCAACCCGCGCTCGCGCTCGGCCGTGCTGCGGGTGGCCGAGCGGCTGCCGCTGGCCGGAGGTGCGGCGTGAACCGCCTGAGCACCGTGCTGCTGCTGGCCCTGATGGCCAGCGCCATGTACCTGGTCAAGACCAGCTACGAGGCCCGCCGCGCCTTTGCCGACCTGGAGAAGGCCAAGGCCGAAGAGCGCCAGCTGGCCTCCGACGCCACGCGGCTGGAGGCCGAGCGCCGCAGCGAAGGCACCCACCTGCGGGTGGAACGCGACGCGCGCGAGAAGCTGCAGATGCGCCTGGCCACGCCGGACGTCACGCTCTACGTGAACGACCCGCAAGCGCCGGCCCGTCCGGCCTCGGCCGCCTCGGGAGGCACGCCATGAGCGGCGGCACCCGCCGGGCCGGTGCCGCACAGTCGGTGCGCGGCGTGAACTACTCGACCAGCCCGCTGCTGGCCTCCAAGACGCCGCCCTGGCGCAGCCGCTTCCTGGTGCTGCTGGTGGGCCTGGGCTTTGTCGTGCTGGTGGTCCGGGCGCTCTACGTGCAGGTGCTGCACGCCGACTTCTTCCAGAAGAAGGGTGAGGAGCGCTACGCCTCCACCCTGGATCTGCCGGCCAACCGCGGTCGCATCCTGGACCGCAATGGCCAGCTGCTGGCCATCAGCGTCTATGCACCCACGGTGTCGATCAACCCGCAGCAGTTCAAGGCCAGCGACGAGGAGAAGCGCGAGCTCGTGGCCCTGCTGGGCATCAAGGCCAGGGAGCTGGACGCCAAGCTGGCCGACGACGGCGCCTATGCCGTGCTCAAGCGCCAGGTCGATGGCGGCGTGGCCCAGCAGATCCGGGCCCTGCGCATCAAGGGTCTGACGCTGGAGCCGGGCTACCTGCGCCGCTACCCCGAGAACGAGGCCGCCGCCCAGGTGGTGGGCTTCACCGACGTCAACGACCAGGGGCAGGAGGGCATCGAGCTGGCCTACCAGGCCCAGCTGCAGGGCCACAGTGGCTCGCGCGGGGTGGTCAAGGACCGTCTGGGCCGCATTGTCGAAGACCTGGGTGAGCCGGTGGACCCGCGCGACGGCAGCGACGTGCAGCTGACCATCGACTCCAAGCTGCAGGCCATCGCCTACCAGCGCATCCGCGACGCCGTGGAGCAGCATCATGCCAAGGCGGGCAGCGTGGTGGTGCTGGACGCGCAGACCGGCGAGATCCTGGCCATGGCCAACTACCCGAGCTACACGCCCGAGGAGCGCCACAACCTGACCGGCGGTCAGCTGCGCAACCGCGCGGTCACCGACGTCTTCGAGCCCGGCTCCACCGTCAAGCCCTTCGTGATCAGCAAGGTCATCGAGGACGGCTATGCCACGCCCGACACGGTGCTGGACACCATGCCCTTCATGGTCGGGCCGCTGCGCGTGAACGACGGCGCCCACTCGCACCCCTCGCTGACGGTCGCACAGATCATCCAGAAATCCAGCAACGTCGGCACCGTCAAGCTCTCGCAGCACCTGGACCCGCGCGAGATGGGCGAGATGTACGCCGCCCTGGGCTTCGGCAGCAAGCCGCAGATCGGCTTCCCCGGCGTGGCCACCGGCCGGCTGCGGCCCTGGCGCACCTGGAAGCCGGTCGAGAAGGCCACCATGGCCTACGGCTACGGCCTGTCCGCCTCGCTGCTGCAGATCGCCCACGCCTACACCGCCATCGCCCGCGATGGCGAACTGGCGCCGCTGACCCTGGTCAAGGGCCACCCGGCCGGCACCCCGGTGCGCATCTTCAAGCCGCAGACCGCCCGCACCATGCGCCAGATGCTGCGCGGCACCGTCAGCAAGGAAGGCACGGCGCCGCTGGCGGCGCTGACCGGCTATTCCGCCGGCGGCAAGACCGGCACGGCGGCCAAGCAGGAAGGCCGGGGCTACGCTGCGGGAAAATACCGCGCCTGGTTCACCGGCATCGCCCCGATCGACACCCCGCGCGTGATCATCTCCGTGATGGTCGACGAGCCCACCCCCATTCACTACGGCGGCCTGGTCTCGGCGCCGGTCTTCAAGGCCGTGGCCGAGCAGACCCTGCGCACGATGGGCGTGCCGCCCGACATGGACATGAAGCCGCCCTCGGTGTTGACGGCGGCGGCCGCCGCCGCGGCGGCGGAGAACGAAGACGTGGAGCAGCACTGATGGCCCGCACCGCACACCCCGGTGAACTGGCCGGAGGCATCCAACCATGAGCATCACCCACCTGAAAAGTCCCGAAGCGGCCGCACGCTGGCTGCAGTCCTGGGTCACCGGAACCCTGCGCACCGACAGCCGACTGGTGCAGCCGGGCGACGGTTTCATCGCCTGGCCCGGTCAGGTCACCGATGGCCGCCAGTACGTGCAGGCCGCCCTGGACGCCGGGGCCGCCACCTGCATCGTCGAGCTCGAGGGCATCGAGGCCTACGGCTTCGAGGACTCTCGCGTGGCCGCGCTGCCGAACCTGAAGGAGGCCACCGGCCGCATCGCCGATGCCTACTTCGGCCGCCCCAGCGATGCGTTGAAGGTCGTCGCCGTCACTGGCACCAATGGCAAGACCTCCAGCGCCTGGTGGACGGCCCAGGCCCTGGGCATGCTGGACCGGCCCTGCGGCCTGGTGGGCACGCTGGGCGTGGGCACCCCGCCGGTGCCGGGCCGGGGCGAAGGCCACATCCGCTTCACCGGCCTGACCACGCCGGACCCGGTGGTGCTGCAGGCCAGCTTTGCCGACATGGTCCGGCAGGGGCTGCGGGCCTGCGCGATCGAGGCCTCGTCCATCGGCATCGCCGAGGAGCGCATGGCCGGCACGCGCATCGCGGTGGCCCTGTTCACCAACTTCACCCGCGACCACCTGGACTACCACGGCGACATGGCCGCCTACTGGACCGAGAAGCGCCGCCTCTTCGGCTGGGACGGCCTGAAGTCCGCGGTGATCAACGTGGACGACCCGCAGGGCGCCAAGCTGGTGGCCGAACTGGCCGGCAGCGGGCTGGATCTGTGGACGGTCTCGGCCCAGGGCGAGGCCCGCATCCAGGCACGTGAAGTGGGCTACACCGCCCAGGGCCTGCGCTTCCTGCTGGCCGAGGCCGGCGGCGAGCAGGACCTGCCGGTGCAGACCGGCCTGATCGGCCAGTACAACATCAGCAACCTGCTGGGCGTGATCGGCGGCCTGCGCGCGCTGGGCGTGCCGCTGACCGATGCGGCCCTCGTCGCCCACCACATCACCCCGGTGCCGGGCCGCATGCAGCGCGTCAGCGCCGGTGCAGGCCAGCCTGAAGTGGTGGTGGACTACGCCCACACCCCCGATGCGCTGGAAAAGGCCGTGGAGGCGCTGCGCCCCATGGCCCAGGCCCGCGGTGGCCAGCTCTGGTGCGTGTTCGGCTGCGGGGGGGACCGCGACGCCACCAAGCGCCCGCTGATGGGCGCCATCGCCCAGCAGCGCGCCGACCGCGTGGTCGTCACCAGCGACAACCCGCGCCATGAGAACCCGCAGGCCATCGTCGACCAGATCGTGGCCGGCATGAGCGATCCGACGGGTTCGCTCAAGGTGCAGATCGAGGTGGACCGCCGCCTGGCCATCCTGCAGACCCTGGCCGCGGCCGGTCCGCAGGACGTGGTGCTGCTGGCCGGCAAGGGCCACGAGGACTACCAGGACGTGGCCGGCGTGAAGCACCCCTTCTCGGATCTCGAGGTGGCCCAGGCCGGGCTGCACGCCAGGAGCGCCGCGTGACCGAGCTCACCCTGTCCCTGGCGGCCCAGCTCATCCCCGGCGCACAGCGCCTGGGCGAGGGCGACCCGGTGCTGCGCCGTGTCCACACCGACACCCGCACCCTGGCGGCCGGGGACTGCTTCGTCGCCCTGCGCGGCGAGCGCTTCGATGCCCACGACTTCCTGCCCCAGGCCGCGGCGGCCGGGGCGGTGGCGGTGATCGGCAGCCGCGGCGTGGCCGCCTGCGGCCTGCCGGGCCTGCAGGTGGCCGACACGCTGCAGGCACTGCAGCAGCTGGCCACCGGCTGGCGCGCGCGCCACAGCCTGCCGCTGATCGCGGTGACCGGCAGCAACGGCAAGACCACCACCACCCAGATGATCGCCAGCATCCTGCGCGCCGCCGCGGGCGAGCAGGCCCTGGCCACCGCAGGCAACCTGAACAACCACATCGGCGTGCCGCTGACCGTGCTCGGCCTGCGGTCCGCACACCGCCTGGCGGTGGTCGAGCTGGGCATGAACCACCCCGGCGAGATCGCCGAGCTGGCCGCCATCGCCCAGCCCACTGTGGCCCTGGTCAACAACGCCCAGCGCGAGCATCTGGAGTTCATGCAGACGGTCGAGGCCGTGGCGCGCGAGAACGGCAGCGTGCTCAGCGCCCTGCCGGCCGACGGCGTGGCGGTGTTCCCGGCCGATGACGCCTACACCCCGTTGTGGCGCACGCTGGCCGGCGAGCGTCGCGTGCTCACCTTCGCGCCCGAGCACGCCGATGTCACCGGCGACGCCACCTGGCAGGTCGACCACTGGGCCCTGCAGCTGCACACCCCGGCGGGCGATGCGTCGGTGAAGTTGGCCATCGCCGGGCGCCACAACATCCGCAACGCGCTGGCCGCCACCGCCTGCGCCCTGGCCGCCGGCGTGCCGCTGGCCGCCGTGGTGCAGGGCCTGCAGGCCTTCACGCCGGTCAAGGGCCGCTCGATGGTGCGCCCGCTGGTGCTGGACGGCCAGGCCCGCACGCTGATCGACGACAGCTACAACGCCAACCCCGACTCGGTGCGTGCCGCCATTGCGGTGCTGGCCGAGCTGCCCGGCCCGCGCTGGCTGGTGCTGGGCGACATGGGCGAGGTCGGCGACCAGGGGCCGGCCTTCCACGCCGAGGTGGGCCAGGCCGCGCGCGAGCAGGGCATCGAGCAGCTCTGGTGCGCCGGCGCCGCCGCGGCCGATGCCGCCCGTGCCTACGGCGCCGGGGCCCGGCACTTCGCCACCACGGCCGAACTGGTGGCGGCGCTGGGTCAGCGCCCGGCCTTCGCCTCGGTGCTGGTCAAGGGCTCGCGCTTCATGAAGATGGAACAGGTGGTGGCTGCCCTGCAGACCATTGCCGCCGGGGAGGACACCCATGCTGCTTAGTCTGGCCCAGTGGCTGCAGGGGCTGTACCCCGAACAATTCGGTTTCCTGCGCGTCTTCCAGTACCTGACCTTCCGGGCCGTGATGGCGGCCATGACCGCGCTGGTCATCGGCCTGGCCTTCGGCCCCTGGCTGATCCGTCGCCTGACCGAGCTGAAGATCGGTCAGCCCATCCGCGAGTACGGGGTGCAGACCCACCTGGCCAAGGCCGGCACGCCCACGATGGGGGGCGCGCTGATCCTGATCGGCATCGGCGTGGCCACGCTGCTGTGGAGCGACTGGAGCAACCGCTTCGTCTGGGTCGTGATGATGGTCACCTTCGGCTTCGGCGCCATCGGCTGGACCGACGACTGGCGCAAGGTGGTGGACAAGAACCCCGAGGGCATGCGCTCGCGCGAGAAGTTCTTCTGGCAGACATTGATCGGCGTGGTCGCGGCGCTGTACCTGGCCTTCAGCGTGTCCGAGACGACCAATGTGCGGGTCATCGAGCTCTTCGTGCGCTGGGTGCAGAGCGGCTTCTCCAACGAGCTGCCGCCCAAGGCCGACCTGATGCTGCCCTTCTTCAAGAGCATCAGCTATCCGCTGGGCGTGTTCGGTTTCATGGCCCTGACCTGGTTCGTCATCGTCGGCGCCAGCAACGCGGTCAACCTGACCGACGGGCTGGACGGCCTGGCCATCATGCCGGTGGTGCTGGTGTCGGGCGCGCTGGCCCTCTTCGCCTACGTGGTGGGCAATGCCGTGTACGCCAAGTACCTGCTCTTCCCCTACATCCCGGGTGCCGGCGAGCTGATGATTCTGTGCGCCGCCATCGTCGGCTCGGGGCTGGCCTTCCTGTGGTTCAACGCCCACCCGGCCCAGGTCTTCATGGGCGACGTGGGCGCGCTGTCCCTGGGCGGCGCCCTGGGCACCATCGCGGTCATCACGCGCCAGGAGATCCTGCTGGGCGTGATGGGTGGCGTGTTCGTCGCCGAAGCCCTGTCGGTGATGCTGCAGGTCAGCTGGTTCAAGTACACGAAGAAGAAGTACGGCGAGGGCCGGCGCCTGCTGAAGATGGCGCCGCTGCACCACCACTTCGAGAAGTCCGGCTGGAACGAGACCCAGGTGGTGATCCGCTTCTGGATCATCACGATGCTGCTGTGCCTGATCGGCCTGGCCAGCCTGAAGCTGCGGTGACCCGACGACCATGAAACACCTGCAAGACCTGTCCGTGCTGATCCTGGGCCTGGGTGACTCCGGCCTGGCGATGGCGCGCTGGTGCGCGTGCCATGGGGCGGCGCGCATCCGGGTCTGGGATTCGCGCGCCAACCCGCCGCAGGCCGCGGCCCTGGCGGCCGAGGTGCCGGCGGCCAGCTTCTTCAGTGGCGCGCTGAGTGCCGACACGCTGGAAGACGCCCGACTGCTGCTCAAGAGCCCGGGCCTGTCGCCGGCCAAGCCGGAACTGCAGCCGCTGCTGGCAGCGGCCCAGGCGGTGGGCGTTCCCGTGGCGGGCGAGCTGGACCTGTACGCCCGTGCCCTGGCCGACCTGAAGGCCGACTGGGGTTATGCGCCCAAGGTGCTGGCCATCACCGGCACCAATGGCAAGACGACGACCACCTCGCTGACCGCCCAACTGGTCGAGCGCTGCGACCGCCGCGTGGCGGTGGCCGGCAACATCGGCCCGACCCTGCTGGACACCCTGACCAGCGCCTGGCTGGCCGAGGCCGAGGCCCGGGCGCTGGCGGCCGAGCAGGCCCAGGCCGAGGCGGAAGCTGCCGCCGCGGAGGCCGACGCCGCTGCTCAGGCGCCCCAGGTGGACTCGACTTCGGTCGAGGTCGCCGCGGCACCGGCGCCGGCGGATGAGCCGCCCGTGGGGAGCGATGCTGCGGCCGAGGACACCGAGACCGAGGACGGCACTGAAGAGGTGGCTGCGGTCGATGCGACGCCCCTGGACGACGAGGCCGCGCCCGTGGTGCTGGCCCCGCCGCCGCCGGCCGAGCCGGTGTTCGAGCACCTGCCCCAGGTCTGGGTGCTGGAACTCTCCAGCTTCCAGCTCGACGGCGTGCAGGGCTTCGAGCCCAGCGCCGCCACCGTGCTCAACGTCACCCAGGACCACCTGGACTGGCATGGGTCGATGGAGGCCTACGCCGCCGCCAAGGCCCGCATCTTCGGCCAGCAGGCGGTGATGGTGATCAACCGCGACGACCCGCTGGTGGAGGCCATGGTGCCGGCGCCGGTGATGGTCAGCCCCGGCCGCGGCCGGCCCAAGAAGGCCATCCACCGCAACGTCTGCCGCTTCGGCCTGAACCCGCCGCAGCACCCGGGCGACTTCGGTCTGGTGGTGGAGGGTGGCATGGCCTGGCTGGTGCGCGCCATGCCGGCCGACGAGACCATCAAGCGTCGCAAGGACGAGCCCGAGGAGATCATCCTGCAGCGCCTGATGCCGGCCGATGCGCTGCGCATCCGGGGTCGCCACAACGCGGCCAACGCGCTGGCCGCCCTGGCGCTGGCCACCGCCATCGGCTGCCCGCTGGCGCCGATGCTGCACGGCCTGCGCGAGTACCGCGGCGAGCCGCACCGGGTCGAATCGGTGGGTGTGGTCGGCGGCATCGAGGCCTTCGACGACAGCAAGGGCACCAATGTGGGCGCCACCGTGGCCGCGCTGGACGGCCTGGGCGCTGACCGCCACGGCAAGCTGGTGGTCATCCTGGGCGGAGACGGCAAGGGCCAGGACTTCGGCCCGCTGGCCGGCCCGGTGGCCCGCCATGCACGCGCGGTGGCCACGATCGGCCGCGACGCCGAGGCCATCGAGGCCATGCTGGCCGGCACGGGCGTGCCCTTCCAGCGCCACGCCACGCTGGAGGCGGCGGTGCCCTGGTGCTTCGCCCAGGCCCAGGGCGGTGATGCCGTGCTGCTGAGCCCGGCCTGCGCCAGCCTGGACATGTTCCGCAACTACGCCCATCGCTCCGAGGTGTTCATCGCCGCGGTGCAGCAGTGGGCGGCCGACCAAGGGGAGCTGTTCGCATGAAGCTGGCCGCCACCTTGCCGGACTGGTCCGGGCTGCGCGAGCGGCTGGCGGGCCTGTGGGCGCGCGGCCGCGAAGGCAGCGAGCACCTGCCCATCCGCGACTGGGTGGGCGGCGCCACGGCGCGGCCAACGTCGGTGTCGGGCTTCGACACCGCATTGATCTGGGTGGTGGTCTGCCTGCTGGCCTTCAGCCTGGTGATGGTCTATTCGGCCTCGGTGGCCATGCCCGACAGCCCGAAGTTCTCGCGCTACGACACCAGCTACTTCCTGGTGCGCCAGTCCGCCTTCGTCGCGGTGGCCTTCGTCGCGGCGGTCGTCACACTGCAGATCCCGATCGCCACCTGGGAGAAGTGGGCGCCCTGGCTGTTCGCCGCCACGCTGGCCCTGCTGATCCTCACGCTGATCCCCTTCATCGGCAAGGGCGTGAATGGCGCGCGCCGCTGGATCCCGCTGGGCATCATGAACTTCCAGCCCAGCGAGCTGTGCAAGCTGGCCATGGCCATGTACGCGGCCAGCTACATGGTGCGCAAGATGGAGGTCAAGGAGAACTTCATCAAGGCGGTCTGGCCCATGGCCGTGTCGCTGGGCGTGGTGGGCGTGCTGCTGCTGGCCGAGCCCGACATGGGCGCCTTCATGGTGATCGCCGCGATCGCGCTGGGCATCCTGTTCCTGGGCGGCGTGAACGGCCGCATGTTCCTGCTCAGCGTGGCGGTGCTGGTCGGCGCCTTCGTGCTGATGATCGTGTTCAGCGAGTTCCGCCGCCAGCGCATCTTCGCCTACCTGGATCCGTGGAACCCCAACTACGCCCAGGGCAAGGCCTACCAGCTGACCCACTCGCTGATCGCCTTCGGTCGCGGCGAGGTCTTCGGCCAGGGCCTGGGCAACTCGATCGAGAAGCTGCATTACCTGCCCGAGGCCCACACCGACTTCCTGATGGCGGTGATCGGCGAGGAGCTGGGCTTCGTCGCGGTGGTGATCGTGATCTCGGTCTTCTTCTGGATCACCCGCCGCGTCTTCGTGATCGGCCGCCAGGCCATCGCGCTGGACCGCATCTTCGCCGGGCTGATGGCCCAGGGCATCGGCATCTGGTTCGGTGCACAGAGCTTCATCAACATGGGCGTGAACCTGGGGGTGCTGCCCACCAAGGGCCTGACGCTGCCGCTGCTGTCCTATGGCGGCTCCGGCGTGCTGCTCAACCTCGTGGCCCTGGCCATCGTGCTGCGGGTCGATCAAGAGAATCGGCAGCTCATGCGAGGAGGCCGGGCATGAGCGCGATGGCCCGCACCCGTCACCTGGTCATCATGGCCGCCGGCACCGGCGGGCATGTGATCCCCGGCCTGGCCGTGGCGCGCGAGATGGGCACCCGCGGCTGGACCGTCAGCTGGCTGGGCACCGAGGGCGGCATGGAGAACCGGCTGGTGCCGCCCACCGGCATCCCGATGGACCGCCTGGCCTTCAGCGGCCTGCGCGGCAAGGGCCTGGCCCACAGCGTGGGCGGCGTGTTCCGCCTGCTCGGGGCCTTCTGGGACAGCTTCCGGATCTTCCGCCGCCGCCGCGCCGACGCGGTCCTGGGCATGGGCGGCTACGTCTGCTTCCCCGGCGGCTGGGTGGCCAAGCTGAGTGGCCGGCCGCTGGTGCTGGTCAATGCCGACGCCGCCCTGCTGATGAGCAACAAGGCCCTGCTGCCGGTGGCCGACAAGGTGGCCTTCGGCTTCGACGGCCCGGCCGTCGAGAAGGTGAAGCAGGCGGTGGTGACGGGCAACCCGGTGCGCGCCGAGATCGAGGCCATGCCGGCCCCGGCCCAGCGCTTTGCCGGCCGCCAGGGCCCCCTGCGGGTGCTGGTGGTGGGCGGCAGCCTGGGGGCCCGCGTGCTCAACGAACAGGTGCCCGCCGCCCTGGCCCATCTGCCGGCCGAGCAGCGGCCCCAGGTGACCCACCAGACCGGCATGGCCCATCTGGAAGACGTGCGGGCCCGCTACGCCACCCTGGGCGTGCAGGCCGAGGTGCTGCCCTTCATCGACGACATGGACCGCCGCCTGGCCGAGTGCGACGTGATCGTCTGCCGGGCCGGTGCCATCACGGTGAGCGAGCTGTGCGCGGCCGGTGTCGCCAGCGTGCTGGTGCCGCTGGTGGTGAGCACCACCTCGCACCAGCGCGACAACGCGGCCTGGATGGCGGCGCGCGGCGCGGCCATCCACCTGCCGCAGAACGAACTCAACCCGCAGTCGCTGGCCGAACTGCTGTCGCAGCTGTCCCGTGAGCGACTGCTGGCCATGGCCGAGCAGGCCCGCCTGCTGGCGCGGCCGCAGGCCGCCGCCAAGGTGGCCGATGAAATTGAAAGGCTGGTGAAGCCGACATGAAACACGCCGTCAAGCGCATCCACTTCGTGGGCATCGGGGGGGCCGGCATGAGCGGCATCGCCGAGATCCTGCACAACCTGGGTTACCAGGTCACCGGTTCCGACCAGGCCGAATCGGCCACCACCCGCCGCCTGGCCAGCCTGGGCATCGGCGTGACCATCGGCCACGAGGCCGCCCACCTGGGCGCGGCCCAGGCCGTGGTCATCTCGTCGGCCGTGAAGGGCGACAACCCCGAGGTCATCGCCGCCCGGTCCCACCACATCCCGGTGGTGCCGCGCGCGGTGATGCTGGCCGAGCTGATGCGCCTGAGAAAGGGCATCGCCATCGCCGGCACCCACGGCAAGACGACCACGACCTCGCTGGTCACCAGCGTGCTGGCCGAGGCGGGCGTGGACCCCACCTTCGTGATCGGCGGCAAGCTCAATTCGGCCGGCGCCAACTCGCGCCTCGGCTCGGGCGAGTTCATCGTGGTCGAGGCCGACGAGTCGGACGCCTCCTTCCTGAACCTGATGCCCATCCTGTCGGTGGTGACCAACATCGACCAGGACCACATGGACACCTACGGCCACGACTACGCGCGGCTGAAGCAGGCCTTCGTGGAGTTCATCCACCGCATGCCCTTCTACGGCGCGGCGGTGCTGTGCGGCGACGACCCGGGCGTGCAGAGCATCATTCCGATGATCTCCCGCCCGGTGGTCCAGTACGGCCTGGGCGAGGGCCTGCCGGTGCGGGCGGTCGATGTGCAGGCATTGGCCGGTGGCCGCATGCGCTTCACCTGCCAGCGGCGCAACGGCCATGTGATGCCCGACCTGGACATCACGCTGAACCTGCCGGGCGAGCACAACGTGCGCAATGCGCTGGCGGCCATCGCGGTGGCCACCGAGCTGGAACTGCCGGACGAGCCCATCGTGGCGGCGCTGGCCAAGTTCAGCGGCGTGGGCCGACGCTTCCAGCGCTACGGCGAGCTGGCCTGCCAGGGCGGCGGCCAGTTCACCCTGATCGACGACTACGGCCACCACCCGGTGGAGATGGCCGCGGTCATCGCCGCCGCGCGCGGGGCCTTCCCGGGCCGGCGCCTGGTGCTGGCCTTCCAGCCGCACCGCTACACCCGCACCCGCGACTGCTTCGAGGACTTCGTCAAGGTGCTGGGCCAGGCCGACGCGGTGCTGCTGACCGAGGTCTACGCGGCGGGCGAGGCGCCCATCGTCGCGGCCGATGGCCGTTCGCTGGCACGCGCCCTGCGGGTGGCCGGCAAGGTCGATCCGCTGTTCGTCGACGACGTGAAGCAGCTGCCGGCCGAGATCGCGGGCTTCGCACGCGACGGGGATGTGGTGATCGTGATGGGCGCAGGCTCGATCGGGGCCGTGCCGGCCCAGGTGGTGGAACAGGTGGGACAAGCAGCATGAGCACGGTGGACGTGAAGGCGCTGGGCAAGGTGGCGGTGTTGATGGGCGGCAGCTCGGCCGAGCGGCCGGTCTCGCTGATGTCGGGCGAGGGCGTGCTCAAGGCCCTGCGCTCGCGCGGCGTGGACGCCCATGCCTTCGATCCGGCCGAACGCGACCTGGGCGATCTCAAGCGCGAGGGCTTCGACCGCTGCTTCATCGCCCTGCACGGTCGCCATGGCGAGGACGGCACGGTGCAGGGCGCGCTCGAACTGTTGGGCATTCCCTACACCGGCTCGGGCGTGATGGCCTCGGCCGTGGCGATGGACAAGGTCATGACCAAGCGGGTCTGGCTGGCCGAAGGCCTGCCCACGCCGCGCTGGCGCCGCCTGTCCACCGAGGAGCGCACGCATGAAATGGTGCGAGAGGTGCCCGATGCCCTGGGCCTGCCGCTGATCGTCAAGCCGGCCAAGGAGGGTTCTTCCTTCGGTGTGACGAAGGTGCGGGGGTATTCCGGCATGCAGGAAGCGGTCACTCTCGCGGCACAATACGACTCCGACGTGCTTTGCGAAGAATTCATCGACGGTGACGAGGTGACCTGCCCCGTGCTGGGTGAGGGCGAAGCCTCCGCCGCGTTGCCGGTGATCCGCATCCAGGCCCCCGACGGCAACTACGATTTCGAGCACAAGTACTACTCCGAGGAGACGCGCTACCTGGTCCCGTCCGGCCTGCCCGAGGCGGAGGAGCGCGAGATCCAGCGCCTGGTGGTGGCCGCCTACCGCGCCCTGGGTTGCCGAGGCTGGGGCCGCGCCGATCTGATGATCCGCGCCAGCGACCGCAAGCCCTTCCTGCTGGAGATGAACACCTCGCCGGGCATGACCGGCCACTCGCTCGTGCCGCAATCGGCCAAGGCCGCCGGCATCAGCTACGAAGACCTCTGCCTGCGTCTGCTCGCCGGCGCCACCCTGGACAGCCGGACCCCCGCCGCCCAGCCATGAACTCCGCGACCTTGTCCCAACCGCTGCCGCCCGATGTGCGCGTGACCCAGTTCACCACGCTGGTGGTGGCTGCGGCCGTGGCCGCACTGCTGCTGGCCGCGGCCGCGGGCTGGGTCGCGCGCCAGCCGCTGTTCGCCTTCGCCGGCATCCGGCTGGAGGGCGATGTGAGCCGCAACAGCGCGGCCAACATCCGGGCCAACATCGCGGCCAAGCTGACCGGCAACTTCTTCACGCTCGACTTGCAGTCTGCGCGCCAAGTCTTTGAAAGTCTGCCCTGGGTGCGCCATGCGGTCGTCCAGCGTGTGTGGCCCAACCTGCTGGAGGTGACGCTGGAGGAGCACAAGCCCGCCGCCGTCTGGAAGGGCGACGAGGGCAACGACCGCCTGGTCAACACCTACGGCGAGGTCTTCGAGGCCAACGTCGGCGACGTGGACGACGAGGAGCTGCCCGAGTTCTCCGGCGACGAGGCCAATGCGCCGGAGATGCTGGCCATGTACCGCCGCCTGAACCCGGTCTTCGCCCCGCTGGATCTGCAGGTGACACGTCTGGCGCTGTCGGGTCGCGGCTCCTGGGAGGCCGAGATGGACAACGGCGCCGTGGTCGAGATCGGCCGCGGCAGCGATGAGGAAGTGCTGGCCCGCTGCGCCCGCTTCGTGCGCACCGTCACCCAGGCCGCCGCCCGCCTGCCGCGCGGCTGGAGCCAGGCCGATCTGCGGCACACCGATGGCTATGCGCTGCGCCTGAAGGGCGCGGCCGGCGCCGCCAACACCCCCACCACGCATTGAGGAAGGCATGGCCAAGGAATACAAGGATCTCGTCGTCGGGCTGGACATCGGCACCGCCAAGGTCATGGCGGTGGTGGCCGAGGTCGTCGCCGGCGGCGAGCTGCGCGTGGCCGGCCTGGGCGTCGCGTCCTCGCACGGTCTCAAGCGTGGCGTCGTGGTCAACATCGACGCCACCGTGCAAAGCATCCAGCAGGCGCTCAAGGAAGCCGAGATGATGGCCGCCTGCAAGATCGAGCGCGTCTACACCGGCATCACCGGCAGCCACATCCGGGGCCAGAACAGCACCGGCATGGTCATCGTGCGCGACAACCGCGAGGTCACGCCCACCGACGTGGCGCGGGTGATCGAGACCGCCAAGGCCATCAACATCCCCAACGACCAGCGCCTGCTGCTGGTCGAGTCGCAGGAGTTCGTGATCGACGGCCACGAGGTCAAGGAGCCGATCGGCATGAGCGGCAGCCGGCTCGAGGTCAAGGTGCACATCGCCACCGGCGCGCAGAGCGCGGCCGAGAACATCATCAAGTGCGTGCGGCGCTGCGGCCTGGAGGTCGAGCAGCTGTGCCTGACCCCGACCGCCTCGGCCGCCGCGGTGCTGACCGACGACGAGAAGGACCTGGGCGTGGCGGTGGTGGACATCGGCGCGGGCACCACCGACGTGGCCATCTACACCGGCGGCTCCATCCGCCACACCGCGGTCATCCCCATCGCCGGCGACCTGATCACCAGCGACATCGCGATGGCGCTGCGCACGCCGACCAAGGACGCCGAGGAAATCAAGGTCGAGTACGGCGTGGCCAAGCAGCTGCTGGCCGATCCGGCCGAACAGCTGGAAGTGCCCGGCCTGGGCGACCGCGTGCCGCGCATGCTCAGCCGCCAGGCCCTGGCCGGCGTCATCGAGCCGCGGGTGGAAGAGATCTTCTCGC
The DNA here is from genome assembly GCF_021049305.1 of Ideonella dechloratans. Lineage (GTDB taxonomy): Bacteria > Pseudomonadota > Gammaproteobacteria > Burkholderiales > Burkholderiaceae_C > Ideonella > Ideonella dechloratans. Next base: position 1,012,423 of record NZ_CP088081.1, read on the forward strand.
TGGTGCACCAGGTGATCCGCGAGTCGGGCTACGAGGAGCTGCTGTCCTCGGGCATCGTGATCACCGGGGGCACGGCGGTCATGCCGGGCATGGTCGAGCTGGGGGAGGACATCTTCCTCAAGCCGGTCCGCAAGGGCCTGCCGACCTATTCCAGCGCACTGTTCGACATGGTGGCCAATCCGCGCTCGGCCACCGTGATGGGTCTGCTCGAAGAAGCACGGCTCGCCCACACCCGCGGCCACAAGGCTGCGCAACAGGCGGGATCGGTCAAGACCATGTTCGGGAAGGCGCGGGACTGGTTCCTGGGTAATTTTTGAGTTTCTGAAGTGAGGGGTTCCCAGCGGTCGGCACAGGTCCGCAGCGAACCCGAATTCAACGCAAACGGCAACTGCAACGAAACGGAGAAGGAGGTCACCATGGCCATCGAAATGATCGAAGAATTCGACCAAGGCACGCAGATCAAGGTGATCGGTGTGGGCGGCGGCGGCGGCAACGCGGTCGAGCACATGATCGCCCAGGGCGTTCAGGGCGTGGAGTTCATCTGCGCCAACACGGATGCCCAGGCGCTCAACCGCAGCGCGGCACCGCACCTGGTCCAGCTGGGGGCCACCGGTCTGGGGGCGGGCTCCAAGCCCGAGGTCGGCCAGCGCGCCGCCCAGGAGGCCGAGGACCGCATCCGCGAATCCATCTCCGGCGCCCACATGCTGTTCATCACGGCCGGCATGGGTGGCGGCACCGGCACCGGCGCCGCGCCGGTGATCGCCCGCATCGCCAAGGAAATGGGCATCCTGACCGTCGGCGTGGTGACCAAGCCCTTCGAGTTCGAAGGCGGCCGCCGCAGCAAGCAGGCCGATGCCGGCGTGTCCGAGCTGGAAGCCAACGTCGACTCGCTGATCGTGGTGCTCAACGAGAAGCTGCTGGAGGTGCTGGGCGACGACGTCACCCAGGACCAGGCCTTCGCGCACGCCAACGACGTCCTGAAGAACGCCGTGGGCGGCATCAGCGACATCATCCACATGGACGCCTTCGTGAACGTCGACTTCGAAGACGTCAAGACGGTGATGAGCGAGCCGGGCAAGGCCATGATGGGCACCGCGATGGCCACCGGCCCGGACCGCGCCATCAAGGCTGCCGAGGCCGCCGTGGCCTGCCCGCTGCTGGAAGGCATCGACCTGTCCGGCGCGCGCGGCGTGCTCGTGCTGATCGCCGCCGCCCGTTCGACCTTCAAACTGTCGGAAAGCAAGAACGCGATGAACACCATCCGCCGCTATGCCGCGGAAGATGCGCACGTGATCTTCGGCGCCGCCTACGACGACAGCCTGGGCGACCAGCTGCGCGTGACCGTGATCGCCACCGGCCTGTCGGGCAGCAAGCGTGCCGCCGCGCCGCTGACCGTGGTGCAGTCGCAGCCGCAACAGGTGCTGCGCACCGGCACCGACAACCTGCCGATGCTCAACACCCCGATGGGCGCGACCGCAGCGCCGATCACGGCGCAGGCCATGGGCGCAGCCGCACCGGTGCAGCAGGACTACGGCGCGCTGGCCACCCCCAGCGTGTGGCGCACCGGCCGCACCCAGGCGGCGGCCAAGGTCGAGGCCCTGTCCAACAACGGCATGGACGAGATCGAGATCCCGGCCTTCCTGCGCAAGCAGGCCGACTGAGTCGACATCCGTCTTTCGTTGCTGTGCATTCAGGGGGCGCCTCGGCGCCCCCTTTTTGCGTCTGGCGGGCCTGTCACCCAGCCAGGGGACACGGCCGATTTCCAGCCGTCTACACTGCGGGCATGCGACCCATCTCCGTGGTCATCGTCGAGGACGACGAGCGCGTCCGCTGCGCCTTCTCCGCCATCCTGCAGACGGCCGAGGACATGCGCCTGCTGGGCATGGCCGCCGACGTCGGCGAGGGCCTGGCCCTGCTGGACGCCACCCGGCCGGACGTGCTGCTGGTGGATCTGGGGCTGCCCAGCGGCAGCGGCATCCAGCTGATCCGTCACGCCCAGGCCCACCTGCCCGACACCGACGTGATGGTGGTCACCGTGTTCGGCGACGAGCCGCATGTGATGGCCTCGCTGGAGGCGGGGGCCACCGGTTATCTGCTCAAGGACACCCACGCCGGCGACCTGATCGAGCAGATCCGCTCCCTGCGCGCGGGGGGCAGCCCGATCAGCCCGGTGATCGCCCGCCAGCTGCTGTTGAGGCTGGCCCCCCAGGGCAGCCAGCCGCTGGCCGACGAGGCCCTGCTGTCGCCCCAGGAGCGCCAGGTGCTGACCTACAGTGCCAAGGGCTTCAGCTTCGACGAGATCGCCAGCATGCTTGGTCTGTCCCGTCACACGATGATGACCTATGTCAAGCGCAGCTACCGCAAGCTGCAGGTCCACTCCAAGACCGAGGCCATCTATGAGGCCCGCAAGCTGGGCCTCGTCCGCGACTGATCTGCCGGTCGGCTGGGCCCGTCAGCTGCTGCTGTTGGGCGTGGCGCTCCTGATTCTGCTCACGGCCGCCTGGGTGGTGGATCTGCCCCGCCACTCGGTGGAGCCGATCTCGCAGGTTGGCCTGCACGTTCAACCGTTGACACTGGGCTCCCGGCAGGCCGGCGCCGCGGCGGTGCTGCGCCAGCTTCAGGCGCCAGGCTCGGAGCCGGTCTGGCGGCCTGTGTCGCTGCCCCTGCGCGGCACTGATGAGGCGGGTCTGGCGGCACCGGACCTGGGGATCTGGTGGCACCTGCTGCCGGCCGCCAGGGCGCTGCCTGGGGGGGGCGCCGGGGCACGTTGTGCGCTGTATGTGCCCCGCGTGTCCGGCGGCGCGGTGGTGGTGGCCGGCTGGCGCGAGGGGCGCTGGTCTTTGCAGTGGGACGGCGCCGACCTGTGGCGGGAGCAGTGGAACCGCCCGGTCTGGGTGGATGTGGGCCTCTGCGAGCAGGCGACCCTCACCCGCTGGGCGGTCGGCGTGGTGCATCCCGCGGACCAGGGGCACCGGATCAGCCGGATCTACCTGGGGCCCTCCGAGGCGCTGCTGCCTGCCTACGAGGCGCGCACCCAACTGCAGCAGTCGGGGGCCCAGGTGGGCAGCCTGGCCTTCCTGGCCCTGGGGGTGATCGCGCTGGTCTACTGGCTGGGCCGGCCGCGGGAGTCCTCGTTCCTGGTCTTCGCGCTGACCTCGGTGGCCTGGACCTTGCGCAACCTGCACTACTACACCACCCTGCCGCGGCAGCAGGTGACGCTCGACTGGTTCTGGTGGATGACCAATGCCTCGCTGGCCTGGGTGATGGCACTGATGTACCTGTTCGCGCTGTATTTCGATCCGCGGCCCTCGCCGCGGCTGACCCGGGCCTTGCTGGTGTTCGTGCTGGCCGTGTCCCTGCTGTCCATGCCCCTGCCCGGCATGCCCCTGCACAGCCTGCTGGCGGTGCACCTGATCAACGCCGTGGTGGCCAGCGCGGTGGGCTTGCTGCTGACCCTGAGGACCCTGCAGACCGGCGGCGAGGAGCTGCGCCACATCACCCTGGCCTTCTGGCTCACCGAGGCCTTCGGCCTGCACGACCTGCTGCTGGTCACCGGTGTCATCGCGCCGTCGTCCATCTACCTGCTGCCCTACGCCAGCCTGGTGGTGCTGCTGGCCTTCCTCTACGCGGCGCAGCGGCGCTACGTGCTGGCCACACGCCAGGCGGCCGAGGCCCAGCAGCGCCTGGAAGAGCAGCTGGCCCGGCGCGAGGAGGAACTGCGCGAGAACCACGAGCGCCTGCGCAGCGTGGAGCGCGAGCAGGCCCTGCTGCTGGAGCGCCAGCGCCTGGTGCGGGACATGCACGACGGCCTGGGTTCCAACCTGATGTCGGCCCTGGTGCTGGCCGAGCAGGGTCGCCTGTCGCGCGACGCGGTGGCCGGCCTGCTGAGGGAATGCCTGGATGATCTGCGCCTGGTGATCGACTCGCTGGAGCCGATCGGCAACGACCTGGTGACCCTGCTGGCCCTGTTGCGCCACCGCCTGGCGCGGCGCCTGGAGGCCGCCGGGCTGAATCTTGTGTGGGCGGTGGATGACCTGCCGCCGCTGGACTGGCTCACGCCGCCGGAGGCCCTGCAGGTGTTGCGCATCGTGCAGGAGGTGCTCAACAACGTGCTGCGGCACGCCCATGCCCGGCAGGTGCGCATCGCCATCAGCCGCCAGCCCGACGGCGTGCGGGTGGCCATCGAGGACGATGGCATCGGCTTCGACCCGGCCCAGACCACGCCCGGCCGCGGACTGCGCCACCTGCGCGAGCGGGCGGCCCGACTGGGAGGCCGGCTGCACATCGACAGCCGGCCCGGCCTGGGCACCAGCGTGCAACTGGATCTGGCTTTTCAGCGCAAAGATCCGGCTTGAAGGACAATCCGCGCTGACCCGGATCTCCGCCTGTCCCCATGCTTCAGCAACGCACCCTCAAGTCCCTGACCCGCGCCGTCGGCGTGGGCCTGCACAGCGGCCAGAAGGTCGAGCTGACCTTGCGGCCGGCCGCGCCGGACACCGGCATTGTGTTCCGCCGCGTGGACCTGCCGCAGCCGGTGGACATCCCGGTGCGCTTCGATTCGGTCTGCGACACCCGCATGGCTTCCACCATCTCGCCCGGTGGCGACCCGGGGGCCCCCAAGGTCCAGACCATCGAGCATCTGATGTCGGCCTGCGCGGGCCTGGGCATCGACAACCTCTACGTGGACATCACCGCCGACGAGGTGCCCATCCTGGACGGCTCCTCGGCCTCCTTCGTGTTCCTGCTGCAGAGTGCCGGCATCGAACTGCAGAAGGCGCCCAAGCGCTTCCTGCGGGTCAAGAAGACGGTGGAGGTGCGCGAAGGCGAGGGCCGTCGCCTGCTGTGGGCCCGCCTGGAGCCCTACCACGGCTACAAGCTGACCTTCCAGATCGACTTCAACCATCCGGCCGTGGACGCCACACCGCAGGAAGTCACCTTCGACATGGGTTCGGGCCGCTACAAGCAGGAGATCGCCCGCGCCCGCACCTTCGGCTTCACCAAGGACGTCGAGGCCATGCGTTCGCGCGGCCTGACCCTGGGTGGCAGCATGGACAACGCCATCGTCATCGACGACTACCGGGTGCTCAACAGCGAGGGCCTGCGCTACGACGACGAGATCGCCAAGCACAAGATCCTGGACGCCATCGGCGACCTCTACATCGGTGGCCACCCGCTGCTGGCGGCCTACACCTCGTTCAAGGGCGGCCACGCGCTGAACAACAAGCTGCTGCGGGCCCTGCTGGCCGACGAGAGCGCCTACGAGATCGTCACCTTCGACGACGAGAAGAAGGCCCCGGCCGGCTTTGCCGAGCTGGCGCCGGCCTGGTGAGCGGGGACCGCGCGTGATGTTTGTGTTCCGCCTCGTCTTCGGCCTGCTGCTGGTGGCCGGCCTGCTGTGTTTCGCGGCCTATGTGGCCACCGGCCAGCCGGTCTGGCGCCGGCGCGGCCTGGTGATCATCAAGTGGACGCTGCTGGCGGCCCTGGGGGGCGCGGCGGTGCTGGTGCTGGAAAGGCTGCCCGCGCTGCTCTGACGCCGCTCAGCCCGGGGGCTGGGCCACGCCGCGCAGGAAGCTCTGCACGCCTGCCCGGGCCACGGGCAGCAAGGCGAAGGCCGAGGGCTGGCGTGTCCAGTTGTGCATCAGCCCGTCGATCATCGCGAACAGGGCGGTGGCCTGCGCACGGCTGTCCAGGCCCGCGGGCAGCAGGCCCCGGCGCATGGCCTGCCGCAGCAGGCGGTCGATCTCGGCGATGTAGCGTCCCACGCCATCGTCGCAGCGGGTCCGCACCGGGCTCATCTCTTCCGTGTATTCGGTGAAGTGCATCGCGATGGTGAAGACCCGCCGCAGCCGGCCATCGGTGCAGAGTTGTTCCAGCGGGGCCAGGGTCAGCGCGGTCACCGCCGACAAGGGGTCGGGATGCTCCTCCTCGATCTGCTCGGCATCGTCCATGGCCCACTCGCAGGGCAACAGGACCCGGTCCATCATCGCGGAGAAGAGTTCCGCCTTGTCCTTGAAGTGCCAGTAGATGGCGCCCCGGGTCACGCCGGCTTCGGCCGCGACCTGCTGCAGGGATGTGCGTGCAACCCCCTGCGACTCGAACACCTGCTCGGCAGCGTCCAGAATGCGGTGGCGTGTGGCCAGAGCGTCTTCCTTGGTTCGGCGCGCCATGGCTTACCTCGGCATAACCCTGTTGTGGAACATACATCCAAGATTGTATGTAAACTCATCGCTCGATTTTGCTCTCCCTCACAAGCCCCACCTCCGGCAGGGTTGACCCACCCGCCGGAGGTTTGACACGAGTCAACAAAGGACGACCATGGCTTTGAAGCCCCAGACTGCGCTGGATCCGGCGCCCCTGTCTTCCTCCGCGGCGCGGCTGCGTCGCGTTCCCGCATGGCCGCTGGCCGGCCTGGCGGCCCTGACCCTGGCGGCCCTGTCCGGCTGCGGCCAGGGGGCCGGAGGGCCGCAGGGTGGGCAGATGCCCCCCGCGCCGGTGGGGGTCATCACCGCCAAGACCAGCTCGGTGGACGTCACCACCGAGTTGCCGGGCCGTCTGGAGGCCATCCGCACGGCCCAGGTGCGCGCCCGCGTCACCGGGGTGGTCAAGCGCCGGCTGTTCACCGAAGGCAGCGTGGTCAAGTCCGGTCAGAGCCTGTTCGAGATCGACCCGGTGCCCTACCGCGCCGCCCTGGACAGCGCCCTGGCCACCGAGGCCAAGGCCGAGGCCGTGCTGATGCAGGCCCAGGCGACGCTGGACCGCAACCGGCCCCTGGCCCAGGCCAAGGCCATCAGCGACCAGGACTGGGTGAGCACCCAGGCCGCCTACAAGCAGGCCCAGGCCGATGTGGCCGCCGCCAAGGCCGCCGTGGTGCAGGCCAAGCTGAACGTGGACTACGCCGCCGTGCTCTCGCCCATCAGCGGCCGCATCGGCCGGGCCGAGGTCACCGAAGGGGCCTTGGTCAGTGCGGGCGAAGCCACGCTGCTGGCCACCGTGCAGCAGATCGACAAGCTGTATGTCAACTTCACCGAGTCGGCCGCCGATGCGATGAAGCTCAAGCGCGCCGTCGAGGCCGGCAAGTTCCAGAAGGCCGGTTCGGCCGAGGTCCATGTGGTGCTGGACGACGGTTCGGTGTATCCGCTGGCCGGCCAGCTGCTGTTCTCCGACATCACCGTGGACAGCACCTCCGGCCAGGTCACGCTGCGTGCCGAGCTGCCCAACCCCAAGGGCGAGCTGCTGCCGGGCCTGTACGTGAAGGTGCGCATCGCCACCGCGCGGGCCACCGACGCCATCCTGGTGCCGCAGCAGGCCGTGTCACGCGGCACCGCCGGCGACACCGTGATGGTCGTCACGCCGGACAAGCAGGTCAGCGTGCGCCCGGTGCAGCTGGGCGGCACCCACGGCAGCGACTGGGTGGTGCTGGGCGGCCTGCAGCCGGGCGACCAGGTGGTGGTCGATGGCTTCCAGAAGATCCGCCCCAAGGCCGCCGTGAACCCGGTGCCCTGGACGCCGACCGGTCCCGCTTCCGCTCCGGCGGCGGCGCCGGCCTCGGCGGCCAGCCACTGAACCAGGAGCGCATCGCATGCGATCCCGTTTCTTCATCGACCGGCCCATCTTCGCGTGGGTCATCGCGCTGTTCATCGTCGTGATCGGGGCGGCGGCCATCACCCGGCTGCCCGTGGCCCAGTACCCGACGGTGGCGCCGCCTTCCATCGTCATCTCCACGGCCTACCCCGGCGCCTCCGCCCAGGTGCTGGAGGACAGCGTGCTGTCCGTCATCGAGCAGGAGCTCAACGGCGCGCCCGGCCTGATCTACATGGAGTCCAGCGCCGACGCCAACGGCTCGGGCACCATCACCGTCACCTTCGAGCCGGGCACCGATGTCTCCATCGCCCAGATCGAGGTGCAGAACCGGTTGAGCCGGGCCACGCCACGGCTGCCCGCGGCCGTGACGCAGCAGGGGGTGCGCATCGACAAGGCGCGCTCGAACTTCCTGCTGTTCGTGATGATGACGTCCAAGAACCCGGCCTACGACCCCGTGGCCCTGGGTGACTATGCGGCGCGCAACATCCAGCCCGAGCTGCTGCGCATCCCCGGCGTGGGCCAGGCCCAGCTGTTCGGCACCGAGCGTTCAATGCGCATCTGGGTCGACCCGGCCAAGCTGGTGGGCTACGGCCTGTCCACGGCCGACGTCAATGCCGCCATCGCGGCGCAGAACCTGCAGGTTTCGGCCGGCAGCATCGGCGCGCTGCCCGCGGACAAGGGCCAGACGATCTACGCGACGATCAACGTCAATGGCCAGCTGCACACGGTCGATGACTTCGGCAAGATCATCGTGCGGGCCAATACCGACGGTTCCACGGTGCGTCTGAAGGATGTGGCGCGCATCGAAGTCGGCGGCCAGGCCTACACCAGCTCCTCGCGCCTGAACGGCGTGACGGCCTCGGGCATCGGCATCCAACAGTCGCCGGGTGGCAACGCGCTGGCGACCGCCGAGGCCATCAAGCAGCGCATGGCCGAGCTGCAGAAGTACATGCCGGAAGGCGTGAGCTACGACATCCCCTACGACAGTTCCAAGTTCGTCAAGATCTCGATCGAAGAGGTCGTCAAGACGCTGATCGAAGCCATCGCGCTGGTGTTCATCGTGATGCTGGTGTTCCTGCAGAACATCCGCTACACGCTGATCCCGACCATCGTGGTGCCGGTGGCGCTGACGGGCACCTTCTCGGTGATGCTGGCGCTGGGCTTCTCGATCAACGTGCTGACGCTGTTCGGCATGGTGCTGGCCATCGGCATCCTGGTGGACGACGCCATCGTGGTGGTCGAGAACGTCGAGCGCATCATGGCCGAGGAAGGCCTGTCGCCGCACGATGCGACGATCAAGGCGATGGGTCAGATCACCGGCGCCATCATCGGCATCACCGTGGTGCTGGTGTCGGTGTTCCTGCCCATGGCCTTCTTCAGCGGCTCGGTGGGCAACATCTACCGCCAGTTCTCGCTGTCCATGGCGGTGTCCATCCTGTTCTCGGCCTTCCTGGCCCTGACGCTGACGCCGGCCCTGTGCGCCACGCTGCTCAAGCCGGTGTCCGAGGATCACCATGAGAAGGGCGGCTTCTTCGGCTGGTTCAACCGCCGCTTCAAGCGCACGGCCAAGGGCTACGAGGGCCTGGTGGCGCGGGTGCTGCCACGCGCCGGCCGCTACCTGGTGATCTACGTCGCCATCGTCGGCGCGGTGGGCTTCCTCTACACCAAGCTGCCGACCTCCTTCCTGCCCAACGAGGACCAGGGCTACCTGATCGTCAACATCCAGTTGCCGCCCGGGGCCTCGCAGACGCGCACCGCCTCGGTGGTGAGCCAGGTGGAGCAGTTCTTCCTGCACCAGCCCGAGGTGGACAAGGTGGTGGGCGTGCTGGGCTTCTCGTTCGCCGGCTCCGGCCAGAACGCGGCCCTGGCCTTCGTGCCGCTCAAGCCCTGGGAGGAGCGCAAGGGTCCCCAGCACTCGGCCCAGGCCCTGGCCGGCCGGGCCTTCGGGGCGCTGATGGGCATCCGCGATGCCTTCATCTTCCCGCTCAGCCCGCCGCCCATCCCCGAGCTGGGCACGGCCACCGGCTTCAGCTTCCGGCTGCAGGACCGTTCCGGCCAGGGCCATGAGGCCCTGCTGGCCGCGCGCAACCAGCTGCTGGGCATGGCCATGCAGAGCAAGGTGCTGGCCGGCGTGCGCCCGGACGGCCTGGAAGACGCGCCCCAGCTGCAGCTGGACATCGACCGCGAGCGTGCTGCGGCCCTGGGCGTGTCCTTCAACACCATTGGCTCGGTGCTGTCCACCGCGCTGGGCTCCACCTACGTGAACGACTTCCCCAATGCGGGCCGTCTGCAGCGGGTGGTGGTGCAGGCCGAGGCTTCCGCCCGCATGACGCCGGAGGACATCCTGCGGCTCTACGTGCCCAACAGCAAGGGTCAGCAGGTGCCGCTGTCGGCCTTCGCCTCGACCCGCTGGGTCAACGGCCCCATCCAGACCATCCGCTACAACGGCTACCCCGCGATGAAGATCGCCGGTGACGCCGCGCCGGGCTATTCCACCGGTGACGCGATGAACGAGATGGAGAAGCTGGCCAGCCAGCTGCCGCCGGGCTTCGGTTTCGAGTGGACCGGCCAGTCGCGTGAGGAAAAGCTCTCCGGCTCGCAGGCCATCTACCTGATGGCCTTCTCGATGCTGGCGGTCTTCCTGTGCCTGGCTGCGCTGTACGAGAGCTGGAGCATCCCGGTGGCCGTGCTGCTGGTGGTGCCGCTGGGCGTGCTGGGCTCGCTGTGCGGCGTCTGGCTGCGCGGCATGCCCAATGACGTGTACTTCAAGGTCGGCCTGATCACCATCATCGGCCTGTCCGCGAAGAACGCCATCCTGATCATCGAGTTCGCCAAGGACCTGCAGGCCGAGGGCAAGAGCCTGCTCAAGGCCACGCTGGAAGCCTGCCATCTGCGCTTCCGCCCGATCATCATGACCTCCTTCGCCTTCATCCTGGGCGTGCTGCCGCTGGCCATTTCCAGCGGTGCCGGCTCGGCCAGCCAGCGGGCGATCGGCACGGGTGTGATGGGCGGCATGATCACGGCCACGGTGCTGGCCGTGTTCATGGTGCCGGTGTTCTACGTGGTGATCCGCCGGCTGTTCAAGGGCGGCCATGTCAGCGGCCACAACACGATGATCTCTTCGGAGAAGACTGAAAGCGCCGTGGGCGGCATGCTGCCCGGCGAGGAGGACCGCTGATGATCCGGCGTCTGACGATGACCCTGACCCCGCTGGCCCTGAGCCTGGGCCTGGCGGGCTGCCTGAACCTGGCGCCGGACTACCAGCGCCCGGCGCTGCCGGTGCCGGCCACGCTGCCGGCGGCCCCGGCGGCCCCGTCGTCCGCGCCGGCCGCCCTGCCGGGCTGGCGCGAGCTGGTGCGCGACGAACGCTTGCGCCAGGTGGTCAACCGCGCGCTGACCCAGAACCGGGACCTGCGGGTGGCGGTGCTGAACGTGGAGCGCAGCCGGGCCCAGCTGCGCATCACCGATGCGGACCGCTGGCCGGCCCTGAGCGTGGGCCTGACCGGCCAGCGCGCGCCCAACAGCGGCGGCAAGGAGGCCAACACTTTCACCGGCGGGCTGCAGCTGGCTTCCTATGAGCTGGACCTGTTCGGCCGGCTGCGCAACAACAGCGATGCCGCCAGCGCCACCCTGCTCGGCAACGTGGCAGCGGCCCGTTCGGCCCGGCTGTCGCTGGTGACGGCCACCGCCACCGCCTGGCTGACCCTGGCGGCCGACGAGGAGCAGCTGCGTCTGGCCCAGCGCACGCTGGCCACGCGGGACGAAACCCTGCGGCTGGTCCGTTTGCAGGCCGACGTGGGGGCGGCTTCCGAGCTGGACCTGCGCGGCGTGCAGACCCTGTCGGCCCAGGCCCGCGCCACGGTGGCCCAGCTGCAGCGTCAGCGCGACGCCGACCTGAACGCCCTGAACCTGCTGGTGGGCGAGGCCCTGCCGCCCGAGCTGCTGCCCGGCGCGATGGCGGCCACCGACGCGCACTGGCTGGCCGATGTGCCCGCCTTTGCGTCCTCCGATCTGCTGCTGGGCCGTCCGGATCTGATGCAGGCCGAGCAGAGCCTGGTGGCGGCCAACGCCAACATCGGTGCCGCGCGCGCCGCGCTGTTCCCGGCCATCACCCTCAGCGGCAGCTACGGCGTGGTCAGCGACAGCCTGTCCGGCCTGATCCACGACGGGGTGACGGCCTCGACGATCAGCGGCTCGGTGCTGCTGAGCATCTTCGACGCGGGCCGCCGTCAGGCCAACGTCAAGGTGGCCGAGGTCAACCGCGACATCGCAGTGGCCCAGTACGAGAAGGCGGTGCAGACCGCCTTCAGCGAGGCGGCCACCGCGCTGCAGGGCCAGGCCCAGTGGCGCACCCAGGTGCAGGCCCAGAGCGGCTTGCTGGAGGCCGAGCGCGAGCGCTACCGCCTGACCAAGCTGAAGTACGACGTGGGTGCGGCCAGCCAGCTGGACTACCTGGACATCGAGCGTTCGCTCGCCAGTGCCGAGCAGGCCCTGGTCCAGGTGCGCCTGGGCGAACTGCTCAACCGCCTGAGCCTGTACAAGGCCCTGGGCGGCGAGGAGCGGGGTGCCCCGCTGAGCGCGGAAGCCCCGGCCAGTTCGGCCGAGCCGTCCTGAGCCTGCGCTGAACCGACCCGACCTTGCCGGCCCGGCCACGGAGTGCTCCGTGGCCGGGCTTTTTTCCATGTGCCGACGCATCGTCTTCAGGAAACACTTGACATTTATTCTGTAATTGGCGAAATTGCGAATATGGACAAGATCTTCAAAGCCCTGAGCGATCCGACGCGGCGGCGCATCCTGCAGCTGCTGCGCGAGCGCGACATGACCGCCGGCGAGTTGGCGGACCGCTTCACCCTGGGCAAGTCCACCTTGTCCGCCCATTTCCAGGTGCTGCGTGATGCCGAGCTGGTGACCTCCACCAAGTCCGGCACCAGCATCACCTACCGGCTCAACCTGTCGGTGCTGGAAGAAGCGTTGCTGGGCTTTGCCGACCTGTTCGGCCTGGCCCGCCCGCGCGGCGGGGCGGCGCCCTCGGGCGAGGGTGGTGAGGCGTCCCATGGCTGAGACGCTGGCCCGCCACGCCCAGCAGGGGCTGCTGCTGGCCAACGCGGCCGTGGGCGCCTGGGCCTGGGCCCGGCTGCCGGCCGACGCGCAGGTGCCCATCCACTTCGGGCCGGACGGCCAGGCGGATGGGTGGGCGGCGCCGCTGCCCGGCCTGCTGTGGCTGCCCGCGCTGGCGCTGCTGCTCCATGGCTTGCGCCGGATCCTGCCGCAGCTCGATCCGCGCGGCGACCACCTGCGGCAGTCCGCGCCGGCGCTGGATGCGATCTGGCTCACCCTGCTGGGCTTCCTGGCGGGGCTGCAGGTCTTCGTCGTGTTGCAGACCCTGGGGTGGATCGGGCCGCTGCCGCAATGGCCGGTCTGGGCTCTGGCCGCTCTGTTGGCCGGCATCGGCAATGTGCTGGGCAAGCTGCGCTCCAACTTCTTCGTCGGCATCCGCACACCCTGGACGCTCAGCAGCGAGCGGGTGTGGGACCGGACGCACCGCTGGGCGGGTCGCGTCTTCGTGGCAGGGGCGGCGCTGCTGGCCGCCCTGGCCTGGGCCATGCCCCGCTCACCCGCCCTGCTTCCCCTGACGGTGGCCGTGCTGGTGCTGATCAGCCTGGCGCCGGTGCTGCAGTCCTGGCGGCTGTGGCGTGCCGCACAGGCCGGTTCGGCGGATCAGTAGGTCCGCCCGCCCTTGAACTGGGCGTGGGTGCGGCGGTTCAGGGTGGTGGCCTGGGCCATGGCGGCGAAGGAGCCGCCGGCGTGCACATGGGTGATGGCCAGCCCCAGCGCGTCGGCCGCGTCCTTGCTGGGCAGGCCGGGCAGGTTCAGCAGGCGCTTGACCATCTCCTGGATCTGGTCCTTGCGCGCATGGCCGTGGCCCACCACCGACTTCTTCATCTGCAGCGCGGTGTACTCGTTGACCGGCAGGCCGCAGGTGGCCAGCGCGGTGATGGCCGCGCCCCGGGCCTGGCCCAGCAGCAGCGTGCTCTGCGGGTTCACGTTGACGAAGACGATCTCGCAGGAGGCCTGGTCGGGTTCGTAGCGCCGCACCACCTCCTGCACGCCCTCGAAGATCATCTTCAGCCGGCCCGGCAGATCGCCCAGCGCGATGCCGCTGGTGGTGCGGATGGTGCCGCTGGCCACGTACTGCAGCTGGCTGCCGTCCTTCTGGACGACGCCGAAGCCGGTGCACTGCAGGCCAGGGTCAATGCCGATCACGCGGGTCATGGCGGGCATGTTAATCGCTGGGTGACGGTGGGCCGGCGGGCATGAAAAAGCCCGGCGCGGGGCCGGGCTTGCGGGGCCGCGGGCGACATGCGCCCCGGGCGGCAGATCAATGGCGGAAGTGACGGGTGCCGGTCAGCACCATCGCGATGCCGCGCTCGTCGGCTGCGGCGATGACTTCCTCGTCGCGCATCGAGCCACCCGGATGGATGACGCAGGTCGCGCCCGCATCCACCACCACGTCCAGGCCGTCGCGGAACGGGAAGAAGGCGTCGCTGGCCACCGCCGTGCCCGACAGGCTCAGGCCGGCGGCCTGGGCCTTGATGCTGGCGATGCGGGCCGAATCCAGGCGGCTCATCTGGCCGGCGCCGACACCGAAGGTCATGCCGTCCTTGCAGAACACGATGGCGTTGGACTTGACGAAGCGCGCCACGGTCCAGGCGAACTTCAGGTCCTCCATCTGCTGGGCGGTGGGCTGCACCTTCGTGACCACCTTCAGCTCACCGACCACGTCGATGTTGTCGGCCGACTGCAGCAGCATGCCGCCACCCACGCGCTTCATGTCCAGCGCGTTGACGGCACGGCTCACCGGCACTTCGAGCAGGCGCACATTGATCTTGCTGGCGTAGGCCGCGCGGGCGGCCGGCGTGATGACCGGGGCGATCGCCACTTCGACGAAGTGCTTGTTCGCATTGATCTTCTCGACCACGTCGGCGTCCAGCGGACGGTTGAAGGCGATGATGCCGCCGAAGGCGCTGGTCGGGTCGGTCTTCAGGGCCTTCTCATAGGCTTCCAGCAGCGTGGCGCCCACGGCCACGCCGCAGGGGTTGGCATGCTTGACGATCACGCAGGCCGGCACGTCGAAGGCCTTGACGCATTCCCAGGCGGCGTCGGCATCGGCGATGTTGTTGAAGGACAGTTCCTTGCCCTGGATCTGGGTCCAGCCGGCCAGCAGGCCCTCGGCCACCTGGGCTTCCTTGTAGAAGGCGGCCGACTGGTGCGGGTTCTCGCCGTAACGCATGCCCTGCACCTTGTGCAGCTGCAGGTTGAAGACGGCAGGGTATTCCTCGCGCTTGGGGACCTCGGCGGTCTTCTCTTCGGAGCCGGCTTCCAGCGAGGTCAGGTAGTTGCTGATCATGCCGTCGTAGGCGGCGGTGTGCGAGAACACCTTCTTGGCCAGCATGAACTTGGTCTTGCGGGTCAGGGCCGTGCCCTGGGAGTCGGTCAGCTCGGCCAGCACCTGCGGGTAGTCGGTCGGGTCGATCACCACGCCCACGTCCTGCCAGTTCTTGGCCGCGGCGCGCAGCATGGCCGGGCCGCCGATGTCGATGTTCTCGATCGCGTCTTCAAGCGTGCAATCGGCCTTGGCGGTGGCCTTGGCGAAGGGGTAGAGGTTGATGATCAGCAGGTCGATCGTGCCGATGCCGTGCTCCTTGAGCGCGGCCATGTGCTCGGGCACATCGCGGCGAGCCAGCAGGCCGCCGTGCACGCGCGGGTGCAGGGTCTTGACGCGGCCGTCGAGCATCTCCGGGAAGCCGGTGATCTCGCTGACCTCGGTGACCGGCAGGCCGGCCTGGGCCAGCAGCTTGGCGGTGCCGCCGGTGGACAGCAGGCGGATGCCGTGGCCGTGCAGGGCCTGGGCGAATTCGACGATGCCGGTCTTGTCGGAGACCGAGAGCAGGGCGGTGAGGGCCATGGTGGTGTGCGGTGGGATGGAAGAAAAGGGGGAGGGCGGGGCGGCGGGTCAGCGGCTCACTTGATCAGCTTGTGCTCGACCAGCTTGCGGCGCAAGGTGTTGCGGTTGATGCCCAGCCACTCGGCAGCCTTGCTCTGGTTGCCGTCGGCCTGTTGCATCACGACTTCCAGCAGCGGCTTCTCGACCGTGCGGATGACCATGTCGTGCAGCGAATGCGGCTCTGCGCCGCGCAGGTCCTTGAAGTACTGGTCCAGCGTCTCGCGGACGCAGGCATCGATGTCGTTGTTCTTGCTCATGGGTCAGGCAATGGGGCGGCCTCCAGGCCGGCGGTGGCAACCGCGCGGCGTCAGGCTTGTTGTGCAAGCGCGTCCTGGTTGGCAGCCGGTGGGGTCGAGGGCAGCAGCCGGTGGGTGTCGGCCAGGGCCTCGAAGAAGGTGGTGACCGCGCGCAGCTGTGCCTCGCAGTCGTCCAGGGTGTTCATGGCGGCGCGGAAGGCCTCGCCGCCGGGCAGGGCGCGCACCGCCCAGCCGATGTGCTTGCGCGCGCTGCGCACGCCCGCGTCCTCGCCGTAGAGCGTGTAGTGGTCGCGCAGATGCTCGGTCAGCCAGGCCTGCACCTCGCGCGTCTCGGGCGGGGGCAGGTGGGTGCCGGTGGCCAGGAAGTGGGCGATCTCGCGGAAGATCCAGGGCCGGCCCTGGGCCGCGCGGCCGATCATCAGGGCATCGGCGCCCGTGGCCTGCAGCACCGCCAGCGCCTTTTCGGGCGAATCGATGTCGCCGTTGGCCACCACCGGGATGCCCAGCGCGGCCTTCACCGCGGCCACAGTCTCGTACTCGGCCTGGCCCTTGTAGCCCTGCTCGCGGGTGCGGCCATGCACCGTCACCATGGCCACGCCGGCGGCCTCGGCGGCGCGCGCCAGGGCCACGGCATTGCGCTCGGTGTCGCACCAGCCGGTGCGCATCTTCAGTGTCACGGGCACGCCGCGCGGGGCGCAGGCGGCCACCACGGCCTCGACGATGGCGATGGCGCCTGGCTCGTCGCGCATCAGGGCCGAGCCCGCCCATTTGTTGCAGACCTTCTTGGCCGGGCAGCCCATGTTGATGTCGATGATCTGGGCGCCGCGGTCGATGTTGTAGGCGGCGGCCTCGGCCATCATGCCCGGCTCGGTGCCGGCGATCTGCACCGCGATGGGGGCAGTCTCACCGGTGTGGTCGGCCCGGCGCGAGGTCTTGAGCGAATTCCACAGGTCCTTGCGCGAGGTGACCATCTCGCTGACCGCATAGCCTGCCCCCAGGCGCTTGCACAGCGTGCGAAACGGCCGGTCCGTCACCCCGGCCATCGGGGCAACGAACAGATGGTTCGGCAGCTCATGGGGGCCGATGCGCATGGGGGAGGGGGTGGGGAATTGCTTAAAAAGGAGGCAGGATTATAGACCTCGCCGCCCGGGTCGCCTGGCGGCCCGAGCCACCCGCGAACGGGGCGCGGCGGCGGGCCACAATCGCGCCATGGATTCCTGGATGCACACCCTGCTGTCCTGGCTGGCCCTGCCGGAGTTCGGCCTGAGCACGCTGTTCCTGGTGGCCCTGCTGTCGGCCACCCTGCTGCCCATGGGGTCGGAGGCGGTGCTGTTCGGCCTGGTCAAGCTCAACCCCGAACTGCTGTGGCCGGCCATCGTGGTGGCCACGCTGGGCAACACCGTCGGCGGCGCCATCACCTGGTGGACGGGCTACGGGGCCGAGCGCGCCTACGAGCACCTGCGCCACCGCCCACCCCGGGAGGTCCGCCTGCTGCAATGGCTGCAGCGCTTCGGCCCGCGGGCCTGCCTGGTCAGCTGGCTGCCCATCGTGGGTGACCCGCTGTGTGCGCTGGCCGGCTGGCTGCGCCTGCCCTTCTGGCCCTGCGTGGGCTACATGATGGTGGGCAAGTTCCTGCGCTATGTGGTGATGACGCTGGCCCTGCTGGGCTGGTTCCCGGGCGCCTGGCAACCCTGAAGAGAGGCGGGCAGGGGCGGGCATCCCCCCTTGGAGGGAACCCCCTCCCGCCGTTGGAGGACGGGCGCCACAATGCCCGGATGTCACAAGCTCACCCTGCCTACGACGCGCTGACCGAGCGCCATGCCCGCCTGCACCGGCTGGGCCACCTGCAATCCCTGGCCCATTGGGACCAGGCCGCCTTCATGCCGCCGGGCGGCAATGACGCCCGCACGGCGGCCCTCACCGAGCTGGCCGGCCTGCTGCATCGCCAGCGCACCGACGCCGCGATCGGGCCGCTGCTGGCGCAGGCCGCGCAGGAGCCGCTGGACGACTGGGCGCGGGCGAATCTGCGCGAGATGCAGCGCGACTGGCAGCTGGCCACCGCCCTGCCGGAGGCCCTGGTCGAGCGCCGCTCGCTGGCCGTGTCCCGCTGCGGCCAGGCCTGGCGCCAGCAGCGCCCGGCCAACGACTGGGCCGGCTTCCTGGAGAACTTCCGCCCGGTGCTGGCCGTGGCGCGCGAGGAGGCCCGTCTGCTGGCCGAGCGCAGCGGCCTGTCACCCTATGACGCGCTGCTGGACCAGTACGAGCCCGGCATGACCCGGGCCGAGGTGAAGGCCGTCTTCGACGAGGTGCGCCAGTGGCTGCCGGGCCTGATCCAGGCCGCGGTGGCGCGCCAGGCCGCCCAGCCGCCGCTGATCGAGGCCCGGGGCCCCTTCCCGGAGGAGGCCCAGCGCCGCCTGAGCGAGCAGGTCATGCACCTGCTGGGCTTCGACTTCAACGCCGGTCGGCTCGATGTCAGCGCTCACCCCTTCACCGGCGGTGTGCCGGAGGACGTGCGCATGACCACCCGCTTCAACGAGGCGGACTTCCTCTCGGCCCTGATGGGCACGGTGCACGAGACCGGCCACGGCCGCTACGAGCAGAACCTGCCGCGCGAATGGCTGGGTCAGCCGGTGTCGCTGGCGCGCTCCATGGCCCTGCACGAGAGCCAGAGCCTGTTCTTCGAAATGCAACTGGGCTCGCACCCGGGCTTCGCCGCCCTGCTCTCGCCCATGCTGGTCCAGGCCTTCGGTGCCCAGCCGGCCTTCGAACCCGCCAACCTGCAACGCCTGATGACCCGGGTGCAGCCCGGGCGGATCCGGGTGGAGGCCGACGAGGTGACCTACCCGGCCCACATCCTGCTGCGCTTCGACATCGAGCAGGCCCTGATCGACGGCACGGCCGAGGCCGAGGACATCCCGGCTCTGTGGGACGCGGGCATGCGGGATCTGCTGGGCATCGACACCCGCGGCAACTACCAGGACGGCCCGATGCAGGACGTGCACTGGCCCGAGGGCCTGTTCGGCTACTTCCCCTGCTATTCGCTGGGGGCCATGTATGCGGCGCAGTGGTTTGCCGCCCTGCGCCGCGCCATGCCGGACGTGGACGCCCGCATCGCCCGCGGCGAACTGGCGCCGGTGTTCGACTGGCTCAAGCAGTCCATCTGGCAGCAGGGCAGCCGCTGGACCACGCGCGAGTTGACCGAGCGGATCAGCGGCGAACCGCTGAACCCGGCCCACTTCAAGGCCCACCTGGAAGCCCGCTACCTGGGCTGAAGGCCAACCGCCGGCGCAGCGACCTCAGGTGGTCTCGTCGGGCGGCGCGGCCTTGGCCGCGGCCGGGCGGCTGCGCTTGCGGGCGGGCGCCGCGCCCGAGGTCTGAGCCGCCCGGCTCTTGCGCGCGGGGCGGCCTGCCTTCTTCAAGGCATCCACGTCCTGGCGCAGACGGCCCACTTCGGCCTGCAGCGCCACCCAGGCGGCCGATGAGGGCAGGCCCAGGCGTTCCAGCCATTGCTGGCTGCGCGCGTCCAGGGCGGTTTCCAGGCGCTCCCAAGGGCGGCTGGCCTTGTCGGCCAGGGCCTCGGCCTTGGCGCTGAGCTGTTCCAGCGGGGCCTGCACCTTGCTCTGCAGGTGCTCGCCTTCCTTCACCAGGGCGTCGAACACCTTGCTGCCCTCGGACTGGGCCTTGGCGAAGGCCCCCAGCCCGGCCAGCCAGATCTCATGGGCCGACTGGCGCAGGGTGGCACTCAGGTGGGGATCCTCGGCGGCGGTGGACGCGCCGGCTTCGGTCTCCGGGGATGTGTCGCTCATGCCTGCATCTCCTGGGGTGGGACGATGCCGCATGGTGAACCCATTGCCCAGCCGGAATCAAGTGGCCAGGCTCAAGGCAGCTTGCGGATCGAGGTCACCACGTACTGCCCGTCGACCTGGGCGGCCTCGAAGCTGACCTTGTCACCCTCGGCCAGGCCCTTGAGCAGGCTGGGCGGCGTGGCCTTGAAGACCATGGTCATCGGCGGCATGTCCAAGTTGGCGATGGGGCCGGACTTGATGGTGATCTTGGCCTGGGCGGCGTTGATCTTGCGGACCTCGCCCTCGGCGGCCAGGGCGCTCAGGGACAGGCCGGCCAGCAGGGCGGCGGTCCACAGGCGCAGGCGACGGGGTGTCAGGAACATGGCAGATCTCCTTCTGTGCATTCAACGCGCCACGGCGGGCCGGCGCTGACAGGGTGGACGCCGAGGGTACCAGCAAGCCCGTCGGCCCCGTGCCTACAATGCCTTGGTTGTCCGGGTTTGAGGGTGCTGCGGTGGTTGCCGCAGGCCGCCGGACGGCACCGCCACCCCCTCTTGTCTGACGCCGCCATTGGCCCTGCCCCCATGAGCAACGACGCGCCCGTGCCTTCCTCCCTGGATGCCATCCAGCCCCGCGACAAGGCCGAGATCCTGGCCCAGGCCCTGCCGTACATCCGCAAGTTTCACGGCAAGACGCTGGTCATCAAGTACGGCGGCAACGCCATGACCGACCCGGCGCTGCAGCAGGATTTCGCCGAGGACGTGGTGCTGCTCAAGCTGGTGGGCATGAACCCCATCGTCGTGCACGGCGGTGGTCCGCAGATCGACGCCGCGCTGGCCAAGATCGGCAAGAAGGGCACCTTCGTGCAGGGCATGCGGGTGACCGACCCCGAGACCATGGACGTGGTGGAGTGGGTGCTGGCCGGTGAGGTGCAGCAGGACATCGTGGGCCTGATCAACGCCGTGGGCGGCAAGGCCGTGGGCCTGACCGGCCGTGACGGCGCGATGATCCGCGCCCGCCAGATGCGTCTGGCCGACAAGGACGACCCGAGCAAGACCCACGACGTCGGCCAGGTCGGCGAGATCGTCTCGATCGACCCCAGCGTGGTCAAGGCGCTGCAGGACGATGCCTTCATTCCTGTCATCAGCCCGATCGGCTTTGGCGAGAAGAACGAGAGCTACAACATCAATGCCGACCTGGTGGCCTCCAAGCTGGCCGAGGTGCTCAAGGCCGAGAAGCTGCTGCTGTTGACCAACATCCGCGGCGTGCTGGACAAGGCCGGCAACCTGCTGACCGACCTGACTGCCCGCCAGATCGACGAGCTGGTGGCCGATGGCACGATCAGCGGCGGCATGCTGCCCAAGATCGCCGGCGCGCTGGATGCCGCCAAGAGCGGCGTGAATGCCGTGCACATCGTCGACGGCCGGGTGCCGCATGCCATGTTGCTGGAGATCCTGACCGACCAGGCCTACGGCACGATGATCCGTTCGCACTGAGATGGGCTGCCGTGCCCGGCCGGCGCCGGTGTGGCTGTTCGACCTGGACAACACGCTGCACAACGCCGGCGCCTCGGCCTTCCCTCACTTCGATGGGGCGATGAACCGCTACATCGAGGACACCCTGGGCGTGCCCGCTCAGGAGGCCGACCGCCTGCGGGCCCACTACTGGGCCCATTACGGCAACACCCTGGTGGGCCTGGTGCGCCACCACGGCGTGCAGGTGGAGCATTTCGTGCGCCTCACCCACGCCTTCCCGGGGCTGGAAGGGGAGTTGGCCGCCCATGTGCACGACCTGGCCGCGCTCAAGCGCCTGCCGGGCCGCAAGATCGTGCTGACCAATGCCGGCCGGGGCTATGCGGTGCGGGTGCTGCGGGCCCTGGGCGTGCTGGGCTGCTTCGAGGCCGTGATCGGCGTGGAGCAGATGCACTGCTTCGGTGACCTGCGGCCCAAGCCCGATGCCCGGATGCTGCGCCTGCTGGCTGCCCGGCTGAAGGTGCCCCTGCAGCGCTGCGTGCTGGTGGAGGACAGCCTGATGAACCAGAAGGCGGCCCACCGGGTGGGCATGCGCGCGGTGTGGATGCAGCGCTGGGCGCGGGGCCACGGCTATGGGCCGGAGCGGGGCGCCCGCCTGCGCCGCCGGCCCGCCTACGTGTATGCCAGAATCGGCTCGCTCCAACAGTTACACCGCCTGTCGTGATGTCTGACCTGCCTGAAGCCCTGGAACCGGAAGCCGAGACAGTCAGCACGACCGAGGTCGTCGAGCCCGCGAGCGCCCCCGCCCCGCGCAAGCGGCCCAAGCCCGGCGAGCGGCGGGTGCAGATCCTGCAGACCCTGGCCGAGATGCTGGAGCAGCCCGGCGCCGAGCGCATCACCACGGCCGCCCTGGCCGGCCGCCTGTCGGTCAGCGAAGCGGCGCTCTACCGCCATTTCGCCAGCAAGGCCCAGATGTTCGAGGGCCTGATCGAGTTCATCGAATCCTCCGTCTTCACCCTGCTCAACCAGGTGGCCGAGCGCGAGCAGGCCGGCCAGGCCCAGCGCATGGTGCAGGTGCTGCTGCAGTTCGGCGAGCGCAACCCCGGCATGACCCGCGTGATGGTGGGTGACGCCCTGGTGTTCGAGCATGAGCGCCTGGGCCTGCGCATGAACCAGTTCTTCGACCGGGTCGAGTCGCTGCTGCGGCAGAGCCTGCGTCTGGCCGCCGAGGCGGCCGGCTCGGCCACGCCCACCGTGGAAGCCAATGGCCAGGCCTCGGCCCTGACCTGCTTCGCCATCGGCCGCCTGCAGCGCTTCGCGCGTTCGGGTTTCCGCCGCCTGCCCACCGAGCAGCTGGACATCGCCCTGCGCGCCCTGGGCTGACGCCGCACATCCCCCAGAACAAGGGGGCTGGGGCTGGCCGTCAAGCGGCTGTCACGGTGTGGCCGCTCCAATCGGGACTCCGACAACATTCCCAGGGAGTTCCCATGTTCGCTCTGAACCGCCTGGCGCTGGCCCTGACGGCCACGCTGGTCGTCTGCGGTGCCCACGCCGCTGCCGGCGCCAAGACCACCATCGTCCGCGCCTCTGCGGCCCAGGACACCGGCAACCCCGTCATCAAGGTGCTGGCCCTCAACGACTTCCATGGCGCGCTGGAATCCCCGGGCACCTACAAGGCCAACGGCGATGCCGCGGCCGTGCCGGCCGGTGGCGTGGACGAGCTGGCGGGCTACATCGCCGCGGCCCGCGCCGCCAACCCGAACACCATCGTCGTGTCCGCCGGGGACCTGATCGGCGCGAGCCCGCTGGTCTCGGCCCTGTTCCACGACGAGCCGACCATCGAGACCATGAACCGCGCGGGCCTGGACTTCAACGCCGTGGGCAACCACGAGTTCGACGACGGCAAGGCCGAGCTCAAGCGCATGGCCCAGGGCGGCTGCCACCCCACCGACACGGTCAACAGCTGCCGCGGTGCCGATGTGGGCACGCCGGTGCCCTTCGAGGGCGCGCAGTTCAAGTTCCTGGCGGCCAACGTGGTCAACGCCAAGACCGGCGACACCATGTTCAAGCCCTATGGCATCAAGGCCTTCAAGGCCGGTGGCAAGAAGGTCAAGGTGGCCTTCATCGGCCTGACGCTCAAGGAGACGCCGCAGATCGTCACCCCCTCGGGCGTGAAGGGGCTGAAGTTCAATGACGAGGCCGCCACGGTCAATCAGCTGGTGCCCGAGCTGCGTGCCCAGGGCGTGGAGGCCATCGTGGTGCTGATCCACCAGGGCGGCGTGCAGACCGGCTCGACGGTGGACATCAACGCCTGCGCCGGCAACCTGGATGGCTCGCCGATCAAGACCATCGTCAGCCAGCTCGACGACGCGGTGGACCTGGTGATCAGCGGCCACACCCACGCGGCCTACAACTGCCAGCTGCCGGTGGCTTCCGGTCGCCTGATCCCGGTGACCAGCGCCAACACCCAGGGGCGCGTGCTGACCGACATCGACATCACGCTGGACCGCAACTCCGGCCAGGTGGCCGCCATCACCGCCCAGAACAAGGTGGTGGACCGCAGCAATGCCGCCATCGTGCCCAACGCCCAGATCGCCGGCATCGTGTCGGCCTACAAGGCCCTGGCCGCGCCGGTGGCCAACCAGGTGATCGGCGCCATCACCACCGACGTGCCCAACACCAAGGATGCCGCCTGCAACATGCCGGCCGGTGATCTGATCGCCGATTCGCAGTGGGCGGCCACCAGCGCGTCCAACCTGGGCGGCGCGCAGTTCGCGCTGATGAACCCGGGCGGCGTGCGCAACCCCGGCTTCCTCTACGCCGGCAGCGCGGCGGGCGAGGGCGACGGCAACATCACCTACGGTGAGGCCTTCACTGTCCAGCCCTTCGGCAACAGCCTGGTCACGCTGACGCTGACCACCCAGCAGGTGCGTGACACGCTGGAGCAGCAGTTCCCCGGCTGCCTGGGCCAGACCAGCACCTATGCCAAGGTGCTGCTGCCTTCCAATGGCATCCGCTACGAATGGGACAACACCCAGGCCTGCGGGGCCAAGGTGCGCAACCTGACGCTGACCAGCGGGGCCGGCGTGCAGACGCTGGTGGATGGCAGCGGCCAGGTGGTGGACGCGGGCAAAACCTGGCGCGTGACGGTCAACAACTTCCTGGCCGATGGGGGTGACGGCTTCAGCGTGCTCAAGGGCGGCAGCAACCGCCTGGGCGGCGCCCAGGACATCGACGCCCTGTCGGCCTACCTGGCCGCCTACAAGGCGCCGGCGCCGGCCTACAACCCTGCCGCCGCCAACCTGGGCAAGCCGCGCATCGTGCGCCTGGACGCCGGCACCAGCTGCCCCTGAACCGGCAGCGGGCCGGTCCGTGCAGGGGTCGGCCCGCCTCCGGCGCCTCGTACACTCGGGGTCATGAACCTGGAAGATCTGGAGCCCCTGCTGCTGCGTGCCGAGCGGGTGCTGGAACGGCTGGAGGCCTGGCTGCCCCGGCCCTTGGGTGCGCCCGATTGGGACCTGTCGACGGCCTTTCGCTACCGCCGTCGGCAGGGCATGGGCCGCCTGGAGCCGGTGCGCCATGTCTCGACCATCCAGCTGGCCGATCTGCACGAGATCGAGCCGCAGAAGGAGCGCCTGTGGCGCAACACGGCGCAGTTCGTGGCCGGCCAGCCGGCCAACAACGTGCTGCTCACCGGGGCCCGAGGCACGGGCAAGAGTTCGCTGATCAAGGCCTGCCTGAACACCTTCGCGGACCAGGGACTGCGCCTGATCGAGATCGACAAGGCCGATCTGGTGGACCTGCCGGACGTGGTGGAACTGGTCTCGCGCCGGCCCGAGCGCTTCATCGTCTTCTGCGACGACCTGAGCTTCGAGGAAGGCGAGTCCGGCTACAAGGCCCTCAAGTCCATCCTGGACGGCTCCGTGGCCGCGGCCAGTGACAACCTGCTGATCTACGCCACCAGCAACCGGCGCCACCTGCTGCCGGAGACGATGAAGGACAACCTCAGCTACCAGCACACCGAGGATGGCGAGCTCCATCCCGGCGAGGTGGTGGAGGAGAAGATCTCCCTGTCCGAGCGCTTCGGCCTGTGGATCAGCTTCTATCCCTTCAGCCAGCCGGAGTACCTGGCCATCGTGGCGCAGTGGCTGTCGCACTTCGGCCTGGACGCAGCCGCCATCGAGGCCGCCCGGCCCGAGGCCCTGGTCTTCGCGCTGGAACGCGGCTCGCGCTCGGGCCGGGTGGCCTACCAGTTCGCCCGCGATCTGGCCGGCCGCCGGGCCATGGACAGTGGGGCCGGCAGCGCATGAGCGGGGCATCCACCGAACGCACGCCGGTCGATGTGGCCGTGGGCGTGCTGGTCGAGCGCGACGGCACCGGGCGGGAAGGTCGCTTTCTGCTCACCTCCCGGCCCGAGGGCAAGGTCTACGCCGGCTACTGGGAGTTCCCCGGTGGCAAGCTGGAGGCCGGCGAAACCGTGCACGAAGCCCTGGCCCGCGAGCTCTGGGAGGAGCTGGGCATCCGCATCGGCGAGAGCTTCGCCTGGCAGGAGCTGGTGATGGACTACCCCCACGCCCGGGTGCGCCTGCATTTCCGCAAGGTCTATGACTGGACCGGCGAGTTCCAGATGCGCGAGCAGCAGGCCATGGCCTGGGAGAGCCTGCCGGTAGCCAGCCACCCGGTGCTGCCGGGCACCATCCCTGTGCTGCAGTGGTTTGCCGCCGAGCGCGGTTTCACCGGTCCCACCCATCGCGATTGAGTCTGCGGACGGGCTTCACGCTTCGCTACACTGCCCGCCATGGATTGGTTGGATCACATCAAGTGGGACCGCGACGGCCTGGTGCCGGTCATTGCCCAAGAGGCCGCGACCGGCGACGTGCTGATGTTCGCCTGGATGAACCGCGAGGCCCTGGCCCGCACCGCCGCGTTGAAGCAGGCGGTGTATTTCAGCCGCTCGCGCCAGAAACTCTGGCACAAGGGCGAGGAGTCCGGCCATTTCCAGCAGGTGCACGAGATCCGCGTCGACTGCGACCAGGACGTGGTGCTGCTCAAGATCACCCAGCTGGGCCACGAGCCCGGCATCGCCTGCCACACCGGCCGCCACAGCTGCTTCTTCGAGCGGCTCGAAGGCGACCATTGGCAGGCCGTGGACCCGGTCCTGAAGGACCCGGCCAGCATCTACAAGGCATGAGATTCCCATGAGTTCGAACGACACGCTGCAACGCCTGCACGAGGTGATCGAGAGCCGGCGCGGCGGCGACCCGGACAAGAGCTATGTCGCCCGCCTGTTCCACAAGGGCACCGACACCATCCTGAAGAAGGTGGGCGAGGAGGCGGTCGAGACGGTGATGGCCGGCAAGGACGGCGATCGCACGAAGATCATCTACGAGACAGCCGACCTGTGGTTCCACTCCCTGGTCGCGCTGGCCCACTTCGGCCTGTCGCCGGCCGACGTGCTCCAGGAACTGGAGCGGCGCGAGGGCCTGTCCGGCCTGGAGGAATTCGCCGCCCGCAAGGCGCAGCAGCGCGAACACAAGGAGGGTTCATGAACGATGTCATCCAGGCCGCACCGTCGTCAGAACGGCTGGCCAGCCTCAAGCAGCTCACGCTGATCACCTACATCCTGTATGCGCTCAGCGCGGTGATCGGCTTCACCGCCATCGTCGCGGTGATCATCAACTACGTGAAGCGCGAGGACACCGCCGGCACCATCTACGAAAGCCACTTCACCTGGCAGATCCGGACCTTCTGGTTCAGCCTGCTGTGGGCGGTGCTGGGCTTCCTCACCATGTTCTTGCTGGGCCTGGGTCTGCTCGTGCTGTTCGCCGACTCGATCTGGGTCATCTACCGCATCGTCAAGGGCATTCTCAACTGGAACGACGGCAAGCCCATGCCGGTCAAGGCCTGAAAGTCACCATGCACACCGATCCCGATTGCATCTTCTGCAAGATCGTCGCCGGCCAGATTCCGTCGAAGAAGGTCTACGAGGACGAGGACGTCCTGGCCTTCCATGACATCCACCCCTGGGCGCCGGTGCATTTCCTGATCATTCCCAAAACCCACATCGCCACCATGGCCGACGTGACGCCGGCCGAACAGACCCTGATGGGCAAGATGATGGTGCTGGCCCCGCAGTTGATGGCCCAGCTGGGCGTCACCGGGGGCTTCCGGCAGATCATCAACACCGGGCGCGATGGCGGGCAGGAGGTCTACCACCTGCACATGCACGTCATCGGCGGCCCGCGGCCCTGGTCCAAGGGCTGACGACGCCGGGCAGGGCTTCCGGCGTCACTTGTCGGGTCCGTGACACGGGCTTGACGCAAAGTGTCACGGACACCCCCGTAGAATCGCAAGATTCGTTTTCTGGAGAACTGACATGGGATCGTTCAGCATTTGGCATTGGCTGATCGTGCTGGTCGTGGTGGTGCTGATCTTCGGCACCAAGAAGCTGAAGAACGTCGGCACCGACCTGGGCGCCGCCGTCAAGGGCTTCAAGGACGGCATGAAGACCGGTGCGGAAAGCGATGAGGCGGCACCCCCGCAGGTCACCGCTCAGAAGTCGACCGCTGACAGCAACACCGTGGACGTGGACGCACGCCCCAAGTCCTGAGCGTGTGCATGCCTGACCTCGTCCTGCCCGCAGCATGATCGATTTCGGTTTCGACAAGCTGGCCCTCATCGGCGCGGTGGCCCTGATCGTCATCGGTCCGGAGAAGTTGCCGCGCGTGGCCCGCACCGTGGGGCACTTCATCGGCAAGGCGCAGCGCTACGTGGCCGATGTGAAGGCCGAGGTCAACCGCTCGATCGAACTGGAGGAGCTTCACAAGATGAAGTCCCAGTTCGAGACCGCGGCGCGCGACGTCAGCCAGAGCGTGCAGCAGGAGGTTCAGCAGGCGGCCAGCGCGGTCGAAAGCGCCTGGAAGCCCGAGGGCAGTTCCGACTACGCCGGCCTGGAAACCACGCCGCCGGAGTCCGTGAATGCCTCGGCTTGGACGCCCGCCTACCAGCCGCCGCGCAAGCGCTGGCGCATGAAGCGAGGGGCCGTGCCCCGCTGGTACAAGCAGCGCGAGGGTGTGCGCATGCATGTGCAGTCCGGTGCCGCGCGCGTGGCCCGGTTCCGTCCGCCCCGCTCCGGGGCCTGAATTGACACGGCCCCGGTTCCGCGCTGCGGCTGGGTGGTAGTGAGATGAGCCAAGAACCTCGCGACGAGCTGGAGGGCACCGAAGCCCCCTTCGTCACCCATCTGATCGAGCTGCGCGACCGTCTGATCCGGGCCCTGCTGGCCGTCGGGGTGGCCTTCGGCGTGCTGGCCATCTGGCCCGGCCCGGCCGGTCTCTACGATCTGCTGGCGGCCCCCCTGGTGGCTTCGCTGCCGCACGGCGCGACGATGATCGCCACCAACGTGATCTCGCCCTTCCTGGTGCCGCTCAAGATCACCATGATGGCGGCCTTCCTGCTGGCGCTGCCGGTGGTGCTCTACCAGGTCTGGGCCTTTGTCGCGCCGGGCCTGTACAGCCACGAGAAGAAGCTGGTGCTGCCGCTGGTGGTCTCCAGCACGGTGCTGTTCTTCACCGGCGTGGCCTTCTGCTACTTCTTCGTCTTCGGCAAGGTCTTCAAGTTCATCCAGAGCTTTGCGCCGCACAGCATCACCGCCGCGCCGGACATCGAGGCTTACCTGAGCTTCGTGCTGACCATGTTCGTTGCCTTCGGTGCCGCCTTCGAGGTGCCGGTGGCCGTGGTCGTGCTGGCCCGCATGGGCATCGTCTCGGTGGCCAAGCTGCGCGAGTTCCGCGGCTATTTCATCGTGCTGGCCTTCATCATCGCGGCCATCCTGACTCCGCCGGACATCGTCTCCCAGCTGTCCCTGGCCATCCCGATGTGTCTGCTCTACGAACTGGGCATCATGGCCGCCGGCGTGTTCATCAAGCACACGCAGTTCCCGGACAGCGAGCCGACCGATTCCGACAAGACGGCCTGACAGGCCTTGATCGGCAGGGCGGGCCCCGGCGGGGCCCCCGTCTTCACTGCACCTGCTGTCGCGGCCGCTGCGCGATGTGGACCTTGAGGTCCATCGCCTGCTGCCCTCGCAGCACGCCCACCACCGCATCGGTCTGCGGCTTCAGCGCCGCCACCACATTGAGCAGCTGCGCGGTGTTGCGGATCGGCTGACCGGCGATGCGCACCACCACATCTCCCGGCTTCATGCCGGCCTTGCTGGCGGGGCCATCCTGCAGCACGCCGGTGATCAGCACGCCCTCGGACACCGGGATCTTGAAGTTCTGGGCGAATTCCGGATCCAGGTCGCGCGGTTGCACGCCGATCCAGCCACGGGTCACCTGCCCATCCCGCACCAGGCCATTCATCACCTGCTGGGCCAGGTCGATGGGGATGGCGAAGCCGATGCCCATGCTGCCGCCGGAGCGGGAGTAGATGGCGGTGTTGATGCCGATGAGGTTGCCGTTCACGTCGATCAACGCGCCGCCGGAGTTGCCGGGGTTGATCGCCGCATCGGTCTGGATGAAGTTCTCGAAAGTGGACAGGCCCAGGCCGCTGCGGCCCAGGGCGCTGACGATGCCGGAGGTCACGGTCTGGCCGACGTTGAAGGGGTTGCCGATGGCCAGCACCGCGTCGCCCACCACCACCTGATCGATCCGTCCCAGGGTCACCACAGGCAGGCGGTCCAGATCCACCTTCAGCACCGCGATGTCGCTCTCCGGGTCGGTGCCGACCAGCCGGGCCTTGGCGGTCCGGCCATCGGAGAGCTGCACCTGGATCTCGTCCGCGCCGTCGATCACATGGTTGTTGGTGAGCAGATAGCCCTCCGAGGACACGATCACGCCCGAGCCCAGGCCGATCTGGGGCTGCGGATCCTCGGTGTCCTGTTCACCCCGCTGGCCGAAGAAGTAGCGGAACCAGGGATCTTCCGCATGGGGGTTGGCAGGGCTGGTCTTGCTGGTCTTGCTGGCCGTGACGCTGACCACGGCAGGGGCGGCCTTGCGCGCCGCCACGCTCAGGGGTTGGGTGGGCAGCGGATCGTCGGCCACCTGGACCGGCACACCGGAAGCCGGCGCGGTGGGCGTGGCCTGGGGCCAGGTCATGCGCGGGGCCTGCTGCAGCCAGCCGGGCTTGAAGGTGCCCAGCACGAAGACGACCGCCACCGCGACGGTGACCGATTGGGCGAAAATGAGCCAGATTCTGCGCATGACACGTCGAGGAAGAAGCCCATGGCGGCAAGAACGGAGATCGAGGGTTGCCTCAACCAGTGGTTGCAGCCTGAGCGGTTCAAGGATTATGGGCCGAACGGTCTGCAGGTCGAGGGGCGGGC
This sequence comes from Ideonella dechloratans, assembly GCF_021049305.1. Classification (GTDB taxonomy): domain Bacteria; phylum Pseudomonadota; class Gammaproteobacteria; order Burkholderiales; family Burkholderiaceae_C; genus Ideonella; species Ideonella dechloratans. The sequence goes on from NZ_CP088081.1 coordinate 1,042,848, forward strand.
CGAGATCCGGCGCGTCGTGTCGGGGGTCACCGCCAGCCTGGCACTGATCGACGCCGCCATCGACGCCCAGGCCGACGCCATCCTGGTGCACCACGGCCTGTTCTGGCGGGGGCAGGATGGCCGCCTGACGGGTTGGCTCAAGACACGGGTCGAGCGGCTGCTGGGCCACGGCATCAACCTGCTGGCCTACCACCTGCCGCTGGATGCCCACCCCGAACTGGGCAACAACGCGCGGTGGGCGGCCCGGCTGGGCTGGCGGACGGACGGCCGCTTCGGCGAACAGGATCTGGGCTTTGTCGGCACGCAGGACCAGGCCACCACCGTCGAGCGGCTGGCCATCGACCTGCAGGCCAGCCTGGACCGGGTGCCGACGGTGCTGCCCGGCGACGGTCGGCCCTTGCGGCGCCTGGCCTGGTGCAGCGGCGGTGCCCAGGGCTATTTCGAGGCCGCCATCGCCGCCGGCGCGGATGCCTTCCTGACCGGGGAGATTTCCGAGCCGCAGGCCCATTTGTCGCGCGAGACCGGCGTGGCCTTCCTGGCCTGCGGTCACCATGCCACCGAGCGCTACGGGGCGCCGGCCGTGGGCGAACGTCTGGCCACCCAGTTCGGGCTGGAACACCAGTTCATCGATCTGCCCAACCCCGCATGACGTCCACCACACCCCGCCTGCTGGTCACCATGGGGGATCCCGTCGGGATCGGACCGGAAATCATTGCCAAGGCCTTCGCCGCGGGGGCCTTGGACGACGCCCTGGTGGTGGGGGATGTGGGTGCGCTGCGACGCGGGGTGCGGGCCGCCGGCCTGTCGCTGCCGGTCGCCTGGCTGGACACCGTGGCCGACTGGGTGCGCTGCCCGCCGGCCTGCCTGCCGGTGTGGCAGCCGCCGGGGCTGCCGCCGGCGCTGGATCAACTGCCCTGGGGACAGGTTGACGCCCGGGCCGGTGCTGCCGCAGCCGCCTGCATCGTCGGGGCGGTGAGCCTGCTGCAGGCCGGACAGGCGCAAGGGTTGGTGACCGCTCCGCTGCACAAGGAGGCTCTGGGTGCGGCGGGGGTGGATTTCCCCGGCCACACCGAGATGCTGCAGTCGCTCTGTGCGGTCGATGGCCTGCTGCCGCCCGTGCGGATGATGCTGGCCAACGAGGAACTGCGGGTGGTGCTGGTGACCATCCACGTGGCGCTGCGCCGGGCCATCGACGCACTGGACATGCCGGGCATCCTCGAGACCCTGCGCATCACCCATGCGGCGGGCCAGCGCTTCGGCATGCCGGCCCCGCGCATCGCCGTGGCCGGCCTGAACCCGCATGCGGGGGAGGGCGGATTGTTCGGCGACGAGGAGATCCGGCTGATCGCGCCGGCCATCGCCGCGGCCCGGGCCGAGGGCATCGACGCCCGGGGTCCCTATGCGCCCGACACGGTCTTCATGCGGGCGCGGCATGCGCCGGGGCACCCGGGCGAATTCGACTTCGTGGTGGCCATGACCCATGACCACGGCCTCATCCCGGTCAAGTACCTGGGCGTGGAGGAAGGGGTCAACGTGACCCTGGGGCTGCCGCTGGTTCGCACCAGCCCTGACCACGGCACGGCCTTTGACGTGGCGGGTCAGGGGCGGGCGAGCGCGGCCAGCCTGGTGGCGGCAGCCCGGATGGCCCGCCGCCTGCTGGGAGCCAGCTGATCAGCGCTTGAGCGCGTCGCGGATCTCGCGCAGCAGCAGCACATCCTCCGGCGTCACCGGTTCCGGGGCCGGCGCCGGTGCGGGTTCATTCGCCTTCCGCAGACGGTTGATCTGACGGACCATCACGAAGATGATGAAGGCCAGGATCACGAAGTTCAGCAGCACGGTCAGGAAGTTGCCGTACGCGAAGACCGCACCGGCCTTCTTGGCTTCGGCCAGCGTGGCCGCTGGCGTGCCCGAGAGCTGGAGGAAGTAATTCGAGAAGTCCAGCCCGCCGATGGCCAGACCGACCAGGGGCATGATGAGGTCGGTCACCACCGAGTCGACGATCTTTCCGAAGGCGCCACCGATGATCACACCGACCGCCAGATCGACCACATTGCCCTTGACGGCAAATTCCTTGAATTCGCTCATGAATCCCATGGGTGCTTTCTCCTTCATGTTGGGTATAAGTGTCGGGCGCAGTATTGCCCGGATGCCAGAAGTGTCAATCCATACCCGCAAACAAGTTGCGTCGGATTGCGCTAGATCGAATCGGAAGTGTTGTTCCCCTCACTAAAATGTGAGATTGCCCGAGAGCAGACACCCAGAGGTCTGCCTGTCTTTCCAAAGCTCCTAGAAGGACCCTCATGAGTGATAACGCGGTGGACCAAGGCAAGCGCACCTGGCTGATTGCCACGAGTTGTGCCGGTGCCGTCGGCGGCGTGGCGACAGCCGTGCCCTTCGTCAGCACGTTCGCGCCTTCGGAGCGCGCCAAGGCGGCCGGCGCCGCGGTCGAGGTCGACATCAGCGCGCTCAAGCCGGGCGAGAAGATGACCGTCGAATGGCGCGGCAAGCCGGTCTGGATCGTCCGTCGCACGCCCGAGCAGGTGGACAACCTGAGCAAGCACGACAACGAGCTGGCCGACCCCCTGTCCGAGCGCAAGGCCTATCCCATCCCCGAGTACGCCAAGAACGAGTGGCGCTCGATCAAGAAGGAATACCTGGTGGTGATCGGCGTGTGCACCCACCTGGGTTGCTCGCCTTCCGACAAGTTCGCCGCCGGCCCGCAGCCCTCGCTGCCGGACGACTGGCCGGGCGGCTTCCTGTGCCCCTGCCACGGCTCGACCTTCGACATGGCGGCCCGCGTCTTCAAGAACAAGCCCGCTCCAGACAACCTGGAAGTGCCTCCCCACATGTATCTCGCCGACACCAAGCTGCTGATCGGCGAGGACAAGAAGGCCTGATCCGGCGCCCCCAACGACAAGACGAAAGGCAACCATCAACATGGCTGAATTCAAAGTCGCGCCGGCGGACGCGCCGCTGGGCGTGAAGCTGATGACTTGGGTGGACAACCGCTTCCCGGCCACCAAGCTGTACAAGGAACATCTGTCCGAGTACTACGCGCCCAAGAACTTCAATTTCTGGTACTTCTTCGGTTCGCTGGCCCTCCTGGTGCTGGTGATCCAGATCGTCACCGGCATCTTCCTGGTGATGCACTACAAGCCCGACGCCTCGCTGAACGCGGCGGGCGTTCCGGTGGCCTTCGCCTCGGTCGAGTACATCATGCGTGATGTGCCCTGGGGCTGGCTGATCCGCTACATGCACTCCACCGGCGCCTCCTCGTTCTTCGTGGTGGTGTATCTGCACATGTTCCGGGGGCTGCTGTACGGCTCCTACCGCAAGCCGCGCGAACTGGTCTGGATCTTCGGCTGCGCGATCTTCCTGGCCCTGATGGCCGAGGCCTTCATGGGCTACCTGCTGCCCTGGGGCCAGATGTCCTTCTGGGGCGCCCAGGTGATCGTGAACCTGTTCTCGGCCATTCCCTTCGTCGGTCCGGATCTGTCGCTGCTGATCCGTGGTGACTACGTGGTGGGCGATGCGACGCTGAACCGCTTCTTCAGCTTCCACGTCATCGCCGTGCCGCTGGTGCTGCTGGGCCTGGTGGTCGCGCACATCATCGCGCTGCACGAGGTGGGTTCGAACAACCCCGACGGTGTCGAGATCAAGGCCAAGAAGGACGAGCAGGGCCGTCCGCTGGACGGCATCCCCTTCCACCCGTACTACACGGTGCACGACATCCTGGGTGTCTCGGGCTTCCTGATGGTCTTCTGCGCCATCATCTTCTTCGGCCCCGAACTGGGCGGCTACTTCCTGGAGTACAACAACTTCATCCCGGCCGACCCGCTGAAGACCCCGCTGCACATCGCGCCGGTCTGGTACTTCACGCCCTTCTACTCGATGCTGCGCGCCACCACCGACGTGATGGTCAACGTGCTGTGCGGCGTGATCGGCCTGGCCGCGGTGGCGGCCTTGCTGAAGGGGCGCTTCTCCGGCGTGGCCAAGGTGGGTGTCATCGTGGCGGCCCTGGTCGCGATCTTTCTGCTCAAGACCTTCGACGCCAAGTTCTGGGGCGTGGTCGTGATGGGCGGTGCTGTGATCATCCTGTTCTTCCTGCCCTGGCTGGATCACAGCCTGGTCAAGTCGATCCGCTACCGTCCGGGCTGGCACAAGGCGCTGTACGGCGTGTTCGTGGTCTTCTTCGTCGTGCTGGGCTATCTGGGCATCCAGCCGCCGTCGGACACCGGCACGCTGATCGCTCAGGTCGGCACTCTGTTCTATTTCGGCTTCTTCCTGCTGATGCCGTGGTGGAGCCAGCTGGGCACCTTCAAGCCGGTGCCCGAGCGCGTGACCTTCCACCCGCACTGAATCTCGGCAGGAGCTACAACATGATGAAGAAACTCATTGCCAGCTGCTTCGCGGCCCTGTGCCTGGTCGGCGGCGCGTCGGCCAACACCGGTGGTGCGCCCTGGGACAAGTTCCCGACCGAGAAGGTGACGGACGTGGCGGCGCTTCAGCATGGCGCCAAGCTGTTCGTCAACTACTGCCTGAACTGCCACGGTGCCTCGTTCATGCGCTACAACCGTCTGCACGACATCGGGCTGACGGATGCGCAGATCAAGGACAACATGCTGTTCACCGGTGGAAAGGTGGGGGACCTGATGAAGGTCGCCATCGATCCGAAGGATGCCAAGGCCTGGTTCGGTGCCAATCCGCCGGACCTCAGCGTGATCGCCCGCTCGCGTGCCGGTGCACAGGGCAGCGGCGCCGACTACCTCTACACCTACCTGCGTGGCTTCTACCGCGACGACACCCGTCCGACCGGCTGGAACAACACCGTGTTCCCCAGCGTGGGCATGCCCCATGTGCTGTGGGAGCTGCAAGGCCAGCAGACGGCCGAGGTGGAAGAGGGCGCCAACGGCGAGCACCATGTCAAGCTGGTGCCGCCGGCCGTTCCGGGGACGATGACGGCCCAGGAATACAATGAGGCCGTGGCCGATCTGGTGGCCTATTTGCAGTGGATGGGCGAGCCCGCCCAGATCCAGCGCAAGCAGCTGGGTGTCTGGGTTCTGCTGTTCCTGGGCGTGTTCATGTTCCTGGCCTGGCGCCTGAACGCGGCCTACTGGAAGGACGTCAAGTAAAATCCTGTCCAGCCGCGAGGCTTGGACTCGCACGCAGCGTGTCGCGAGGCACGCTGCGTTTTTCCGTTTTCGGCGTCTGTCGATTCTGTTTTGCTGTTGAGGGAGCCCACCGCCATGATGGTGCTGTATTCCGGAACCACCTGCCCCTACTCGCACCGCTGCCGCTTCGTGCTGTTCGAGAAGGGCATGGATTTCGAGATTCGCGATGTCGACCTGTTCGCCAAGCCCGAGGACATCGCGCTGATGAACCCCTACAACGAGGTGCCCATCCTCGTTGAGCGCGACCTGATCCTGTACGAGTCGCACATCATCAACGAGTACATCGACGAGCGCTTCCCGCACCCGCAGCTGATGCCCGGGGATCCGGTGGCCCGCGCCCGGGTGCGCCTGTTCCTGTTCAACTTCGAGAAGGAACTGTTCGCCAACGTGAACATCCTCGAAGGGCGGGGCATCAAGGGCACGGACAAGCAACTGGAGAAGGCACGCGCCCAGATCCGCGACCGGCTGACCCAGCTGGCGCCGATCTTCCTGAAGAACAAGTACATGCTGGGCGACGACTTCTCGATGCTCGACGTGGCCATCGCGCCGCTGCTGTGGCGTCTGGACTACTACGGCATCGACCTGTCCAAGAACGCGGCACCGCTGCTGAAGTACGCCGAACGCATCTTCTCGCGCCCGGCCTACATCGAGGCGCTGACCCCGTCCGAAAAGGTCATGCGCAAGTAAGACGACACAGGCCTGTCCCGATGAGCAACGTGCCTCCTTCGCCACCTGCCGACGCCCAGGGCAGTTCCACCCGCCCGTACCTGATCCGTGCCCTGCACGACTGGTGCACGGACAACGGGTTCACGCCCTATCTGGCGGTCTTTGTCGACCGCTCGGTGCAGGTGCCGTTCGAGTACGTCAAGAACAACGAGATCGTGCTCAACGTGGGCTTCGAGGCCACCAGTGGTCTGAAGCTCGGCAACGACTTCATCGAGTTCAAGGCCCGCTTCGGCGGCGTGGCACGCGAGATCCTGGTGCCCGTGGACCATGTGGTGGCCATCTATGCCCGTGAGAACGGGCAGGGCATGGCCTTCCCCATGCCGACGGCAGCTGCGGACGATGCGGCCGAGACGCAGGCCACGCCGCCCGCCGAGCGGGGCGCGGGTCTGCGCTTGGCGGCCGTGGAGGCCGATGCCGTCGCCCCCGCCGCGGAAGCTCCGGAGGGTGAGGAGCCTCCGCCCTCGGCACCGTCGCCGCGTCCCGCGCTCAAGCGCGTCAAGTGATGTGTCCATGGCGGGCAGGCGCCTGCCACTAGAATTGCAGACTTTTCTTGCGCCGGCTTAGCTCAGTTGGTAGAGCAACGGTCTTGTAAACCGTAGGTCGTCCGTTCGATTCGGACAGCCGGCACCACCTTCGGGATCCCCGCGATCCGGACGCCGAGCGGCGCCCCCTCAGCGCTCCGGCGCCTGCACCTTCACCCGCAGCGCCACGCGCCGCCACCCGTCTTCCAGCAGCACCTGCTCGATCAGCGGCAGGCATTGGCGCAACTTGGCCGCCACGGCGCTGTTGGGCACCAGCAGGTTCCAGCCCTCTTCATCCAGCACGCCGCCGCGCACATGGGCGCGCATGGCAGGCGGCAGCACTTGGCGCACGCAGCGCAGCCGGGCCTCGGATTCGCGCAGCCGCTCCAGCAGGTTGCCCAGCATGGCGTTGGCCCCCAAGGCCTCGGACAGGGGCCGGGTGTGGGCTTGCTGCTTGGGCGGGGGCGTCATTCCGTCAGTGTAGCGGCCTCGGTCCGAGGGGTTGTCGTCTCCCGAACTTGCTGTCCGGAGCCTGACACCCCCCGGTGCTAAACTCAAACGCTTTGTTCAGTCCCGTTGACGCCGCATGTTGCCCAAGCTTCTCACCCAGATTTTCGGCAGTCGCAATGACCGTCTGCTCAAGCAGTACCGGCGCGTTGTCGAGCGGATCAACGCGCTGGAACCCACCTTCTCGGCGCTGGACGAGGCGGCCCTGAAGGCCAAGACGGCCGAGTTCAAGGAACGCCTGAGCAAGGGCGAGACCCTGGACGATCTGCTGCCCGAGGCCTTCGCCACGGTGCGCGAGGCTGGCAAGCGGGTCTTCAAGATGCGGCACTTCGACGTGCAGCTGATCGGCGGCATGACCCTGCACGCGGGCAAGGTGGCCGAGATGCGCACGGGCGAGGGCAAGACCCTGATGGCCACGCTGCCGGTGTACCTCAATGCCCTGTCCGGCAAGGGCGTGCACGTGGTGACGGTCAACGACTACCTGGCCAGCCGTGACGCCGAGTGGATGGGTCGGCTCTACAACTACCTGGGCCTGAGCACCGGCATCAACGTGCCGGGCATGGACCGCGAGGCCAAGCAGGCCGCCTATGCCGCGGACATCACCTACGGCACCAACAACGAGTTCGGCTTCGACTACCTGCGCGACAACATGGTCTACGACCCGGCCGACCGGGTGCAGCGTGGGCTGAACTTCGCCATCGTCGACGAGGTGGACTCCATCCTGATCGACGAGGCCCGCACGCCGCTGATCATCTCCGGCCAGGCCGATGACCAGACCGAGCTTTATGTGCGCATCAACGCGATCGCGCCCAAGCTCAAGCAGCAGATCGGCGAGGCCGATCCGCGCACCGGCGAGGGCGTGATCGAACCGGGCGACTACACCCTGGACGAGAAGGGCCGCCAGGTCTACCTGACTGAAGCTGGCCACGAGAACGCGGAGCGCCTGCTGACCGAGGCGGGCCTGCTGGTCGAGGGCGCCAGCCTGTACGACCCGGCCAACATCACGCTGATGCACCACGTGTACGCAGCGCTGCGGGCCCACTACCTCTATCACCGTGACCAGCACTATGTGGTGCAGAACGGCGAGGTGGTGATCGTCGACGAATTCACCGGTCGCCTGATGAGCGGGCGCCGCTGGTCCGACGGTCTGCACCAGGCCGTCGAGGCCAAGGAAGGCGTGCAGATCCAGAGCGAGAACCAGACGCTCGCCTCGATCACCTTCCAGAACTACTTCCGCATGTACGGCAAGCTGGGCGGCATGACCGGCACGGCCGACACCGAGGCCTATGAGTTCCAGGAGATCTACGGCCTGGAGACGGTGGTCATCCCACCGAACAAGCCGGTGATCCGCAAGGACGAGAACGACCTCGTCTACAAGACGGCCAAGGAGAAGTACGACGCGGTGATCGCCGACATCCGGGACTGCCATGAAAAGGGGCAGCCGGTGCTGGTGGGCACGACCTCGATCGAGAACTCCGAACTGCTGGCCCAGCTGCTGACCCGCGCCGGGCTGCCGCACCAGGTGCTCAACGCCAAGCAGCACGCCAAGGAGGCGGAGATCGTCGCCCAGGCGGGTCGCCCCGGCGTGATCACCATCGCCACCAACATGGCCGGTCGCGGCACCGACATCGTGCTGGGCGGCAATGTCGAGAAGCAGGTCCAGTTCCTCGAGGCCGACGAATCCATCCCCGAAGACGAGAAGGCCCGCCGCATCCAGCAGCTCAAGGACGAGTGGGCCGGGCTGAACGCCCAGGTCAAGGCCGCGGGCGGCCTGCGCATCATCGCCACCGAGCGCCACGAGTCCCGCCGGATCGACAACCAGCTGCGCGGTCGCGCCGGTCGCCAGGGCGATCCGGGCGCCTCGCGCTTCTACCTGTCGCTGGACGACCCGCTGATGCGCATCTTCGCGGGCGACCGCGTGCGCGCCATCATGGACCGGCTGAAGATGCCCGAGGGCGAGGCCATCGAGGCTGGCATCGTCAACCGTTCCATCGAATCCGCCCAGCGAAAGGTCGAGGCCCGCAACTTCGACATCCGCAAGCAGCTGCTCGAGTACGACGACGTCAGCAACGACCAGCGCAAGGTCATCTACCAGCAGCGCAACGAGATCCTGGTCGCCGACAGCCTGACCGAGCAGATCACCAACCTGCGTCAGGCGACCATGACCGAGGTCGTGCGCACCTACGTGCCGGCCGACAGCCTGGAAGAGCAGTGGGACCTGCCGGCCCTGGAGAAGACGCTGCGCGAGGAGTGGCAGCTCGAGGTGCCGCTGGTGGCCATGGTCGAGGCCAGCGACAGCGTCACCGACGAGGACGTGCTGAACAAGGTGCTGGAAGCGGCCGACGCCGCCTTCCAGGCCAAGCTGGATCTGGTGGGCGAGCCGCAGTTCAAGCCCTTCATGCGCATGGTGCTGCTGCAGTCCATCGACACCCATTGGCGTGAGCACCTGGCGGCGCTGGACTACCTGCGCCAGGGCATCCACCTGCGCGGCTACGCCCAGAAGAACCCCAAGCAGGAATACAAGCGCGAGGCCTTCGAGCTCTTCGCCCAGCTGCTGGATGTGGTCAAGATGGAAGTGACCCGCGTGCTCATGACGGTGCGCGTGCAGACCCAGGAGCAGGTCAGCCAGGCCGCCGAGGCCCTGGAAGACCAGGCCGAGCGCATCAGCAACGTCAGCTACATCCACCCCACCGAGGACGGTGGTGTCAGCGCCGAGCCGGCCCCGCAGGCCGTCGCGGCGGGCGACGAGGTGCCGCGCGTGGGCCGCAACGACCCCTGCCCCTGCGGCAGCGGCAAAAAGTACAAGTCCTGCCACGGCCGTCTGGCCTGAGGCAGAAGGGGCCTGTGGCCCCGATCCTTCTCCACGGCCCCGCCGCGCCCCTGGTCCGGCGGGGTTCTTCATTCAGGAACGCCCACCGTGTTCAAGAACCTCATCGTCTACCGCATCGGCCCCGAGTGGGTGCCGGACCTGACCGTGGCCGAACAGGCCCTGGCCAAGGAGCCTTTCGTGCCCTGCGCGCCGTCGCAGCCGCTGTCGCTGGGCTGGGTGCCGCCGCGCGGCATCGAGCATGCGCCCTTCGTCGAGTCGATCGGCGGCCAGTGGCTGGTCAAGCTCAAGCTCGAGCAGAAGATGCTGCCTGCCTCGGTGGTCAAGCGCCGCACCGACGAGATCGCGGCCCAGATCGAGCAGAGCACCGGCCGCAAGCCGGGCAAGAAGCAGAGCAAGGAACTGAAGGAACAGGCCACGCACGAGCTGCTGCCCATGGCCTTCACCAAGCAGGCCCATGTGCTGGCCTGGATCGACCCCGAGCGCCGTCTGCTGATGGTGGACGCCGGCAGCACCAAGCGCGCCGAGGCGGTGGTCACCCCGCTGGTCAAGGCTTGGGAAGGTTTTGCGCTGCGCCCGCTGCAGACCCGGCTGTCGCCGGCGGTGGCCATGGCCGCCTGGCTGACCCAGGGCGAGGCGCCGGCGGGCTTCAGCATCGACCGGGAGTGCGAGCTCAAGTCCCAGGACGAGATGAAGTCGGTGGTGCGCTATGCCCGACATGCGCTGGACATCGACGAGGTGCGTGAACACATTGCCCAAGGCAAGGCGCCCACGCGCCTGGCCATGACCTGGGCCGGCCGCGTCGGCTTCACGCTGACCGAGCAGGGCGTGATCCGCAAGCTGGCCTTCGAGGACGTGGTGTTCGAGGGCCGGCAGGGCTCGGCCGACCGACCAGAAGAAGCCTTCGACACCGATGCGGCCATCGCCACCGGCGAGCTGTGCCAGCTGATCCCGGACCTGGTGGAGGCGCTGGATGGCGAGCTGCAGCCGGGCGAGCTGCCCAGCGAGCTGACACCGGCGACCGCGAGCGGGCCTGCCGACCGCGGTGCGGCCCACGCGGCCGATCAGACCTCGCCGGCTGCCGCGCAAGACGAACTCGCGCCGCCCTGGGCCTGAAAGCGGCCGGTCGTTGCCGTGACGGGATGAAACTGGCCCGGGGCCGTGGGATGATCCGGCCCTGAGATGAACCCGTCGCCGTCCGCCGCCACCGAGCCAGCCACGCCGTCCACCTCGCCCCCTGCCTCCCAGCAGGTGGTGAAGATCCGGCGCGACTACAACCTCTGGGTGGTCAGCGAGACCATGGAAGACTACGCGCTGCGCTTCACGCCGCGCGCCTTCCGCAAATGGTCCGACTGGCGGGTGGCCAACACCGCCTTCGGCGCCGCCTCCTTCCTGGTGCTGGAGGCGGTGGGCGCCACGCTGCTGGTGCGCTACGGCTTCGTCAACGCCTTCTGGGCCATCCTGGCCACCGGGCTGATCATCTTCCTGGCCGGCTGGCCGATCAGCGTCTACGCCGCCCGGCATGGCGTGGACATGGACCTGCTGACCCGCGGTGCCGGCTTCGGCTACCTCGGCTCCACGATCACCTCGCTGATCTACGCCAGCTTCACCTTCATCTTCTTCGCCCTCGAGGCGGCGGTGATGGCCTATGCGCTGGACCTGGCCTTCGACATCCCACCGGCCTGGGGCTACCTGGTCTGCGCGCTGGCGGTCATCCCCCTGGTCACCTACGGGGTCACCCACATCAGCCGGCTGCAGGTGTGGACGCAGCCGCTGTGGCTGGCCATGCTGGTGCTGCCCTATGTCTACGTCTTTCGCGAGAACCCGGGCCTGATCGAGGGCCTGATGCACTACCCCGGCGAGAGCGGCCAGTTCGGCGCCTTCCACCTGCAGGCCTTCGGTGCCGCGATGACCGTGGGCGTGGCCCTCATCACCCAGATGGGCGAGCAGGTGGACTACCTGCGCTTCATGCCCGAATGCCGACCCGGCCACCGCCTGCGCTGGTGGACGGCGGTGCTGGTGGGCGGGCCGGGCTGGGTGCTGCCGGGGGTGCTGAAGATGCTGGGCGGCGCGCTGCTGGCCTATCTCGCCATCGGCCACATGGTGCCGGTGGAGCGGGCGGTGGACCCCAGCCAGATGTACCTGGCGGCCTACGAGTTCGTCTTTCCGCACTACGGCGTGGCGGTGGCGGCCACGGCGCTGTTCGTCATCGTCTCGCAGCTCAAGATCAACGTCACCAACGCCTATGCCGGCTCGCTGGCCTGGTCCAACTTCTTCTCCCGCGTCACGCACAGCCACCCGGGTCGGGTGGTCTGGATGGTGTTCAACATCCTGATCGCGCTGATGCTGATGGAGCTGGACGTGTTCCAGGCCCTGGGGGGTGTGCTGGGCCTGTTCTCCAACATCGCCATCAGCTGGATCATGGCCGTCGTGGCCGATCTGGTCATCAACAAGCCGCTGGGCTGGAGCCCCCAGGGCATCGAGTTCCGCCGGGCCTACCTGCATGACGTCAACCCGGTGGGCGTGGGCGCGATGGCGCTGGCCTCGGCCCTGTCCATCGCGGCCCATCTGGGCGCCTTCGGGCCGACGGCGCAGGCCTTCTCGGCCCTGATCGCACTGGTCACGGCGATGGTCACCGCGCCGCTGATCGCCTGGGCCACCCAGGGGCGCTACTACCTGGCCCGCCAACCCGAGCCGGTGCCACCTGCCGCGCCCGGCCTGGCCGATGGCGAGGGCAGCTACCGCCGCCTGCAGCGCTGCGTGGTCTGCGAGCGCGATTACGAGACCGAGGACATGGCGCGCTGCCCGGCCTACGGCGGCTTCATCTGTTCGCTGTGCTGCACGCTGGAGGCCCGCTGCGCCGACCGCTGCAAGCCCCAGCCCCGGCTGGTGGACCAGGTCTGGGCGGCCTGGCGGCGGCTGCTGCAGCGCGCGCTGCCACAGCGCCTGGCGCCCCAGGTGGACACGGGCCTGGGCCAGTACCTGCTGCTGATGGGCGTCATCGTGCCGGCGCTGGGGGGGCTGTTCGGCCTGCTGTACCACCAGGAGATGAAGGTGCTGGCCGAGCGCGGGGCGCAGTTCGTGCCGCTGCTGGCGCCCTCGCTGCGCGCGGGCTTCATCAAGGCCTACGCCGCCCTGCTGCTGGTGGCGGGCGTGGTGGCCTGGTGGCTGGTGCTGGCCCACAAGAGCCGGCAGGTGGCGCAGGAGGAGACCTCCCGCCAGACCGAGGCCCTGATGCGCGAGATCGACTCGCACCGCCAGACCGACCTGGCCCTGCAGGCCGCCAAGCGCGCCGCCGACACCGCCAACCAGGCCAAGACGCGCTACATCACGGCCATCAGCCACGAGCTGCGCACGCCGCTCAACAGCATCCTGGGCTATGCCCAGCTGCTGGAAGAGGATGCGGCCATGCCGGCCCACCGGCGCCATGCGGTGTCCGTCATCCGCCGCGGGGGCGACCACCTGCTGGGCCTGATCGAGGGCACGCTGGACCTGGCCCGCATCGAGGGCGGCAAACTCACGCTGGAGCGCAAGCCCATGCGCTTTCGGGACTGCATGGGCGAGATCGCCGGCCTGTTCGAACTGCAGGCCGCGGCCAAGGGCATCCGCTTCCGGGCCGAGCTGGCGGCCGACCTGCCGGAGGTGGTGCGGGCCGACGAGCGGCGGCTGCGCCAGATCCTGATCAACCTGCTGGGCAATGCGGTGAAGTTCACCGCCCAGGGCGAGGTGGTGTTCCGGGTCCATTACGCGCGGGAGATGGCGCGCATCGAGATCAGCGACACCGGGCCCGGCATGACGCCCGAGGAGCTCGAGCGCGTCTTCGAGCCCTTTGCCCGCGGTTCCTCGGCTGGCACGGCGGCCACCGGCGGTACCGGCCTGGGCCTGACCATCAGCAAGATGCTGACCGACCTGATGGGCGGCGAGATGACGGTGCGCAGCACACCGGGGCAGGGCAGCACCTTCGGCCTGCGCCTCTTTCTGCCGGCGCTGCCGGCCGACACGCCCAGCGCGGCGCCGCCGCAGCGCCTGGCCCGCGGTGGCTACGCCGGGCCGCGTCGCACCATCCTGGTGGTGGACAACGAGGAGGCCGACCGCGTGCTGCTGGCCGACCTGCTGCAGCCGCTGGGCTTCCAGATCGTGCAGGCGGCCTCCGGCGAGGAGTGCCTGCAGCGCCTGCAGACGCTGCAGCCCGACGTGATCTTCCTGGACCTGGCCATGCCCGGCATCGACGGCTGGGAGACGCTGCGCCGCATCCGGGCTCAGGGCCTGAGCCAGGCGGCGGTGGCCATCATCTCGGCCAACGCCTTCGACAAGGGGCTGGACAACGACCTGGGCCTGCCGGCCAGCGATTTCCTGGTCAAGCCGGTGCGCCTGGCCGAGCTGCTGGACTGGTTGGGCCAGCACCTGGGACTGACCTGGCTGCCCGGCGAAGGGGCGGTGGCCGAGGCCCGTGAGGCCGCGCAGGCGGCACAGCACCTGCCCCCGCCCGCTGCGCTGGCGGCCTTGCGCGAGGTGGTGGCGCTGGGCTACCCGCGCGGCGTGCAACGCCAGCTCGAGGCCATCGCCCACGGCCACCCGGAGGCGGCGGCCTTCACCGAGCGGGCGCGCACCATGGCCCGCAACTTCCAGCTCGACGCCCTGCACGACTGGTTGAACCGACTGCTCGATGAACCCCGATCTGATCGCTGATGCCCGCGACGGCGGCCTGGTGCTGATCGTCGACGACGTGCCCGACAACCTGGCCGTGCTGCACGACGCGCTGGACGAATCCGGCTACACGGTGCTGGTGGCCACGCATGGCGAGGCGGCGCTGCAGCGCGCGGCCCAGGCCCGGCCCGATGTCATCCTGCTGGATGCGGTGATGCCGGGGCTCGACGGCTTCGAGGTGGCCCGCCGACTCAAGGCCGATCCGGTCACGGCCGGCATCCCGATCATCTTCATGACCGGCCTGACCGAGACCGACGCCGTGGTGGAGGCCTTCGCCGCCGGCGGGGCCGACTACGTGACCAAGCCCCTGCGTCCGCGCGAGGTGCTGGCCCGCCTGGCCACCCATCTGCGCAGCGCACGCGACCAGCGCCAGGCCCGCAACGCGCTGGATGCTTTCGGTCATGCCACGCTGGTGGTGCGCGAGCGCGACGGGCGCCGGCTCTGGCAGACGGCGCTGGCGCGGCGGCTGATGGCCGAGGTCTTCCCGGAGATCCCCGAACTGCTGCTGCCGGCCGAGGTCTCGGCCTGGCTGGCCCGCGAGGGCGCCCAGCGTCGCGCCGGCGTCGAGGCCACATCGCTGCAGATCACCCGCGGCGGCCGGCGCCTGGCTTTCGACCTGCACCCGATGCCGGGGGACCAGGGCAGCGAGGGCGAATGGCTGCTGGTGCTGCGCGAAACCTCGGAGGCCGCACTGACCCAGGCCCTGATGCAGGCCCTGCCGCTGACCGCCCGGGAAGCCGAGGTGCTGCACTGGGTCATCCAGGGCAAGACCAACCGCGACATCGGCGAGATCCTGGGCACCAGCCCGCGCACGGTGCACAAGCACCTGGAGCACGTGTTCGAGAAGCTGGGAGTGGAGACGCGCACCGCCGCCGCGGCCCTGGCTCTGGGCAAGCTCCGGCGGGGCGGCGAAGGCGCCTGAAGGCGCTTCACCCGACCGTTCAGGCGAAGCGGCGTGCCTCGGTGGGCAAAGGCGTCACCATGCGCCGCTGGCGGGCTTCCAGCACCCGCTGCACCAGCTTGCAGACCAGGCGGGCCTGGTTTTCGTCGATCTCGGCGCCATCGACCACCGACTTGCGAAAGCGCAGCCGGCAGACCTGGCCACTGGTCGTGACGAAGCCCAGCACCAGGGTGCGGGCCATCAGCCCGTAGCCGGCGGCGAACAGCAGGCCCAGCAGGGCCACGCCCACGCCCAGCAGCTGGTTGGACGGCTCCACCATCAGCGGGGCCGCCACCAGACCGAACAGCAGGGCGATGGCCAGCACCATGCCCCAGGGTCGCTCATGACCGTAGTAGCTCGATGCGATGTTCTCCAGAGGCACCAGGGTGCCCCACTGGCCCCAGAGCGAGGACCGGCTCAGCTCCAGCCGCTCGATGCCGATGGCCAGGCGCACGGTGGGGGCCAGACGGTGCCGGAAGAGCCAGCGAGAGAGCAGGCCGCTCCGTCGCCCGACGATGTGCACGTAATGACCTTCGTCATCGACGGGGCGCTGACCGCAGCGCCATGACTTGATGACATACACCCTCACGACGTCCCCTTCTTGGACCCGCTTCCGCCACAGGCTGGCTGCCCAGCGGCCGGGTCTGCGACGCATTGTGGCAGAGGCCGCTCGGCCCTGGCGCCGGAGGCCGCGCCCGTCCTGCAGCGGGTCGCGCCGAACGTGAGCGAGGCTCAATAAGTCCCGGGCTTGGGTAAAGAAGGTCCCGGGGCGGTAAAGGTGATCGGAATGCGAGAACGTCACTTCGACAATCAGTCAATTGCCTTGGCTGACGAATGGCTTGCTGCATGCTGTCTCTTTCCTTCCTTGCCCGAAAACCCCTGCTCCATCGACCTCGACGCATTGCCTTGCTGGGGATGTTCCGTTCAGGCACCAACTACACGCGCACCCTGCTGGAGGCCCACTACGACGTGGAGGTGGCGTACAACCTGCTGGGCTGGAAGCACGGCCTGTTGCCCACGTTTGCGCCGAGAAGCGGCATGAACCTGCCGGATGCGCCGCCCCTGGTGGTGGTCAAGCATCCCTTGGCCTTCCTGCGTTCCGTCTACCGCTATCACGCCGAGATCGGCTGCGACATGCACACCCAGGCCGGCAGCTGGCCGGACTTCCTGCGCAGCCGCATGGTCTACGCCTCGGATCACCTGGCCTGCGCGCCCCAGTACCGGTTCAGCAACCCGGTCCAGATGTGGAATGCTGTCATCTGGAACCATGTGCACTATGCGCAGGGGATCGGAGGGATGGTCCTGCGCTACGAGGATCTGCTGGCGGCGCCGGAGGCGCATTGCGCGCGGGTGGCGCAGCACTACCGCTTGAAGAGGCGCCCGGGGGCAAATACCTTCACCGTGCCCGAGCTGCAGACCAACCGCATGGGGGACCGGCGGCGGCGGCGCGAGCGCTACGTCACCGACCAGCCCTTCACCAAGCGGTCCTTCTACCAGGACGGGGGGTATCTGGCGGACTATTCGCCGGAAGATCTGGCCCATGTGATCGACGAGCTGGCCCCAGACCTTCTGCAGGCCTTGGGTTACGGGCTGCCGGACAGGCCCCCGCTGCGGCGGCCTGCCTGTCTGCCGGGGAGCGCCGGCTGACGACTACGCATCTTGGCGTATTGGTGCGCATGGGCACCGCTCCTAACCTTGCGTCAGCCCGTCAGACACGGGACAACGCCTCGGCAAGAGGCTCGACAACCCCTCGGTTTGGAGCACCCACCCATGAAGATTTCCCGCCGTTCCGTCACCGCCCTGGCCGCCGCGGCCTGCGCGCTCGGCTTCTCCTCGCTGGCCCAGGCGGCCGACACCATCAAGGTCGGCATCCTGCACTCGCTGTCGGGCACGATGGCGATCTCCGAGACCGTGCTGAAGGACGTGGCCTTGATGACGATCGACGAGATCAACGCCAAGGGCGGCGTGCTGGGCAAGAAGCTCGAGCCGGTGGTCGTGGACCCGGCCTCCAACTGGCCGCTGTTCGCCGAGAAGGCCAAGCAGCTGATCGACCAGGACAAGGTGGCCGTCACCTTCGGCTGCTGGACCTCGGTGTCGCGCAAGTCGGTGCTGCCGGTCTTCGAAGAAAAGAACTCGCTGCTGTTCTATCCGGTGCAGTACGAGGGTGAAGAGCTGAGCAAGAACGTGTTCTACACCGGCGCCGCGCCCAACCAGCAGGCCATCCCCGCGGTGGAATACCTGACGAGCAAGGACGGCGGTTCGGCCAAGCGCTTCGTGCTGCTGGGCACCGACTACGTGTACCCCCGCACCACCAACAAGATCCTGCGCGCCTTCCTGCACAGCAAGGGTGTGGCCGACGCCGACATCATGGAGGAGTACACCCCCTTCGGTCACTCCGACTACCAGTCCATCATCGCCAAGATCAAGAAGTTCGCCTCCGAGGGCAAGAAGACCGCCGTGGTCTCGACCATCAACGGCGACTCCAACGTGCCCTTCTACAAGGAACTGGGCAACCAGGGCCTGAAGGCGACCGACGTGCCGGTGGTGGCCTTCTCGGTGGGTGAGGAAGAGCTGCGCGGCGTGGACACCAAGCCGCTGGTGGGCCACCTGGCCGCCTGGAACTACTTCATGTCCATCAAGAACCCGACCAACGCTGCCTTCATCAAGCAGTGGTCCGAGTACGCCAAGGCCAAGAAGATCCCCGGCCAGATGGACAAGCCGCTGACCAATGACCCGATGGAAGCCACCTACATCGGCATCCACATGTGGGCCCAGGCCGTCGAGAAGGCCAAGTCCACCGACACCGACAAGGTGATCGCGGCGATGGCCGGCCAGACCTTCAAGGGCCCGGACGGCTTCACCATCGAGATGGACAAGAAGAACCACCACCTGCACAAGCCGGTGTTCATCGGCGAAGTGAAGGCCGATGGCCAGTTCAACGTGGTGTGGAAGACCCCGGGCCCGATCAAGGCCCAGCCCTGGAGCCCCTACATCCCCGAGAACAAGGGCAAGAAGGACGAGCCCGAGAAGAAGTAAGCAGCGCCGGGCCCGTCCCGCCTTGGCAGGACGGCCCTTTCGCTGACACGGGCCGGCCGGTGACGGACCGGCCCGTGCTCTTCTGGTTCCCAGCCCCCGAGGAAGTTCTTCCATGCGCTTGTGCAGAACGCTGCTGCTGGCGGGCCTGACCGCCCTGGCCGCCGCGGCCCACGCCCTCACGCCCGAGCAGGCGCGGGCCATCGCCAGCGGCGAGACCGACGACCGCATCACCGCCCTGGACCAGGCCGTGGCCCGCGGTGACACCGGCCTGCCGATCCTGGTCAATGCCCTGCTGGACGATGCCGTCAAGCTCACCCCCAAGCAGGTGCTGATCGTCCAGGGCGAATCGGTGCTGGACGCCGCCACCGGCGCACCCGTGACCTTGCCGGAAGACGCCGAGGACGTGGTCAACAACAACCGCATGCGCGGTGCGCTGCAGGCGGCCCAGGCCGCAGCCCAACTGCTCTCGCCCGATCTGGCGGTGCGCCGGGAGGCTGTCGCGGCCCTGGGCAAGCAGACGCTGGAGATGACCCAGCTGCCCCTGATCGACAAGGCGTTGTCGGCCGAGAAGGACCCCGAGCTGCAGGAGGTGCTGGGCCGCATGAAGGCGTCCATCCTGGTGGCCGCACCGGACAAGGCCCAGCGGCTGGAGGCCGTGCGCTTGCTGGGGGCCAGCGGGCGTACCCAGGTCAAGAGCCTCCTGCAGGAACGCCTGGCGCCCGGCGCCGAGACCGATCCCGAGGTGCGCGGCGCGCTGCTGGCCTCGCTGGACAAGGTGTCGGCCCGGCTCGCCTGGGGCGAGCGCCTGGGCGTGCTGTTCACCGGCCTGAGCCTGGGCAGCATCCTGCTGCTGGTGGCCCTGGGCCTGGCCATCACCTACGGCCTGATGGGCGTGATCAACATGGCCCACGGCGAACTGATGATGATCGGCGCCTACGCCACCTATGTGGTGCAGAACCTCTTCAAGGCCTACGCGCCGGGTGCGGTGGACTACTACCTCTGGCTGGCGGTGCCGGCCGCCTTCCTGGCCGCGGCCGCCGTGGGCGCGGTGCTGGAGCGCCTGGTCATCCGCTGGCTCTATGGCCGCCCGCTGGAGACGCTGCTGGCCACCTGGGGCATCTCGCTGGTGCTGATGCAGGGCGTGCGCAGCCTCTTCGGGGCGCAGAACGTGCCGGTGGAGAACCCGGCCTGGCTGTCCGGCGGCATCGACGTCATGAGCAACCTGACGCTGCCCTACAACCGCATCGCCATCATCGCCTTCGCCTTCCTGGTGCTGGGTGGCGTGGCGCTGCTGATCGCCAAGACCCGGCTGGGCCTGTTCGTGCGTGGCGTGACGCAGAACCGCCGCATGGCGGCCTGCATGGGCGTCAACACGGCCCGCATCGACACCTATGCCTTCAGCCTGGGTGCAGGCATTGCCGGCCTGGCCGGCTGCGCGCTCAGCCAGGTCGGCAATGTCGGCCCCGATCTGGGCCAGGGCTACATCGTGGACTCGTTCATGGTGGTGGTGCTGGGCGGGGTCGGGCAGCTGGCCGGCACCGTCTACGCCGCCCTGGGCCTGGGTGTGCTGAACAAGTTCCTGGAGGGCTGGGCCGGTGCCGTGCTCGCCAAGATCATGGTGCTGGTCGTCATCGTCGTCTTCATCCAGAAGCGGCCCCAGGGGCTGTTCGCGATGAAGGGCCGCAGTGCAGAGGCTTGAGAACGCATGAGCTCCTCCCCCCTTTCCTCTCTTCCCACGCCGCGGCGTGGTCTGCTGCTGGGCACGGCCGGCTGGACGGCGGTGGCCGCAGCCACCGCGCTGGTGGCCGTGCTGGTGCCCGTGCTGAACCTGCTGGTACCCGAGGGCAGCCCGCTGCACCTGAGCGACTATGCCGTGGCCCTGGTCGGCAAGATCATGTGCTACGCCATCTGTGCCCTGGCCATGGACCTGATCTGGGGCTACACCGGCATCCTGTCGCTGGGCCATGGCGTGTTCTTCGCGCTGGGTGGCTACGCCATGGGCATGTACCTGATGCGCCAGATCGGCCGCGACGGCAACTACCAGAGCGATCTGCCGGACTTCATGGTCTTCCTCGACTGGAAGACGCTGCCCTGGCACTGGGCGGTGTCCGACAGCTTTGTCGCCCAGCTGCTGCTGGTGCTGCTGGTGCCCGGTCTGCTGGCCTTCGTCTTCGGCTTCTTCGCCTTCCGCAGCCGCATCAAGGGCGTGTACTTCAGCATCATCACGCAGGCCATGACCTTCGCGGCGATGCTGCTGTTCTTCCGCAACGAGACGGGCTTCGGCGGCAACAACGGCTTCACCGACTTCAAGCGCATCCTGGGCATTCCCATCGCCCAGCCTTCCACCCGCATGGTGCTGTTCGTGCTGACCGGCCTGACGCTGATCGGCTTCTACCTGATGGCCCGCTGGATCGTGAACAGCAAGTTCGGCCGCGTGCTGCAGGCCATCCGGGATGCCGAGAGCCGCGTCATGTTCACCGGCTACAACCCACTGGCCTACAAGCTGGCCATCTGGACCCTGTCGGCGGTGATGTGCGGCGTGGCCGGGGCGCTCTACGTGCCGCAGGTGGGCATCATCAACCCCAGCGAGATGAGCCCCGCGGCCTCGATCGAGATCGCCATCTGGGCGGCCGTGGGCGGACGGGCCAGCCTGATCGGCCCCATCGTCGGCGCCTTCTTCGTCAACGGCGCCAAGAGCTGGTTCACCCAGGTCTTCCCGGAGTTCTGGCTCTACTTCCTGGGGGCCCTGTTCATCGCCGTCACGCTGTTCCTGCCCAACGGCATCGTGGGCCTGGCCGCCAAGCTGACTGGCCGCAAGAAGGAGGAGCGCGCATGACCCCCGATCTGATGGAGGCCGGCGCCCGGCGCGTGGCCGAACACGACACCCTGATGCAGACGGCGTCCTCGGGCGACCGCGAGGCCAGTTTCGGCCGCGTGCTGAACGGGGCCGAGCCGGATTTCGCCCATGGCGTGGCGCTGTACCTGGACGGCATCACCGTGAGCTTCGATGGCTTCCGGGCACTCAACAAGCTCAGTCTGGCGGTCAACGTGGGCGAGCTGCGCTGCATCATCGGCCCCAATGGCGCGGGCAAGACGACCATGATGGACGTCATCACCGGAAAGACCCGGCCCGACCTGGGCACGGCGTCCTTCGGCTCCAACATCGACCTGCTGCGTCTGCGCGAGAACGAGATCGCCCAGATCGGCATCGGCCGCAAGTTCCAGAAGCCCACCGTGTTCGAGGAGCTCTCGGTCTTCGAGAACCTGGAGCTGGCGCTCAAGGCCGACCGCCGGGCCCGGGCCGGCCTGTTCGCCCGCCTGAGCGGCGCCCAGCTGGACCGCATTGCCGAGACCCTGCAGCTCATCCATCTGCTGCCGCAGGCCCAGCGCACCGCCGGTCTGCTCAGCCATGGCCAGAAGCAGTGGCTGGAGATCGGCATGCTGCTGATGCAGGACCCCAAGCTGCTGTTGCTGGACGAGCCGGTGGCCGGCATGACCGATGAGGAGACCGAGCGCACCGCCGAGCTCTTCCTCAGCCTGGAGGGCAAGCACTCGCTGGTGGTGGTCGAGCACGACATGAAGTTCGTCGACGAGCTGACCGAGGGACGCAAGACGGTCACCGTGCTGCACGAGGGCAGCGTGCTGGCCGAGGGCCTGCTGTCCGAGGTGCAGGCCGATGAGAAGGTCGTCGAGGTCTACCTGGGCCGCTGAGCAGCACACACAAGGAATCACACGATGCTGAAGGTCGAGGGACTGAACCAGTACTACGGCGGCAGCCACATCCTGCGCGGCCTGAGCTTCGAGGCCAGGCTGGGCGAGGTGACGGTGGTGCTGGGCCGCAACGGCGTGGGCAAGACCACGCTGCTCAAGAGCCTGATGGGGGTGGTGCCGATCAAGACCGGCGCCATCCACCTGGATGGCCAGGACATCACCCATGACACGCCCTACGAGCGGGTGCGCAAGGGCGTGGGCTACGTGCCGCAGGGGCGCGAGATCTTCGGCCGGCTCACGGTGGAGGAAAACCTGCGCATGGGCCTGGCCTACAAGCCGGGCGGCACGCCCATCCCGGCCGAGCTCTTCGAGCTGTTTCCCATCCTGAAGCAGTTCCTGCACCGCCGCGGGGGCGACCTCTCCGGTGGTCAGCAGCAGCAGCTGGCCATCGCCCGTGCCCTGGCGGCCGGGCCCAAGCTGCTGATCCTGGACGAGCCCACCGAGGGCATCCAGCCCAGCATCATCAAGGACATCGGCCGGGTCATCCGCATGCTGGCCGACCGTGGCGACATGGCCATCGTGCTGGTGGAGCAGTACTACGACTTCGCCGCCGAGCTGGCCGATCAGTACCTGGTGATGGAACGCGGCGAGATCGTCCAGCGCGGCCGCGGTGCCGACATGGAAGCCGAGGGCGCCCGGCAGCGGATGTCGATCTGAGCGGACCCGCTCAGGGCTGGCGCGTCCCGGGCTGAGACGCCGCCTGGGCCGATTTGGCCGCTGCGGCGGCCTGCCGGTCCATACCGGCCATGATGGCGGCCACCACGTCCGCGTCGGGATCCGGCTCGCTGCGCTGGCGCGCTGCCTTGGACTTCGCCCTGGCCACGCCGCTGCCCGACTCGGCAGACCGCTGGCCTGCGCTCGTCTTGGCGGGCTTCCTGGTCGGGGATGTCTTCACCGTGGACTTGTGGGCCGTCGGGTTGGCCTGGGTCTCCGGGGCGGGGGCACGCTCGGCCAACGAGTCTTCGGCCAGGGCGCGAGCCGCGGTGGCGGTGTTCGTCGGCACGTCCGCGCCGGGACGCGGCGGGGCCGGCTGCGGCTCGGCCATCGCGACGATCTGCGCCGGCGTGACGGCAGTGGAGGGCTGGGATGCCGCCGAGGCGTCGGCGATCGCCTGTGTCTGGGCGCTGGCCGGCTGCGACGCCGGCGGCGGCGCGGGGGTGGCCCGGGCCAGCCGAGGCGCAGAGGACTCGCCGGAAGACCCGGCGGAGGCGAGCCAGAAGCTCACACCACCGAGCAATGCCATCCCGGTCAGGCCCCAAAGCCACATCGTCTTGGCGCGCGGCTTGCCCGCAGTGACTGCCGCGGCATGGGCCTGCGGATGGATCGCGTCGAGCAGACGCACACCCGGTGCAGAGGCCGGCGCAGCAGAGGGGGAAAGCAAACTGGGGCGAGCCTCTGGCCGGCTCACCCCGTGATCTTGTGATGACGAATCCATATCGGGCGAGGCTCGCATGGCCCGGCGCATTTTGGCAAGCTCATTCTATGGACCACCCCACCTTTTGGGTGATCCACTTTGTACGCAAGTGAAAGCAGAATGGCCCGCGTCCCCCGCCCCGTCGGCCGGGGGGATGCCGTCCTTCACATGCTGTTCCTCCTCGCATCGCTGTTCCTGCTGGCTGTCGCCGTCGCGGCCCTGGTCTTCTTTCCTGACCTGCGCCAGCACCTGTCGCAGCGGCTGGGGGCCTCGGCGCTCCAACTGCAGCGCCAGGGGACTTCCACGGGCGAAGCCCTGCGGGCGCGAACCGGCGCCGCGGGCGTTCTGCTGGGCCAGGAGATGGGCCGCTGGGGCGGGATGGCCTGGCGCCGAAGACAGCTGCTCGCGCTGTCTCTTCTGGCCTTGCTGCTCTTGCCGGGCGCCGCCGTGTGGTGGCGGCTGTCGCATCGCGTCGACAGCTACGACCACACCGTCGCTCAGGATGTGGATGAGCATGTAGCAATGTTGTTACAGGGGGAACAGCTTGTGCCGCCGCCGCCGCTGCCGCCCGTCCTTTTTTCGACGCCGGAGGTCAACGAATGGCATCCGCTGGCTCAGCAGGCGAGCCGGCAATGGGAGCTGCTGGACGGCGACTTCCGACAGAGGTTGCTCCAGGTGTTTCGGGTGATGGAAGCGCGTTACGGATACACGATGGTGCTGGTGGAGGGATACCGCAGTCCACAGCGTCAAGCCCAGCTGGCGGCCCTGGGTCCGACCGTTACCTTGGCGGTGGCAGGTGCCAGCTACCATCAGTACGGGCTGGCTGCCGACTGCGCCTTCATGCGCGACGGCAAGGTGGCCATCTCGGAGCGCGACCCATGGGTGGCGCGCGGTTACGAGCTTTACGGTGAGGTTGCCGCCTCGTTGGGCATGACCTGGGGCGGCAGCTGGCGGCGTC
This sequence comes from Ideonella dechloratans, assembly GCF_021049305.1. GTDB lineage: Bacteria > Pseudomonadota > Gammaproteobacteria > Burkholderiales > Burkholderiaceae_C > Ideonella > Ideonella dechloratans. The sequence goes on from NZ_CP088081.1 coordinate 1,067,426, forward strand.
TGCGCGATCTGGGACATGTCGAGTTGAGGCGTCCCGGCGTGCTGCGTGCTGTGGGCCCAGGGGGTGGCAGCGCCGCCGAGCCATCGTGAGTTCTCACCGCTCAATCGATATGAGCGTCGACAACGACGCCATCAGGAGGATCGATGTCCAGACCATTCATCGTCGTGGGTGACACAACCAGCCACGGCGGGACGGTGCTCGAAGGAGCCCCGTCCACGACCACCGGGGGAAAGCCCATCGCGCGCGTGGGCGACAAGGTGAGCTGTCCCAAGCGGGGCCATGGCGGCACCACCGTGATTGCCACCGGCGATCCCAGCTGCCTGATCGACGGCAAGCCCGCCGCGCGCCATGGGGACACCACGGCCTGTGGGGCCACCCTGATCTCGAGTCAGGCGGTCAGTACGGACTGAAGTCCGGCCGTGCGCAACCGCGCCGGCCTGGAGGTCGTGTGAGATGAAGTACTGGTTCAAGGGCCTGGCCTGGCTGGTGGCCGTCACCTGCGTGGTCTGGATTGCCGTGCTGTGGCACTGGCGTTCGCAGCCGCGCGATGTCGCGGCGGCCGATCTGTGGATGTACCTGGTGGCCCTGCCGCTGGTGGTGATGGGGCTGCTGGTCGCCGGGCGTTGGGCCTGGGGCGCCGCCGTGCGCAAGCAGGCGCAGGGAGGGTCGGACCAGGCCACAGCCACCGCGCCGCAGCCGGCGGCCGATGCGGCCCCCGGCGCGGCGTCCCAGCGCTGGCACGTGCTGGGGCAATGGGTGCAGCTGGCCGTGGGCGGCAGTCCCGAAGAGGCGCTCGACGCCATCGCCGCGGGCGCGCCCCGTCCCATGCCCGACCCCCTGCTGCGGGATGACCAGGGCCTGCCGGTACTCAGTGCCCGGTGCGCCACGCTGGATCCGGACGCGGTGGCCGTCGAACTGTCCCAGCCGCAGTTGTTCGACGCGGCAGCCCTGAGGGCCTTGTCCGCTTTGGCGCCGGTGATCGATGGGCTGTCTGCCAGCTGGGGCTTCTGGGCGTCGCGTTTCCAGCCCGGTCTGCCTTCCGCTGTGCCCGCCGAGCCGGCCCACCGGGTGCGGGTGCTGGTGCATTGGCCGGCGCATTGGAACGAGCCCGCGCGCGCGCAGGCCCTGGATTGGCTGCGGCTGCGTCTGCAGGTGGGCGCGGGCGACGCGGTTCCTGCCGCCAGCTGGATGGTCCAGGAGGTCGCCGGCGATGGCGTGGCACTGCTGGTCGCGGCCGACAAGCTGCTGGAGACCCTGCAGCGTCAATCTTGCGACGACCTGGTGCTGACCCTGGCCTGTCACAGCGATCTGGACACCCCCGCGGTGGATCGCCTGCTGCGCGAGCAGCGGCTGTTCCAGAGCGAGCGTCAGCCACGCGGCGTGATGCCCGGCGAAGGGGCGGCGGCCGTGCTCTGGGCCACCCGCGCCTGGCCTCTGCCCGAGGACGCTGCGCCGGTGCAGGCCTGCCGTGTGCAGGCGGTACGCCGCGAGCAGTCCATCGATGCGCCGGGCCGCACCCGGGCCCGCGAGCTGTCGCAGGCGGTAGAGAGCCTGCTGACCCAGTCCGCGCAGGCCCCCGAAGCCCTGTGCGCGCTGATGAGCGACTCGGACCAGCACACCGCCCGCGCCACCGAGTTGTTCGCCGTCTCCCTGAGTCGGCTGCCGCAGCTGGAGCCCGCCGAGGACATGCGTCTGCTGGGGACGCTGTCCGGTCATCTGGGCGGCGCTTCGCCGCTGACCACCCTGGCCTTGGCCGCAGCCTGGGCCGGGCAAGGCCCCGGACCGGTGCTGGCCCTGTCGGTCGGCGACCGGCATTGGCGGCTGGCGGCCCATCTCGATCTTCCCCGCGAGGCCGTCGCCGATGCCGCCTCCTGAGCGCCTGCGGCGCCCCACTGTCTGCCCTTTTGCTTGACCGGTCTGACCATGAATCGATTTCTTCAACTGCTGCTGGACCCGCGGGTCCTGGGGGTGCTCGGGCTGGCGGCTCTGGCGGCCTTCCTGTTCCTCGGGGCGGATGCGCTCCAGTGGGGGCTGACGCTGGCGGCCATCGTGTTCGGGCTGGTGCTGCTGACGGTGGTGCTCGTCTGGACCGTGCGCCGTTGGCGCGCACGACGTGCGGCCCGGCGCATGGAGCAGGAGCTCGAAAGCACGCTGGGCGAAGCGGACCGCGCGGGGCGCGGTGGCAAGGAGGGCACGGAGACCGCGGTCATCCGCGAACGTCTGGTGGAGGCCCTCAAGACCATCAAGACCTCCAAGCTGGGGCAGACCACCGGGCAGGCCGCACTCTATGAGCTGCCCTGGTACATGGTCATCGGCAACCCGGCGGCCGGCAAGAGCACGGCCATCGTCCAGTCGGGCCTGCACTTTCCCTTCGCCCGCGGCACCGACAACATCCTGCGCGGCATCGGTGGCACACGCAACTGCGACTGGTTCTTCACCAGCGAAGGCATCCTGATCGACACGGCCGGCCGCTATGCGGTGCACGAGGAGGACCGTGGCGAGTGGCTCAGCTTTCTGGGCATGCTCAAGCGCAACCGGCCCAAGGCCCCGATCAACGGCATCCTGATCGCGGCCAGCCTGGCCGAGCTGATCGAGGCCAAGCCCGATGCGGTGATCCGCCTGGCCAAGAGCCTGCGCCAGCGCGTGCAGGAGCTCACGGAGAGCCTGGAGGTGTTCGCGCCGGTCTATGTGGTGTTCACCAAGGCCGACCTGATTCCCGGCTTCGTGGACTTCTTCGAGGACCAGGATGCGAAGGAGCGCGAGCGGGTCTGGGGGGCCACGCTGGCCTACCGGCCGGACGCACCGGTGGATGCGGTCGAGCAGTTCGATGCCCACTTCGACGAGCTGCAGGATGGGTTGCGCGAACTGGCCATGGCCCGCATGGCCCTGAACCGGGGCCGGCCGCTGTCGCCGGCCGTGCTCGCCTTCCCGCTCGAGTTCGCGGCCATGCAGAACGTGCTGCGCAGCTTCGTGGCCACCCTGTTCGAGGACAACCCCTACCAGTACCGGCCGGTGTTCCGTGGCTTCTACTTCACCAGCGCGGTGCAGCAGGGCGTGGTGGGCGACCGCGCCCGCAATGGCGTGGCCCAGCGCTTCGGCCTCGGGGCGCCGTCCGGCCCGGCGCCTGCGCCGGTGCAGACGGAGAACGGCTTCTTCCTCAAGGACCTCTTCTCCAAGGTGCTGTTCGCCGACCGGCAGCTGGTGCGGCAGCATGCCAGCAAGGCCAAGGTCCGCCTGCGCATCGCCACTTTCGCCGGGGGCGTGGGGGTGCTGGCGCTGGCTCTGGCGGGCTGGAGCTGGTCCTATGTGGGCAACCGCCAGCTGGTGCAGAACGTCCAGGCCGACCTGGACAAGGCGGTCAAGCTGCAGCAGGGGCAGACCGATCTGGCGTCCCGTCTGCAGGCCATGGAGCTGCTGCAGAACCGGGTCGAGCAGCTCGATGCCTGGCGCGATAGCCATCCCTGGTCGGTGGGCCTGGGCCTCTACCAGGGCCAGGTCCTGGAGCGCAAGCTGCGCAGCGAATACTTCCACGGGGTGCGCGAGCTGATGCTCAAGCCGGTGTCCCAGGCCATTGAAGGCTATCTCGGCGAGGTGAACCGCCACGCGGCCGAGCTCAAGCCGATCAAGGCGGTGGAGGCTGGCGTCCAGCCGGTGGCGCTGTCGGCGTCGGCGGCCCAGGCCGCGGCCAGCGCCGCGGGCAGCGGTTCCGCCGCGGTGGCCGCGCCCTCACGCTATGTGCAGGCTTCCACCACGGATGTGGAAGATGCCTACAAAGCCTTGAAGACCTACCTCATGCTGGCCGAGCGCCAGCGCATGGACGCCGGCCACCTGACCGACCAGATCACCCGCTTCTGGCGCAGCTGGCTGGAGGACAACCGCGGCAACCTGCCGCGCGAACAGATGATGCGCAGCGCGGAGCGCATGGTCAGTTTCTCGATGGCCAACCTGAACGACCCGGCCTACCCGGTGCTGGACAACAACTTCAGCCTGGTGGACCAGACCCGCGAGAACCTGCGCCGCGTGGTGCAGGGGGCGCCCGCGCTGGAGCGCGTCTACGCCGAGGTCAAGGCACGTGCCTCCACCCGCTTCCCGCCGATGACGGTGGCCCGCATCGTGGGCGACACCGGCAAGGACACCGTGCTGGGCAGCCAGGTGGTGTCGGGCACCTTCACCCGCGAGGCCTGGCAGGGCTATGTCAACGAGGCCTTCCAGCAGGCCGCCGAGCATGAGCTGCAGAGCGTGGACTGGGTGCTCAAGACCGACACCCGTGATGACCTGTCGCTGCAGGGCAGCCCGGAGGACATCCGTCGCAAGCTGACCGAGCGCTACAAGAACGAGTACGTGGTCGAGTGGCAGCGCTTCATCCAGGGCATCACGGTGGCCGACTTCAACAGCTTCGACGCGGCGGTCAACCACATGAACCGCCTGGGCGACAAGGCCGACTCGCCCATCCGCAAGCTGCTCACCGTGCTCTACGACCAGACCTCCTGGGACAACCCGTCCATCCTCAACGAGCGCCTGGCCAAGACGCGGCAGGGCTTTGTCGAGTGGTTCAAGCAGAGCGTGCTGCGCATGGCGCCCTCGCGCGTCGAGTTCAAGGTCGATGTGGCCGGTGGCGAGCAGGGCATCCCGATGGGGCCGGTGGGCCGCGAGTTCGCGGTGCTGGCGCGCTGGATGGACGCCCGTGACGGTGGGGCGGCGCCGATCGATGGCTATCTGCAATCGCTCAGCAAGCTACGCACGCGCTTCAATCAGATGAAGAGCCAGGGCGATCCGGGCCCGGCCTCGCGCGAGCTGATGGCCGCCACCCTGTCGGGCAGCGGCTCCGAGCTGGCCGATGCGCTGAAGTATGTCGACGAACAGATGTTCACCGGCGCCACCGACTCGGCCAAGGCCACGCTCAAGCCCATGCTGGTGCGGCCCCTGATGCAGTCCTTTGCCGTGCTGGTGCCCCCGGCCGAAACCGAGCTGAACCGCCTGTGGACCGCCCAGGTGCTGCAGCCCTTCCAGCAGAACCTGGCGGGCAAGTACCCCTTCGACACCAGTTCGCGCATCGAGGCCAGTGCCACCGAGGTGGCGCGGGTGTTCGGGCCCTCCGGCGCGGTGGCCAAGTTCGCCAGCGAGTCGCTGGGGCCCCTGGTGAACCGCCGGGGTGACGCCATCACCGCCCGCCAGTGGGCCGAGCAGGGCCTGCGTCTGCGTCCCGAGTTCGTGGACGGCTTCCCGGCCTGGGTGGCCGCGCTGGACGGGGCCGAAGGCGGCGCCGCGGCGGCCACGGCCGGTGCCACGGCCGGGTCGGCGCAGAGCGCCTTCCAGCTCATGCCCATGGGGGCGCCCGGCTTCCTGGAGTACACGGTGGAGATCGACGGCCAGACCCTGCGCTACCGCAACGGCACGGCGCAGTGGGCCAGCTTCGTCTGGCCCAACCCGGGCGGTACGCCCGGGGTTCGGATCTCCGGTGTCACGCTGGACAACCGGACCGTCGAGGTCTTCAGCGCGCCGGGCGCCTACGGCTTCGAGCGCCTGATCGCGGCGGCCCAGGTGAACAAGCTGCCCGATGGCGTGCGCGAACTGCGCTGGGGCGAGGGCCGCAACGCCATCACCCTCCATTACCGGGCCATCACCATGCCTGGCGCGGCACAGGCCACGGGCAGCAGCGGCGCCGCCCGCGGCAAGGGCCTGCGCGGGCTGAGCCTGCCTGCCCTGGTGGCCGGTACGGCACCGGCCGAGGCGACGGTGGCCAAGGCGGGGGTGGCTCCGTGAGCGTGCGTGCGTTTCCGGTCACCCTGGCCTGGTTCGGCAAGCTGCCCGGCCATGGCGACTTCCTGCGCAGCAACCAGCAGGGCTTGCTGACCCAGCGTCTGGACCAGTGGCTGGCCCAGGGGCTGGACCTGATGGCCACCGACAGCCGCTGGAAGCAGATCTACGACCAGGCCAAGGGCACGCCCTTTGCACTGTTCGGGGTGCAGGGCCGGGCCATGCTGGTGGGCTACCTGCAGCCCAGCACCGATCTGTCGGGCCGACGCTACCCCTTCGTGCTCACGGGCGCCATCGACATGGATGGCGCAGCGGGTCAGTGGGTGCTGATCCCGCTGCTGCTGGAGCGCCTGTGGGGCGATCTGGAGCAGTTGTGCCGGGCGGCGCATGACCATGCCGAGCCGGTGCGTCACCTGGCCGAGGCGGCCCAGCGCGAATGGCAGCTGGTGGTCGATGCCGCCGGACAGCAGGCCGGCTGGCAGGACTTCCTCGAAGACCAGACGCTGGGTGCGCTGGAGGCGCTGTTGCGCAGGGGGGGGCATCCCACCATGGACCTGCACCGCGCCATGGTGGCCCTGGGCCTGCTGCTGCAGCCGGTGCCCGCCAGCGGCGTGTCCAGCCTGGACCGGGGGCTGAGCCTGCCGCTGCCGGACGATCCGCTCTACCGCGCACCGGTGGCCAGCTTCTGGTTGGGGCTGATCGCGCCCTTCGTCTCCCGCGGGAATTTCGAGCTCTCGCTGCACTTCGGGCAGGACGCTGGCGGGGGCGCCTGTCTGTCGGTGGGTTTTGCCGGGGCCTCGGCATCGGCGCTGCAGGTCATGCTGGACAAGCTCAAGGCCGAGGAACTGCGGGTGCCACTGGTGGCGCCCGACTGGGTCGATGGCCAGCTGGATGAGGGCTTCGCCATGCGCAAGCTCTCCAGCTACCTGCGCCAGCCGCAGTTGTCGCTGGCGCAGGCCGTGGCGACCTTCAAGGAATGTTTTCTGGGGGAATGAGATGAACTCGTCGTGGATTCGGATGCCCCGGTGGATCTGGCCAGTGCTGTGCGTGTCGCTGGTCGGGGTGGGCACCCTGGGCTGGGCGGCCGAAGCCGCCCCGCCTGCGAAGGTGGTGCTGGCCGGCGTGGTGCCGGACCAGGCGACCAAGGCGGCGCTGCTGGCCCGCGCGCGCGAGCTGTACGGCGCCGACCGGGTGGTGGACCAGCTGGGAGTGGACCACCTGGTGGCGCCGCCCCAATGGCTGGAGCATGTGCAGCGCGTCCTCACGCCCGAGCTCAAGAAGGTCAGCAATGGTCAGCTGCGCGTGACCGGCAACACGCTGGAGCTCACCGGGCAGGTGGACAGTGAAGCCACGCACCAGCAGTTGGTCAGCACCCTGGCCACCCAGCTGAACAACCCCACCTACGCGGTGCGCGACGGCCTGACGGTCGGCGGCACCGGCCAGGCGGCGCTGGACGATGTGCTGACCCGGCGCACCATCGAGTTCGAGCCGGGCAACGCCCAGCTGACCGCGCGTGGCGTGGCGGTGCTGGAGGAACTGCTGCCCCTGCTGCAGAAGATGCAGGGGCGACGCTTCGAGGTGATCGGCCACACGGATGACCAGGGCGCCCGCGAGGCCAATGTGACCCTGTCCGAGGCGCGGGCCCGGGCGGTCAAGGACTACCTGGTGAGCAAGGGCATCTCGGCGGCCGACATCGTCACCTCCGGGGCCGGCCCGGACCGGCCGGTGGCGGACAACCAGAGCCCCGAGGGCCGTGCCCGCAACCGGCGCATCGAGTTCCGCGTGCTGGCCTGAGAGACCTCCGGCCTCCCGCACCTGAGGGGTATTCAGTAGCCGGGCTCGTCCCGGCGCTCCACCCCCAGCAACTCCTCGACATGGGCCAGGGCGCCCTGATCCTTGACCACGGTGCGCAGCCAGTCGTGCAGCGGCATGGTGCCCCAGCGGGCGGCCTTGTCGGCCAGGTAGGCCACCGGGCTGTGGGGCTCGGTGACGCGGAAGTACTCCGCCACCTGGCGCAACTGCTCCAAGGCTTGGGCCCGCGACTGGATGGGGCCGGCCACCGCCCGCTGCAGGGGCGCCGGCGCCGACAGGGGGGACGGCGCGTCGTCCGCCCCCGGCACCGGGGTTTCCGCGGCCGCGGCGCCAGGCCCGTTCAGGCCGGCATCCCGGGCCAGGCGCTGCAGCGCGTCCTGCGCACTCTCCAGCGCGCGCCGGGCATCGGCAAAGGACGGGGCTTCCGCGCCCAGGGCCTGGTCGGCGAGGCTTGTCAGCCGCGCCCAGGCCGCCACGGCCGAGGCCACGGCCTCCAGCTGTGCTTCGTGGGCACGCAAGCCGGCCTGGGCCAGACCGCGGACGATGGCGTCGAGTCCCGGTGGGGCCTCGGCCGGGTTGGCGTTGGCGGCGGGCTCCGGCTCGCCAGCCAGGCGGCGCGCCCGGGCCGCCTCGACATCCAGCAGGCTCACCGGACGGCCGCCCAGGGCGGCGCGGGGCAGCAGGGAGATGCGGCGCGCCTGCTCCTCCACCTTGCTGCTGAGCCAGCGCAGATTGCCCACGCGGGGTTCCAGGTCGCCGTCCTCGATGAACGGGTGCAGATCGTTCCAGAAGCGCTCCAGCAGCTGGGCGCACAGGGTCACGCCCCGAGCCAGCCCTTCGAAGCCCTGGGTGTGCGCCAGGGCTTCGGCGTACCAGCCGGCCACCCGCAGATCCTTGCTTTGCTGGCGCAGCAACTGCTCGCAGGCGCGGGCCACGCCGGGCCAGTCGGCCACCTTGAGGTGGGCCACCCACTCGCCCTGGTCCAGGGTGGGGTCGTCTTGCCGCCGCAGTTCCTGGATGGCGTCGACCTCCGGCGAGAGGGACATGTCCGAGCCACCCGGCGCAGCCTCGGAGATCGGGGCCAGCAGGTCTTCCAAATCCATTCTTGTGGTGCTCCCTGTTCGTTGCGCGCCATTGTGCCCGCCGCACTCCGGGCCGGATGTGGGCCGCGGGGCAGGTGAAACAGGCGCTTACGAAAAGCCCGGGCTCACTTCCAGAGCCAGGGGCTGGGCAGGCTGGAGTTGGCCAGCCAATGCGTCCAGCCGCGCGGCGCGTCGCGGCGCCGGACCGGTTCGGGCAGGGGCAGGTCGGAGGGGTCGCGGAACCAGAGGCCGTCGGCCATGCTGCGATAGGCCCGCCAGCCGCGCGGCAGATCGGCCACCAGCAGCAAGGAAGGGTCTCGCGACACGGCGCGACCCAGCGTCACGATGCGGCAGTGGTCGTCCTCATCGACGGGGCCGTGCAGAAACTGCCAGTCGCCATCCCGGCTGTGCACCACCAGCAGCACCGGGTGCCCTTCGATCAGCACCCGGGAAGAGGTGTAGGCGAGCGTCTGCGCCGGCTCGCTGAACAACCACGAGGCGTCGCCGTGCTCGGCAGCGGCATCGGCGGGGGAAAAGGGTGGGCGAAAAGACATGGCAGAGGAAACCCTGCCCGGCGATCGTGACAGCGGCGTGGCAGGCAGCGATCACCCGGGACCCGGGATGTGTTGCGCACCTTTACACCTTAACACCGCTGTCCCGGTCGACCCAGCCCCCAATCGGGGGATGTTCCTCCGGAGCGAGGAGGGGGCTCAGCCCTTGCAGGCACCGATGGCTTGCCGGGCGAGCGCGGTGATCTGGTCCCAGTCGCCCGCGCGCAGCGCCGCGGAAGGCGCCAGCCAGGAGCCGCCCACCAGGGCCACATTGGGCTGCGCCAGAAAGCCTGCCAGGTTGTCGAGGTTGACGCCGCCGGTGGGGCAGAAGCGCACATCGCCAAAGGGCGAGGCCAGGGCCTTGAGCATGTCCAGGCCGCCGGCCACGGTGGCCGGAAACAGTTTCATCAGCTGGTAACCGGCTTCCCGGGCGGCCATCACCTCGCCGGGGGTCATCACACCGGGCACGAAGGGCAGGCCGGCCCCGGCCACCGCCTGCAGCAGGCTCGGGCTGTGGCCGGGCGACAGGCCGAAGCGGGCGCCTGCGTCCTGGGCGCGCCGCACGTCGTCGGCGCTGAGCAGGGTGCCGGCGCCCACCTGCATCTCGGGGACATCACGCGCCACGGCCGCGATGGCGTCCAGCGCGCAGGGGGTGCGCAGGGTGATCTCTATCACGTCGATGCCGCCGGCCAGCAGGGCGCGGGCCAGGGGCACCGCGTGGGCGGCCTCCTGCAGCACCACCACGGGCACGACACGGGAGCGGAACGCAGGCAGGGAGGGCAGGGGAGTGCTCACGTCAGATCTCCGGAAAGAGGGCGCTGCCACCGGCCTCGGCGCGCGAGGCCTGGCGGCGGAAGGTGGCGAACAATTCGCGGCCGCAGCCGCGCTGGTGGGCGGACAGGTCCGCCGTCTCGAGGGGCCGGGCGGCCAGTTCATCATCGCTCAGTTCGACGACCAGCCGGCCGGCGTGGGCATCGAGCTCGATGATGTCGCCGCTGCGCAGGCGGGCGATGGCGCCCCCGGCCAGGGCTTCGGGGCTGAGGTGGATGGCCGCCGGCACCTTGCCCGAGGCCCCCGACATGCGGCCGTCGGTCACCAGCGCGACGTGGAAGCCGCGGTCCTGCAGCACGCCCAGCACCGGGGTCAGGGTGTGCAGTTCGGGCATGCCGTTGGCCTGCGGGCCCTGGTGGCGCAGCACGGCCACGAAGTCGCGCTCCAACTGGCCGGCCTTGAACTGGGCGATCAGCTCGGCCGGGTCGTCCACCACCACGGCCGGGGCGCGCACATGGCGGTGTTCGGGCTTGACGGCCGAGACCTTGATGACTGAGCGGCCCAGGTTGCCCTGCAGCAGCTTGAGCCCGCCGTCGGCACTGAAGGGCTCGCGGGCCGGCCGCAGCACGGCCAGGTCGCCGCTGTCGGCCGGCGCGTCGCGCCAGGCCAGGCGGCCGTCCTGCAGCCAGGGCTCGCGGGTGTAGTGGGCCAGACCGGGGCCGGCCACGGTGGCCACATCCGGGTGCAGCAGGCCCGCGTCCAGCAGCTCGCGGATCAGGAAACCCATGCCGCCGGCGGCGTGGAAGTGGTTCACGTCGGCCGTGCCGTTGGGGTAGATGCGCGTCATCAGCGGCACCACCTCGGAGAGCTCGGCGAAGTCGGTCCAGTCGATGCGCAGGCCGGCGGCGCGCGCCATGGCCACCAGGTGCAGGGTGTGGTTGGTGGAGCCACCGGTGGCCAGCAGGCCGACGATGCCGTTGACGATGGCGCGCTCGTCGACGATCTGGGCCAGCACGGTGGGCTCGGTCCCTTGCGCCGACATGGCCAGGGCGCGGCGGGTGGCCTCGTCGGTCAGCGCGGCGCGCAGCGGGTCGTCCGGCGGCACGAAGGCCGAGCCGGGCAGCTGCAGGCCCATGATCTCCATCAGCATCTGGTTGGAGTTGGCCGTGCCGTAGAAGGTGCAGGTGCCGGCGCTGTGGTACGAGGCGGACTCGGCCTCCAGCAGGGCGGCGCGGTTCACCTTGCCCTGGGCGTAGTCCTGGCGCACCTTGGCCTTGCGGTCGTTGGCCAGGCCCGAGCGCATCGGCCCCGCGGGCACGAAGACCACCGGCAGGTGGCCGAACTGCAGCGCCCCGATCAGCAGGCCCGGCACGATCTTGTCGCAGATGCCCAGGCACAGCGCCGCGTCGAAGGTCTGGTGCGACAGGGCCACCGCGGTGGCCATGGCGATCACGTCGCGCGAGAACAGCGAGAGCTCCATGCCCTCGTTGCCCTGGGTGATGCCGTCGCACATGGCGGGCACGCCACCGGCCACCTGGGCCACGCCGCCGGCGGCGCGGGCCGCGGCCTTGATCTGCTCCGGGTAGCTGGCGTAGGGCTGGTGGGCCGACAGCATGTCGTTGTAGGCCGTGACGATGCCGATGTTGGGCGCCCGCAGGGCCTTGATCGCCAGCTTGTCGTCGGCCGGCGAGGCGGCAAAGGTGTGGGCCAGGTTGGCGCAGCTCATGTGCTCGCGCTGGGTGCCCTGGCGCTGCCAGTGGGCCACGGTGTCCAGATAGGCCTGGCGCAGCTCCTGGCTGCGGGCGCGGATGCGCTCGGTGACCTCGGCGATGCGGGGATGCAGGGGTGAACGTGCGGTGGGGGTCATGGCGTCAGGCCTCCTCGGACCATTGCATGTCGTGGCGGGCCATCAGGGCCGACGAGGCGGCCGGGCCCCAGGTGCCGGCGGCGTAGGGCCGGGGGGCATCCCCCTGGGCGGCCCAGCCGTGCAGGATGGGTTCGACCCAGGCCCAGGCGGCTTCCAGTTCGTCGTGCCGCATGAAATGGGTCAGCCGGCCGCGGATGACGTCGATCAGCAGGCGCTCATAGGCCTCGGCGCGGCGCTCGGTGAAGGCGGTGTGCAGGTCCAGGTCCAGGCTGACCGGGCGACGCTTCATGCCGCTGCCGGGCTCCTTGGCCATGATCTGCAGCTGCACCGATTCCTCCGGTTGCAGGCGGATGACCAGGCGGTTGCCGGCGCTGCGGTAGGTGTCGGGGAACAGCGAGAAGGGCTGGCCGGCGAAGTCGATCACGATCTCCGAGCAGCGCTCGGCCAGGCATTTGCCGGTGCGCAGGAAGAAGGGCACGTTGCCCCAGCGCCAGTTGTCGATGTGGGCCTTGAGCGAGACGAAGGTCTCGGTGCGGCTGTCGGGTGGCACGCCGTCTTCCTGCAGATAGCCGGCCACGGCCCGCTGCTGCACCGTGCCGGCGGTGTACTGGCCGCGGATCACGTCGCGCGCGATCTCGGCCGGGCCCATGGGCCGCAGCGAGCGCAGCACCTTGAGCTTCTCGTCGCGGATGGCGTCCGGGTCCAGCGACACGGGCGGCTCCATCGCGACGATGCACAGCATCTGCAGCAGGTGGTTCTGCACCATGTCGCGCAGGGCGCCGGTGCCGTCGTAAAAGCCGGCGCGGCTGCCCACGCCCACCGTCTCGGCCACGGTGATCTGCACGCTGCGGATGAAGGGGGCGCGCCAGAGCGGCTCGAAGATGGCATTGCCGAAGCGCAGCACCATCAGGTTCTGCACCGTTTCCTTGCCCAGGTAGTGGTCGATGCGGAAGATCTGGCGCTCCTCGAAGAAGCGGCCGACCTCGGCATTGATGGCCCGGGCGGACGCCATGTCGTGGCCCAGGGGCTTTTCCAGCACCACGCGGGCCTGGGCATCCACCAGCCCGGCGCCGGCCAGATGCGCGCAGATGCGTGTGAACAGCGATGGGGCGGTGGCCAGGTAGAACACCCGCTGGGCGCCGGGGCGGCTGTGGCGGGCCAGACGGACGAAATCCTCGGCCTGGGTGGCGTCCAGCGCCACATAGTCGATCAGGGCCTCGAAGCGGTCCCAGGCCTCGGCCTGCAGGGCGCGGGCCTCGATGAACTGGCGCGCGCCGCCCAACACCTGCTGGATGAAGCCCTCGCGCGACAGGGCCTGGCGTCCGACGGCCAGGATGCGGGCCCCGGCCGGCAGATTGCCGTGCAGGTGGGCCATGTAGAGCGCGGGCAGCAGCTTGCGCACCGACAGGTCGCCGGTGGCGCCGAAGATGAACAGGTCCAGGTCGGGATCGGAGGTGGAAGCGACAGGGTCCATGGCGATGTTCCAGTCAGGGAAGTTGCCATTGTAATGAAATTACATAAAAAATGGTAATACGATTACACCCCGTGAGAACCCTGACTCACTCGTTTCGGTAGCGCTTGGCCCGCAGGTTGCGCTTGAGGGCGTGCAGGCGGGCCGGCAGGTCGGGGCCCAGTTGCAGCGCCACTTCGGTGGCCAGGATGTCCACGATCACCAGGTGCAGCAGGCGCGAGACCATGGGGCTGTATTCCTCGTAGGACTCGGGGTGGTCGGCAGCGATGTGGATGTCGGCCGCGGCGGCCAGGGGCGAACCGCTGGCGGTGATGGCCACCGTGGTCGCCTTCTGCTGGTGGGCCAGCTCGGTGGCGTCCAGCAGGTCGCGGCTGCGGCCGGAGTTGGAGAACACCACCACGCAGTCCTCGGGCAGCAGCAGGGTGGCGCCCATCACCTGCAGGTGGCCGTCGGCATAGGCGGCCGTGTGGCAGCCCATGCGGAAGAACTTGTGCTGGGCGTCCTGCGCCACGATGCCCGAGTTGCCCACGCCGTAGAACTCGATGCGGCGCCCGGCCCGGATGGTGCGCACCAGGGCCTGGCTGGCCTGTTCCAGCGGGCGCAGCCCGGCCTGCTGGCGGAAGTCGGCCAGGGTCTGCTGCACCTGCTCGACGATCTTGTCCACCACCGCCCGGCTGCCATCGCCCGGCGCCACCGACTGGTGCACATAGGGCAGGCCCTGGCCCAGGTTGCCCGCGAGCTTGAGTTTGAAGTCGGCCCAGCCGGCAAAGCCCAGGCTGCGGCAGAAGCGCACCACGGTCGGGTTGCTGACCCGCGCCTGGGCGGCCAATTCGGCCACCGTGCGGGCCAAGGCGGCGCGCGGGTCGGCCAGCAGGGCCTGGGCCACCCGCTGTTCGGCCGCGGGCAGGGAGGGCAGGGTGCGCTGGATCTGGTCGGTGAGGCTCATGGGAGAATTCTCCGCGTTCATCGACCCATGCTGCACGGCAGCCTTGTTCCATGCGTTTGTTGCTTGCCGAGGACGATGCCATCCTGGCCGATGCCCTGTCGTCCAACCTGCGCGCTGCCGGCTTCGAGGTGGAGGTGGCCGACAACGGCGCCGTGGCCGAGTACCTGCTGCTCAAGCAGCCCTTCGACCTGGGCGTGATCGACCTGGGCCTGCCGCTGGTCGACGGCCTCACCGTGCTCAAGCGGGTGCATGCGGCCCGGCCCACGCTGCCGCTGCTCATCCTGACCGCGCTGGACAGCCTGGACAGCCGGGTGGCCGGCCTGAACGCCGGGGCCGACGACTACCTCACCAAACCCTTCGACTTCCCGGAGCTGGAGGCGCGCATCCGCGCCCTGTTGCGCCGCGCCCGCCTCTCCGGCGCCGCCGACGGGCGCACGCCGGTGCAGCTCAGCGGCCGGCTGAGCTTCGACCGCGAGGCCCGCCGAGCCAGCGTGGACGGTGTGGCGCTGGAGCTTTCCCCGCGCGAGTGGCTGCTGCTGGACGCCCTGCTGACCCAGAAGGGCCGGGTGGTGACCAAGGAGCAGATCGCCCAGGCCTGGGCAGGCGATGCCGCCGAGCCGGCCAGTTCGCCCTCGGGCACGCTGGAGGTCTACATCCACCGCCTGCGCCGCAAGCTGGAGGACTCGGGGCTGGGCATCCGCACCGTGCGCGGCCTGGGCTATCTGCTCGAAGATGTCTGACACCCCGCACCGCAGCCGCCTGCGCTGGCTGGCCTGGCTGGCGCCCGGGGCCGGTTCGCTGCGGCGCTATCTGCTGCTGTGGCTGCTGGTGCCGCAGCTGGTGCTGTGGCTGGGGGCGGCGGTGCTGTCCTACACCGTGGCGGCCCGCTACGCCAACCTGGCGCTGGACCGCAGCCTCTACCAGGCCTCGCGGGCGCTGGCCCGCCAGGTCAAGCCCATGGGCAGCGGCCTGCTGATCGACTTTCCCAAGGCGGCGCGCGACATCATCGAGACCGATCCCGACGACCGGGTCTATTACATGGTCAGCGCGCCGCCCGGCCAGCTGATCCTGGGCAACCAGCGCCTGCCAGAGCCGCCGCCCGAGGTCAGCTCGCCCAATGGCCTGGGGCCCGTGCTGGACAAGCCGCGCTTCTACGACGCCACGCTGCAGGAGCAGGACGGTGCGGTGCAGGTGCGGGTGGTGGCCCTGTACCTGGCCTGGGGCGACGCGGATGCGCCGCAGACCATGCTGGTGCAATTGGCCAAGAGCCGCATCGGGCGCGACATCCTGGCCCGGCAGATCCTGCACGACACCGCCTTGCCGCTGATCGGGCTGGTGCTGCTGATGTCGCTGATCGTCTGGGCCAGCCTGCGGGCCGGGCTGGCGCCGCTGGCGCGCCTGCACCAGGCCGTCATCTCGCGTGCGCCCAGCCACTTGGATTCGATCCAGCTGGGCCGCGCCCCCGAGGAAGTGCAGGCCCTGACCGCCGCGCTGAACAAGCTGCTGCAGGCCGTGCGTGAGAGCGTGGGCCAGCAGCAGCGCTTCATCAGCGACGCCGCCCACCAGCTGCGCACGCCGCTGGCCGGGCTCAAGAGCCAGACCGAGCTGGCGCTGCGGGAGGCCACCGACCCTTCCCTGCGCGCCCGCCTGACCCTGGTGCACGAAAGTGCCACCCGCAGCGCCCACCTGGTCACCCAGTTGCTCACCCTGGCCCGGGCCGAGCCTGAATCCAGCCATGTGATGGCCCGCAGCCCCTTCGACCTGCGCCGCCTGGCCGAGGAGCTGACGGCCGAGTTGGTGCCGCGGGCCCTGCAGGCCGGGGTGGACCTGGGCTGGGCCGACGACGAAACGGAGGCCGCCGGCAGCGCGCCCCTGCGCGTGACCGGCCATGCCCTGCTGGTGCGCGAGGCGCTGTCCAACGTGATCGACAACGCCATCCGCTACGCCGGCCGCGGGGCCGAGGTGACGGTGCGGGTGCGCGCCGAGGGCGATCAGGCGGTGGTGGAGGTGGACGACACCGGACCGGGCATCCCGCTGGCCCAGCGCCAGGCGGTGTTCGAGCGCTTCTACCGCGGCACCCAGGAGGGGCTGGGCTGCGGCCTGGGCCTGCCCATCGTCAAGGAAATCATCGAGCGCCACGCCGGCTCGGTCACCCTGCTGGACCGCCCGCCCCACGGCCTGCGGGTGCGGGTGCGGCTGCCCTTGGCGGCCCGCGTGTGGTTAATGAATTGTTAGGAATTTGTCCATAGGATGTTGTCTTAAGTTCATATACATTAATAAAACATTAATCTCCGGCCGCACCTGAGCACAGGCGGCCGATGGGTCTCCTGCCGCGTCGGGGCATCTCACCAAGACGAAGAGGAGACAACGATGAAACGTTCCTTGCGCCCGGCGCCGCTGCTGGGTCTGCTGCTGGCCACCGCCGCCGGCTGGGCCCATGCCCAGATCTCGCTGGAGTCCAACGGCTATTTCCGTGCAGGGCCCGGCGCCACCTCGAAGAACGCCAACCGGGCCTGCTACGGCCTGTCGGGGGCGGACTTCAAGTACCGCCTGGGCAATGAGTGCGACTTCTACGGCGAGTTCCTGTTCAGCGGCACCGTGGCCCGCAAGGACAGCGGCGACACCTACAAGATCCACTTCATGCCCACCATCTACAAGGGCAACGCCAGCGATTCGGGCGACGCCAAGTGGGAGACCGCACAGATGTGGGCCGAGGCCACCGGCCTGGACTTCGCGCCGCAGGCCAGCTTCTGGGCCGGCAAGCGCTACCACCGCGGCGCCGACATCCACATCGTCGACACCTTCTTCGAGAAGCTCGACGGCACCGGCGCCGGTGCCAGCCTGCCGGCCCTGGGCGGCAAGCTGGACCTGGCCTTCTACCGGGCCGACAGCAGCAGCAAGGACGCCAACGGCAACGACAACCCGGGCAGCCGTGTGAATGCCTGGCTGCGCGATGTGCCGGTCAACGAGAACGGCAGCATCAACCTGCTGCTGACCGCCACCAAGGGCGAGTTCACCGGCGGCCAGTCCGGTGCCGGCTTCAGCCTGCGTCACACCCAGGACAAGCTGCCCTTCGGCGCCAGCAACAACCTGTGGTTCCAGTACGCCAAGGGCTCGGCTGGTCTGGCCGGCGGCTTCGGCAGCCTGACCGACGGCTCCGACGTCAAGAAGTGGCGCATCGTCGACGGCTACCAGTTCCAGGCCACCGAGAACCTGGGCGGCCAGCTGATCGCCATGATCGAGAAGAAGCAGGCCGACGCGGGCGATGCGACCGTCAAATCCCTGGGCGGTCGCGTGGGTTACGCGGTCACCCGCAACTTCAAGATCCTGGCCGAAGTGGGCGTGGACCGGGTGAGCCCGCAGGGCCAGCCCTCGGCCAACCTGACCAAGTTCACGATTGCCCCCACCATCAGCGCGGGCAAGGGCTTTTGGGAGCGTCCCGAATTGCGCTTCTACGTGACCCGTGCCAAATGGAACCAGGCGGCCAATGCGGCGGCCGGCGCCGATGGCCTGACCGGTCTGGGCGATGGCAAGACCAGTGGCACCAGCTACGGCATCCAGGCCGAAGTCTGGTGGTGAACTGACGCAAGGACATGAATCCCGGCACCCGGTCCCTGGGCCTGGTGCTGTCTCAACCCGAAGGATGCAAGCATGAACAAGACGATGACCCTGCGCAGCACGCTGCGCCTGAGCGCTCTGACCCTGGCCGCTTCCGCGGCCCTGCTGACCGGTGTGGCCCGTGCGGGCGAAGTGGAGGTGCTGCACTGGTGGACTTCCGGCGGCGAGGCCAAGGCCGCGCAGGCCCTGGCCGCCACGATGAAGGCCAAGGGCCACACCTGGAAGGACTTCGCGGTGGCCGGTGGCGGTGGCGATTCCGCCATGACGGTGCTGAAGTCGCGCGTGGTCTCGGGCAACCCGCCCGCGGCCGCACAGATCAAGGGCCCGTCCATCCAGGAATGGGCGCGTGAAGGCGTGCTGACCAACCTGGACGATGTGGCCGGCCCCGAGCACTGGGACCAGCTGCTGCCGCCGCAGATCGCCGCGGGCCTGAAGTACAAGGGTCACTATGTGGCCGCGCCGGTGAACGTGCACCGGGTGAACTGGCTGTGGGTCAACACCGCCGTGTTCAAGAAGGCCGGCATCAAGCCGCCGACCAGCTGGGCCGAGTTCTTCACCGCCGCCGAGGCGCTGAAAAAGGCCGGCGTGATCCCGCTGGCCCACGGCGGCCAGAGCTGGCAGGACTTCACCACGTTTGAAGACGTGGCCCTGGGCGTCGGCGGTGCCGCCTTCTACAAGAAGGCCCTGGTGCAGCTGGACCCGACGGCGCTCAAGAGCGACACCATGAAGGAGGTGCTGACCACCTTCAAGAAGATCAAGGGCTACACCGACAAGAACGCCCCGGGGCGTGACTGGAACCTGGCCACCGCCATGGTCATCCGCGGCGAGGCCGGCATGCAGCTGATGGGTGACTGGGCCAAGGGCGAATTCCTGGCTGCGGGCAAGACGCCGGGCAAGGACTTCGAATGCGTGGCCTCGCCGGGCTCGGCCAAGGACTTCAGCTACAACGTGGACAGCCTGGCCATGTTCCAGCTGAAGAACGCCGCCAATGCCAAGGCCCAGCGCGACCTGGCCTCGGCCCTGATGTCGCCGGACTTCCAGGAACTGTTCAACCTGAACAAGGGCTCCATCCCGGTGCGGCTGAACATGAACATGGACAAGTTCGACGCCTGTGCCAAGCAGTCGTCCAAGGACTTCGTCGAGTCCTCCAAGGGTGGCACGCTGGTGCCCTCGATCGCCCATGGCATGGCCGTCCCCTCGGCCGTCGAAGGCGCGATGAAGGACGTGGTTTCGCAGTTCTGGAACAGCGACAAGGCCACGGTGGAGGACACCATGACCAAGCTGGTGGCCGCCGCCAAGGCCCAGTGATGGGTGCGGCCCCGCCCCGCTCGACGGGGCGGTTGACCTGAACCGGGGCCGGCCCGCGGGCTGGCCCCTTCTCGGTCCTCTTTTTTCCTGCGCACCATGAGCACCGTTTCCCCCCTCCGGCGCATCGACTGGCTGCCCAAGCTGGTGCTGGCGCCCTCCTTCGTTGCCGCCTTCCTGTTCATCTACGGGCTGATCGCCTGGAACGGCTACCTGTCGGTCAGCGAATCCCGGCTGCTGCCCAACTACGAGTTCGCCGGCCTGGATGCCTACCGCGCCCTGTTCGACAGCGACCGCTTCCATGTGGCCGCCTGGAACCTGGTGATCTTCGCTTTCCTGTTCATCGCCGGCTCGCTGGCCGTGGGCGTGCTGCTGGCGGTGCTGCTCAACCAGAAGATCCGCGCCGAGGGCGTACTGCGCACCGTCTACCTCTACCCGATGGCGCTGAGCTTCATCGTCACCGGCACGGCCTGGAAATGGATCCTCAACCCCGGTCTGGGGTTGGAGCACACCGTGCGCGGCTGGGGCTTCGCGTCCTTCAGCTTCGACTGGCTGATCAACCCCGACCGGGCGCTCTACTGCATCGTGATCGCCGGCATCTGGCAGAGCGCGGGCTTCGTGATGGCCCTGTTCCTGGCCGGCCTGCGCGGCATCGACGAATCCATCATCAAGGCCGCCCAGGTGGACGGGGCCTCCATGCCGCGCATCTACCTGCGCATCCTGCTGCCCAGCCTGCGGCCGGTGTTCTTCTCCACCGTCATGGTGCTCTCGCACATCGCGATCAAGAGCTTCGACCTGGTGATGGCGCTGACCGCCGGAGGTCCCGGCTACGCCACCGACCTGCCGGCCACCTTCATGTATTCCATGGCCTTCACCCGCGGCCAGATCAACCAGGGCGCGGCCTCGGCCACGCTGATGCTGGCGGCCGTCGCCGCCATCGTCGTGCCCTACCTCTACAGCGAACTGAGGAGCCGCCGATGAGCGCCCCCACCCTCACCGCGCCGGCCCTGCCGGCGGCCGCGGCCCCCCGCATCGACGGCCTGCGCATCGCCCTGTGGGCGGTGCTGCTGGGGCTGGCGCTGTTCTTCCTGGCGCCGCTCTACGTCATGCTCTCGACCTCGCTCAAGGGCATGGACGAGATCCGCCAGGGCAGCCTGCTGGCCATGCCCTTCTCGCCCAACTTCGCGGCCTGGGCCAAGGCCTGGTCCGGCGCCTGCACCGGCACCGACTGCTCGGGCCTGAAGCCCTTCTTCTGGAATTCGGTGCTGATGGTGGTGCCGGCCGTGCTGATCACCACCGCGCTTGGGGCCATCAACGGCTACGTGCTGACCAAGTGGCGCTTCCGCGGCAGCGAGCTGATGTTCGCGCTGATGCTGTTCGGCGTCTTCATGCCGCTGCAGGTGGTGCTGCTGCCCATGTCCCAGGTGCTGGGCTGGCTGGGCCTGGCCAGCTCCATCTGGGGCCTGACCCTGGTGCACATCCTGTGCGGGCTGTCCAGCACCACGCTGTTCTTCCGCAACTACTACGCCGGCCTGCCCGATGAGCTGATCAAGGCCGCGCTGCTGGACGGCGCGGGCTTCTGGCGCATCTTCTGGCGCATCGTGCTGCCGCTGTCCGGCCCCATCCTGGTGGTCACCTTCATCTGGCAGTTCACCCAGATCTGGAACGACTTCCTCTTTGGCGTGGTGTTCTCCGACGCGGGCACCAAGCCCATCACCGTCGGCCTGAACAACCTCGCCAACACCTCCAGCGTGGTCAAGGAATACAACGTGGACATGGCCGCGGCCATGATCGCCGGCCTGCCCACGCTGTTCGTCTACATCGTGGCCGGCAAGTACTTCGTGCGCGGCCTCACCGCAGGCGCCGTCAAGGGCTGAAGCCCCGGCTGAAAGGAAGATTCACATGGGAGCCCTCTCCATCCGCCAGGTGCGCAAGAGCTACGGCGCGCACGAGATCCTCAAGTCCATCGACATCGACGTCGAGCAGGGCGAGTTCCTCATCCTTGTCGGCCCCTCGGGCTGCGGCAAGTCCACGCTGCTGTCGATGATCGCCGGCCTGGACACGCCCACCTCGGGCCAGATCCTGCTGGGCGACCGCGACATCACGCACGCCTCGCCCAAGGACCGCGACATCGCCATGGTGTTCCAGAGCTATGCGCTCTATCCCAACATGACGGTGGCGCAGAACATCGCCTTCGGCCTGGAGATGCGCAAGGTGCCCAAGGCCCAGCGCGAGGAGGCCATCGCCCGCGTGGCCAAGATGCTGCAGATCGAGCACCTGCTGGACCGCCGGCCGGCCCAGCTCTCGGGCGGCCAGCGGCAGCGCGTGGCCATGGGCCGGGCCCTGGCGCGCAACCCCTCGCTGTTCCTGTTCGACGAGCCGCTGTCCAACCTGGACGCCAAGCTGCGCGTGGAGATGCGCGCCGAGATCAAGCTGCTGCACCAGCGCACCCGCACCACCACGGTCTACGTCACCCACGACCAGGTGGAGGCCATGACCCTGGGCGACCGCATCGCGGTGATGCGCGAGGGCGTGCTGCAGCAACTGGGCACGCCGGACGACATCTACACCCGCCCGGCCACCATCTTCGTGGCGCAGTTCATCGGCTCGCCGGCCATGAACCTTGTCCAGGCCCAATGGATGGGCGGCACGCTGAGCATGCAGGGCACGGCCCTGCCGCTGAGCGAGGCCGCCGGCCGGGCCCTGGCCGCGCGCAACCCGGCGTCGGTGGTGTATGGCCTGCGGCCCGAGGCCCTGCGCCTGTCCGACCGCGGTCTGCCGGGCCAGCTGCGCATGGTCGAGCCCACCGGGCCCGAGACCTATGCCTACGTGGACACCGCGGTGGGCCCCATGGTGCTGCGGGTGCCGGGCCGGGTGGCCCAGCCCGTGGGCAGCAATGTGCTGCTGGACTGGAACGAGGCCGAGGTGCATCTGTTCGACGGCCAGAGCGAGCAGCGCATCGAGGTGGCCGCTCCCAGCGCCGGCGCCAAGGTCACGCCCCTGTACGCCCAGGGCGCATGAGCGCGATGGATTCAACCCGCCTGCTGGCGGATGTCGGCGGCACCAACGCTCGCTTTGCCTGGCAGGCCGCGGCCGGTGCGCCGCTGCAGGATGTGCGCACCTTGCCCTGTGCCGGGCACGACAGCCTGGAGGCCGCGATGCGGGCCTACCTGGCCGAGACCGCCCACCCGGTGCCGGCCCTGGCCGCGGTGGGCATTGCCAACCCGGTCACCGGCGACCGGGTGCAGATGACCAACCACCACTGGTCCTTCTCGATCGAGGCGCTGCGCCAGGCCCTGGGTTTCGAGCGCCTGCGCGTCATCAACGACTTCACCGCGCTGGCGCTGGCGCTGCCGCAGTTGTCGGCCCACGAGCTGCGCCAGGTGGGTGGCGGCCCGGCCCAGCCGGGGGCGCCCATCGGCCTGGTGGGCGCGGGCACCGGCCTGGGTGTCTCCGGCCTGCTGCCGGTGGGTTCGCGCTGGCTGCCGCTGGCGGGCGAGGGCGGCCATGTGAGCCTGGCGGCCGAAACGCCCCTGGAAGCCGAGGTGGTGGCCGTGCTGCGGGAGCGCTATGGCCGGGTGTCGGCCGAGCGCGCGCTGTCCGGCCCGGGCCTGCGCGCCTTGCACCATGCCCTGGGCAGGGTCCAGGGCCAGCGGGAAACGCCGGAGGACGCTCCGGAGGCGGCGGCCATCGTGGAGGCGGCCCAGTCGGGCGGCGACACGCGTTGCACCCAGGTGCTGGACCTGTTCTGCGGCTGGCTGGGCGCGGTGGCGGGCGACCTGGCGCTGACGCTGGGCGCGCGCGGCGGTGTGTTCATCGGCGGCGGCA
This sequence comes from Ideonella dechloratans, assembly GCF_021049305.1. GTDB lineage: Bacteria > Pseudomonadota > Gammaproteobacteria > Burkholderiales > Burkholderiaceae_C > Ideonella > Ideonella dechloratans. The sequence goes on from NZ_CP088081.1 coordinate 1,090,434, forward strand.
TCGTGCCGCGGCTGGGCGCGGCCTTCGAGCGCTCGCCCTTCCGGGCCCGCTTCGAGGCCAAGGGGCGCTTTGCGTCCTACCTGCGCGAGATCCCGGTGCAGCTCATCGTGTCGACCACCTCGCCGGCCCTGCGCGGTGCGGCCGAGGCGCTGGAGATGCCCGATGGCGCCTGAGGACGGTGCTGCGCCACCGCCCCCGCTGCTGGGCACCCACCATGTGGCGCTGATCTGCAGCGACTACGCGCGCTCCCGGCACTTCTACACCAAGGTGCTGGGCCTGCCGGTGCGGGCCGAGCATTTCCGGGCCGAGCGCCAGTCCTGGAAGCTGGACCTGGCCCTGCCCGACGGCACGGCGCTGGAGCTGTTCTCGTTCCCGGCCCCGCCGCCGCGGCCGTCCCGGCCGGAGGCCTGCGGCCTGCGCCACCTGGCCCTGCGCGTGGCCGCGCTGGCGCCCTGGGTGGCCCACCTGCAGGCCCACGGGGTGGCGGTGGAGCCGGTGCGGATGGATGAGTTCACCGGCCGGCGCTTCACCTTCTTCGCCGATCCGGACGGCTTGCCGCTGGAGCTGTACGAAGAGGGGGAGGGCGGCGGCTGGCCGGAAGAGGGCGCGCGAGAGGGCGCCTGAGGGGCGCCCGCGGCGCCGCTCAGACGTTAAACCAGAATATCATTGGCAAGCAATTGATTTTCCTTTGGTTAGCCTGCTCTCCGCAAAAAATGTACTCCGATTTGTACTCGATCGTGCGGCGGCTGAGTACGCCGGGGCCATCTGCGGGCACGAGCTGCGCGTTGAATTGATCAACTACCCGTTCGCGGATGGCTTGGATGATGCCAGCTCGGTGGCAGCGGGTACGCTGAAACGCTCACAGACGTACGGGGCGTTCAACTCTTGGGGCCGCTATGCCAAGAACCCCAGGGGCTTCCTAGTTGAGGCGACTTGGTCAGGCAGGTCGCCGACGCGGATGTGATCCCGCTCCTCCCGCGCAGCACGTCCCAGCGCACGCTTCAACGCCAGCCCCACGGTTCTCGGCGGCAAGTTCTTCAGCTTATCCACCACCTGCTCGTCCAGCGTAGGCGCAAAACCTGACCCCCAAGGGCTCTCGGCCCTCATGCGGCCGTACATTTGTTGGGCGATGTGAGCCACCTGGTCTGCATTTGGGGCTTGCACCTGAAGCACCGTCATGCGCGACAGCAGCGGCGCCGGGATGCCTTCGATGCTGTTGGCCGTGGCGATCCAGTTCACGTGGCTGGCGTCGATGGAGAAGTCGCGAATCGAGAGGTCGATGAAGTCGCGCGCGCTGCGAGGTTCCAGCAGGGTGTAGAGCGCCGCGAGTGGGTCGTACTGACGTTGCTGGTCGGTCTTGTCGAGCTCGTCCAGCACGATCACCGGATTGGCCAGCGGCTGGTAGGCCAGCAGCTCAAACACCACGCCGGGCTCCGAGTTCGACCAGAACGATTCCGACCCGGCCAGCGGCGAGCTGGACTGGGTGCTGGCCATGTCGATCACACGGAAGGGAAGGCTCAGCCGCGCAGCCAGCCAGCGGGCGGCCTCTGTCTTGCCAATCCCGGCAGGGCCGACCAGCAGGATAGGCGACCATGCCACACGGCCATCGCCCATCGCATGCAGGGCGAAGTGGTCGTGCAGTACCTCGGCCAGTTCCGCGAAGTTGGGAAAGTCGCGCTGGAAGTCTTCGATCAGCTGCGACCAGTCATCGGGCAGCTCACCCAGCTTGCGGCGTTCGTGGCCAGCGGCACGAATGCGCTCGGCGATGTACTGGGCCCGCTTGGCCTTTTCGTCGGGTTTGGAGCGGTGGCGCTCGACAAAGCTGCGCAGGCCTGCGGCGTCCAGAAACGCGACTTGGGGTGTTGCCCGAGGTGCCTGCGGGACGGACTGAGCCGGCGCCGCAGCTGGTGGCTTCATGTCTGGCAACGACTGCACCAGTGCGTGAACGGCATCGTCGATGGACGGATCGAGCGGCTCGCCACGCAGCGACTTCTCGGGCTTGGTGGTGGCCGGGAGTAGCCCTGCCGCTACCGCCAGTTTGTGATTGCGCTTGAGGTCTTCGGCGAAGAGCCCGATGGTGGCCTCGTGCTGCTTGCAGCGCACGCCCTGGGCTGCGTTCGCATCGCCGCCAATCACCGGCGCCGAGCAAACCGGGCAGTGTTGTTGGGCGGCATGCCGGGCAGCTTCGATCAGATCCAACAAAGCCCTGTCTCTGTTGATGCTGGCGCCCACCAGTTCCACCCGCAGGCTGAGCTTGTCGCGCTGGTTGGTGGCGCAAAACAGCGGCAGGTGGCGGTAGTCGGCCGGCTTCATCAGCAGCTCGCACTGGCCCACGAAATGGGCCAGCACCGCCAAGTGACCAGGGGCGGGCTCCACCACCTGCTTGGCCAGCCATGGGTGCTCGGCTTTCAAGGCCGCCACGCGATCTTGGTAGGCGGCGCGGCTCATGGGGCGACGGCTGTTGGGGCGAGTCATGGTGGTCTCTTTCGATTCACTATAAATTACTATAACAATACAAGACGCGGTGATCCAGTGTCCGCTTGCCGCGTTGGTCTTGGTTATAGTGATTTACTGTGATTCTTTTGGAGGCCGACATGTCTGCCCTGAGCAGCGAGCAACTCCCCATACTGGCCGGTGCGCTCTTGCGTCTGCGAGGCCTCACGTTGGCAGCGGTGTTTGACGCCACCGGCATCCGCGCGGCCAACCTGTCCGCTTGGTTGAAAGGTAAGCCTCAGGTCATCTCAGAGGCGCGCGTGACGGCATTGCTTTACCACCTGGGTGTCCAAGGTGGGCAGCTTCGGTCGGACATGGTTCACACCTGGAGCGACCAAGGTGAATGGGCGCACCTTCGCACCGTTTTCAACCTGCTTCAGGAGCCAGTGGCGCCCCGATGCTTGTTTCTCGATGAGCATCCCGGCATGTCCCACACAAGATTCCTGCAGTGGGGCGAGGCATGGGTTCGGCTGTCTCTCACGCCGGGGCCGACTGCGCAGGACGATTTGGCCGCGATGGTCAGCCCCGACCGAATGATCGTGCTGCCCGTCGTGCTGGAGGGCATCCCCACGCAAGACCCGCAAGCGACCGCTTCTGCGCTCTTGAGCCTCGCCGAACAGGAGGGGCAGGAGATCCCAACTGGCGAACTGGCCCATGGCTTTATGCAACGCCTCGGCGCGCCGCCAGGGCAGGACTTCGTGCTCACGAACGGCGACTCGTTGGGCTGGCGGCTCTTAGAGGTGAGCTTGCGCAGTGCGATGCGCAGGGGGTTGAGCCCTATCCAGTTGGCGTTGAAGGTCGAGTCGATGTGGCTCGATGAGTGACCTCGTTCGATCAGGTAACGCCCAAATCGGCTGAGTTGGGGGACAAATGCGACTAGTGAGAATCTCGGGCGCGCTCCAGTAGCGGTCGGAGTGGGCTGTTAGAAAAAGCGAGACTACCCGCGCATGGTTCGAAAGCCCCGATCTTGCTCTTCCCGGGCGTCAATCAGCCAGCGCTCAAAGCGATTGGCATCGTCGCGACGCTCGAACACGACGAAGGATGTGCTCTCCTCGGTGCGGACAATTACGGGCGGTGGATTCGGTACGTGCCGGATGTATTGACCCCAGTCGTCACCGATCGGTCGGTTTAGTCTGAACTCGTGGGTGGCCGGGACGTAATCAGGCAAACGACCGTCCATACGGATGGAAACCGATGGATCTTCTAAGCAGGCAATCAGTACTGTCATGGGCGTCCTATGCGTTGATGCAGTTGGCAAGAAACTTGAGAGTGAGCACCTCCGGGTCAAGAAATCGTTCCCATTGGTCGGCCGTCTTGGTCATCAGATGTCAAACCTCCCGATATCACGGGCACCGTGCTTGGCGTGTGATTCCAAGCCCTTTGGTATCGGCCCCTGCCGCGCATGGCGGCACACCGGCCCATGGCCGCGGCAGGGATTCAACCTGATACCTGATCTGGACGCATCTCTCCCCTGCACTGTCCCCAGCTGCCGCTGCCCACCAAACCTGTCGGCTTGGCGCCCAGCGGCCACATTCTTTGAGCTCGAAGAAGCAAACTCAAAGAATGTGCCGAATGCGGTGGGGACAGCCTCCCTGCGAACGTGCGTCCAGCATGAATGTGCGACAGACTGTGCCAACCCCTGCGCGAAGACCGGCGACTGATTTGTGCGAAACAGGTGGGGGCAATGTGCAAAGACCGTGGCGACAGCGTGCCGTGAACTGTGCGAACAGTGTGGTGACTTCCAGCCGAACAAGGTGCGAACACCTCGCCCAGCTTGGTTTTCAAAGCACCTCATCTTGCGATGCCACCATCCACACCCGCTTCAATGGCAGCTCCGCCTTGAGGTCTTCATCCAGACGCTCGTACTGTTCGAACAGCTGTTCGAGCAGCTCCTTCTGGGTCCAGAGCCGTAGCCGGAAGAACTGGGAGGCCAGTTCCTTCTGCACGTTGCCCTTGAAGCCACCCCAGGCCACGAAAAGGCCCTGATCAGCATTGAACTTGGTCATGGCGCCCAGCAGTTTGTCCACCGGCTCGCGGCCAATCGGCGAGTCCTCAGACTTCACCTCCACGCACAGACGCGGCGCGGAAAACCCCAAGGGGCCAGAGCCTGCAAGGATGTCAGCACCGCCGTCTGCTCCTTCCGGGCTGCGGTAGGTGGTGTAGCCCTGGGCTTTCAGGATGCCCTCAACCAGTCGGGTCAAGCCGTGCCCCTTGAAGCGAGCAGAAACCAGAGCGGCGATCTGGTCGCGTGCCAACTCGTCCAGGTCGGCATCTGCGGCCTCGACATCGGCGGTAGTTGCCGTCGCTGTCTTTGCAGGCGCCGCCAGCGTTTCTGCCTTCCAACCATGGGCGCGCATCGCAGCGATGCGCTGCTCCGCGTTGTTGCGCTGGATACGGCAGATGGTGAGAAACGCCCCGAAGGAAAACAACAGGTCCTTGCCAAAGTGCGTGCGGGGGATGGCTTCGCCAATCCACTTCACAGCTCGCCAGTGGAAGAAGGGGTTCGGCCCAGTAGTCTCAGCGTGGTAGCCGCCTGTGATCTCGCCGATGTAGACCGCAGGCTGCGTCTTCAGGGGCAGCACCACGAGGTCGCCCTTCTGCATCTCGTGGGCGAAGGGCCAGACCTGACTGACCCAGTTCAGCACAGCCTTGGGCTTGGCCTCCGGGTAGCGCTGGGTCATTTCAGCGGTCAACTCGCCTCGCTGCTGCAGCTTTGATAGGTCAAGGTTCAGCTCATCCCAGGTCACATAGACACGACCTTCTTGGATGAACTTCTGTTCGTATTCGCCGTGCGAGCCTGCACGAATCAGCCAAATCGCCATGCTTGCTCCAGCTCCTATTCTTCAGCCAGCGGTGCAGCAGCTGGAATGATCAGCAGGAGTTCCGAGTCATCAACCATGCGGTACACCGGCCGAATTCCGGACAAGCGCTCGCTCTGGTCCAAGATGATCTGAACACCCTCGCCACGCTTGTCCATCATGGCGCTACGCCCTGTGATTTCTTTGTCGGGGTCGGGTACTTGGCACTTGGCAAGCAGACTGGTGATGGCTTCGTTTCGCGCAGCCTGGCGGTAGGGAAGGCTCTCCACCGTCATGGTGTTGGGGATGGCGCCTGGCGAATACAGCTCCAGCCGGTCCGCAAACATCCGCAGGCGGATTTTGGCGCCATGGATCGAGTAATCCCGGTGTGCAACGGCATTGACCAGGGCCTCGAAGACGGCGGTCATGTCGTACTGCGGCAGATCGTGCCTGCCCTCATCCTTGGTGGCATAGACCTGCATGTTCTTGCGGACGAAGTGGCAAGCCGCCAGCACCTGGGCATCCAGCGGCCCGGTGATGTCCTGGGCGTCGAGCTGATAGGCCGTGTCGCCTTGCGGCAGCACCTCGGTGCCACGGTAGGCCACCGCCTGAATGAAGGCATTCGGCAACCAGCGGCGAGGATCAGCACTGGCCATCAGTACGCCGGCGATGGTCGGCCGAAGTGCGCCGTCGGCATCGGTGCGCGCCATGGCCAGTTTGTCTAGAAGCACTTCGCGCGTATCTTGCACGCGAGGACTGGCAAAACGTTGCCAGAGGTCATCTGCAAGGTCATCGAGCTTGGCGCCAGGCACCGGCTGCTCGTCGAAGCGGATGATGCGGGCCTGGCTGCGTTGCTGGAAGAGACGCGCCAGATAGTCCGGCGCCATCTCGCGCTTGGCGCTGCCCACGCGGTGCAAATAGCCACCAGGGCTTCTATGCACGAACAGACTGCCCGTGACATCGATCTTTAGCACCGGCAACTGCTCGCCTGAAGTGCTGGGCAGATTCAGCCGCTCGATCACTGGCGCGAGCGGTGGGGTGATGCAGTCCAAGCAGATCTGCCGGACGAAATCCTCCACCAGGTCCAGACGGTCCAGAGGAATACCGAGCACTTCACGGGCGTCGTCCACGCCCAACACGCACACACCGCCGCGACTGTTGGCGAATGCAGCAAGCTCATCGGCGAGCGAGTCTCTATGCGGAGCCGACACCCTTTGACCAGCAAAGCGGACTTCCTTCAACTCCAGATAGGAGTCCTCTCCCAGGCGAATCTTGTCGATCAGGTCGGCGATGTTGTCAAACATGTCAAGCCTCTTTTCCCAGGCGTTGGTAACGCCGTTCAAACGCTTCTTCTCCGCCTTCCATCACTTGGCAGACTTCGCGGCGCATGGCCTGATCCTGCAAAGAGCCGGTTTGCTTCACATGGCACTGGTGATTGAAGTCCAGTACGTGGATCAACTCCGCATCGCCATTGACCACGATGTTGGGGTTGTGGGTCACGATGATGAGCTGACGGCGCAGCTTGTTGCTGCGGATTTGTTGCACGACCAATCCGTAGATCAGGTGGTTATCCAGGTCATCTTCTGGCTGGTCGAGCACCAGTGGCTCGTTGCCGTGCGCCAGCAGGAAGGCCAGCATGGCCGCCGCGCGCTGCCCGGCGGAAGCCTGGCCAATGGACTGAAAGTCCCGCCCGTCACCCTTGCGGCTGTATTCCACCTGCAAACCATCTTCGGGGAACCAGCACAAAATGTGATCGATGAACTCCGGGCGCTTGTCGGCTTCCGCCTTCAGGAATTTATTGAACCAGCCGCCAAACTCCGCCTGCCCGCGACCGGCTTGCGACAGGCGTTTCTTCTGCGTCAATAGCGCCTGCTCGAAGGCCGCCGTGTCCCATACGCCCGGCTGCTCGACCAGATCAACCGTGCCCAGCAGATCGGCCACGAGCCCTTTGGGGGATGCCCCCTCTTGCTCCTGATACAGGTCGTCCACGTACCGGCCTTCCGCGGCCCCAAGCACCTCCCGCAAGGAGCGCTCGATGCTCTGCGCATCCCGGCTGTACGGGATCAGCTCGATGCGCACAAAGGGATTGCCTTGCAGCGTTGCCTGCAGAAATGCGCTTCGTTGGGCGCTGATTGCGCGGCGGGCGGATTGCACCTGTTCCAGCAACGACTTGGCCTTCTCGCGCAACTCGGTGTGCTGCTTCTGCAAGGCTTCCAGCTTCTTCAGCTCGATTTCCAGGCGCTGCTTTTCTTGCACCAGACGGCCGTACTCACTGGGGTCGCTGACGCCTTGTTGCTGCAAGTCGGCCTTGAGCTGCTCGTAAGCCGTCTTGGCCGCGTCGATCCGCGCAAGCCAGGGCGAGGCCTCCAGCTCACCTCTCAGGACTTGCCCACGCTCCTGCAGCACGTTTGCCGCGCGCTCGACGTCCTGCTGCGCCTTGGCGATGGCGGCGTGCAGCGCCTGAACAATGCTCAGTGCCGGGCCGTCCTCGACAGTATCGAACAAGCCTTCAGGCAAGTCTTCCGCCAACAGATCGTCGGCAAGTGCTTTCAAGCGGGTTGCCAGTTCGGCGGAGGCTTCGAACTGGCGTTCCAGCTCGCGGCTTTGCCGGTTGGTGCGCTGATAGTTTTTCAGCAGAGCGGCATGATCGGCGCCCTCGAAGCGGGCCAGCTTGCGCTGAATATCTTGCAGGGCCAGCGTCAACGCCTCACGCCCTTGCAGCTTGCCGTCCAGCTCGCGCATCTGCGCCCGTGCGGCCAGGAAGGCACGCTTGGCCTCCTCGAAAGCGGCTTGCTGCGACTGCGTGCTCGCAGCATCGTCGATCACCTTGAGCAGGGCTTGCTGGCTGTCGCCGGCCAACGCGGCGATCTGCCCCTGGCTGAACAGGCGCACCGGAAAGCGTTGCTCGGTGACGGCCTGGCTGGCCGAAGGCTTGAAACTGCCCGTAGCGGCGTCCCATTCCTCCACCGCGTGGCCCTGGCCATCCTGCCGCCAGATCAGGCGATAGGGCATGCCATCACGCTGCACTTGCACACAGAGGCTGGTTTCCGCCCGCAGGCCACCTTCGTCATTGCGGCTCCTGGCAACCTGATTGAAACGCTTGAAGGTCTGTCCTGCTTCCGAGCTGGACGACAGCTCCTTCTCACGGCGATAGGCCAGGCGCAGGGCATGCACGATGGTCGATTTGCCGGTGCCGCGTCCACCGATCAAAGCATTGAAGTAGGGGTTGAGCGGCAAACTGGCAGACGTTCTGCCACGCCCCATGTAACGTGCGTCGCGGATTTCAATCGATTCGATGAAATGCTCGGGCGTATTGAACGGCGCAAAGCCGTTGCTCTCATCACTGCGCTTGACCGACACCTCCTGCCCATCGAGCAATGCAAGGCGCAAGCCCACCAGACTAGGCCGGGCCATCTTGATCCAGGTGTAGCGCGAACCGGGAACAGCCGTACCTTGGAAGCTGTGGCAATCGCTGCCCGCCACGCTGGCAAATCGCAGTTTCAGTTCATCCAGGACCATGGGCACGGGGCTGGAGGAGGCAGTCCACTCCAGCGCCAGGATGCCGGGTTCCTGCAAGACCGCCTTAACCGTGTTGGCATCCATCACGCATTTTCGCGTACCAGGCTCGACCTGTAGCAGCCCCTTGTCGCCTTCGACGTGTGCCGGAATGGCCAGGCCGCCCGCCGCCAGAATGCGCTCCACCACTTGGGCGGCGCCGATGCGGGTGACGCCATCGCTGTCGCCGCGCGTGCCTTGGTAGTCCACCCTTGCCAGCAGATCGCTGATGGTCTGACTGGTGGCGGACGGGTCGAAGATTGCGAGCAGATGAAAGCCGCCTTGCACCGAGATTTCTACCCCTGGGAACAGGTGTAGCTCACGGAACCCGTCAGGTGGCGTGCCGGCGTCGGCCTCGCGCTTCATCTGCGCATAGGCCGCCTTGAGCGAGTCGATCCACTCGCCGGTGTTGTGATCGGTAACGGCTACGCAGTCGATCCCGGCGGCCATGTACTTGAGCAGCCATTTTTGTGGTGTCAGCTCAACGGGCGTGCCGATGGCAGCCTGCCAGGCGCTCGTGTCCTTGGAGGCCGGCGTGTGGGTATGGAAATCGAACTTCCACCAGCGTGCGCCGGGGTAAGGCCAGGGTTGGCTCATGTTCTTCTCCTGATTGCGGCCATCATTCCTCCGCCTTGGTTTGAAGCACCCGCATCAGCGCCTGAACCTCGCCCCGGAACGGGCTGGCGTCGAATTCGCTCAGGTCACAGGCAAGACAGGCCTCGATGTCCTTGCGCGACAGGTAGTGCTTGTGCAGGAAGTTCATCTCCACATGAACTTCACTGTCAGCGATCTCGCGCTCGTCCGGGTTGGCGCTGTCGCGCAGGAACTGCAACAGACAAGCATGCAGCACACTCGGCATATGGTTCTGGATGCCCCGTATCTGCTGCATGACTTCTTCGATGCGCTGGTCCGCCGTTGCCTGATCGCTGAAGAAGATGTTGCCGTTAGGGTGGGCGATTTCGTTGCGTTGATCGACCAGCTTCTGAAACCTGCCGATGTGCTGGTTTTCGCAGCCGACCAGGCGCAAGAACTTGAAGATGCTGCGTTCGTTAACTTCGCTGAAGGTAAAGGGCGAGCTGGCGGTCAGCAGCTCCTTTTCTTTTTGCTGGAACAGCACCGCATGGGTGAATGCTTCCGGCTTGGCCTGCTTGATCTGCCACACCGAGAAATACACGTAGCTCATGTAGAGCATGTGGAAAGCCAGCATCGCGAACTGATATTTGCCTGCCACATAGTTGCTCTCGAAGGCTTCCCAGACAAAGCCGATATACTCGCCTTCACTGGCTGATGGGTAGGCCAGCGGCAGGTAGTTGTGAATCTCCAGCGCGGCATCCATCCTCAGCTCTTCCAGACCCGATCTATGGAGTCTCTAATTAACTGCGCACACTCTGCTATCTCTCTTTCCAAGTATTTGATCCGTTGCTGGTGCCCCTGGATTTCGGCCACGATCTCGCGCTGCACTTCAATTGGAGGGAGGGGAAATTGTATTTCAGCCACCGCTTTTGGGTTGGCTCTAGAAAGAGATCCCCCAACCCCCGTCACAGTCCTCATAAAACTTTCATGGAACTGATCAGATACAAGTAGCTGTCGCAAGTATTCTGGTATTACTCGTTCGCTAGAGAAGACAATCCATTCCGTAGAAGCAATTTGGCGGAGTTTGTTCTTGCTATCCTCTACCACCCATGCCCTTCTAATGTGAGGAACGATTCTTGAGAGAAGCACATCACCAGCCTTGACAACTTTCTTTGCAGAGCCAATCGATGCGCCAACAGCAATCTCTGGTGCCCCTTTATCAAATGCCGGAATGCTCCAAAGCTCAAAATTTTCGTTCGGAAAGACACGAGGGTCTAGCGTCTCAACACCCAGCCGCATTAGCTCGCCGGCTCTAACTATGTCGTACCTGTGATTTTCTACTAAAGCTTTGACATAACGATCGGCACTAAAACTAACATCTGCGTTTTTAACAATATTTTCCCGATCCACGATCTGCGCCATATCGTTCCCTTCAAAACCTGCAGGATTTGAAAAGAACGCTGTCAAAGCCTGCTCAGCGGCTGGGAGATCATCATGATCAGTCGGACGACGCTGAGCGCCTAACGCAAAGCCATCATTGCCAACTTTTACGAACAACACCTTGTTTGTCTGTTTGGCCAGCCGCTTGTCCAGAATCAGGATGGAGGTTTTGACGCCGCTATAGGGCTGGAACACACCGGCGGGCAGCGAGACGACGGCCACCAAGGAGTTTTGCACCAAGAGCTTGCGCAATGCCTTGTAAGCTGTGCCCGTCTGGAAAATGATGCCTTCTGGCACGATGATGCCGGAGCGTCCGTTTGGGCTCAGGTGCTCGTGGATGTAATCGACAAACAGCACTTCCGAGCGTGTGGCCTGAATGGAAAAGCGCTTGTGCGGCTTGATGCCGCCCTTCGGTGACATGAAGGGTGGATTGGCAAGGATCACGTCCGCGTGTTCGTTCCATTTATCTTCGCTGGTGAGCGTGTCGTACTCATCCACGTGCGGGTTGGTGAAGCCGTGCAGGTAGAGATTCACCAGGGACAGGCGCACCATATCCGGTGAAATGTCATAACCATGGATGTTTGCGGCCAGCTTGTTGCGCTCGTCCGGTGTGAGTTTGTCGCCCGGTTTGTGCGCTTTGTTCTGGTCCAGGATGTATTTCCAGGCCGAGATCAGAAAGCCAGCGGTGCCGCAGGCGGGGTCGAGGATGCGCTCGTGCTTCTGCGGATTGATGACCCGGACGATGAAGTCAATGATGTGTCGCGGCGTACGGAACTGGCCCGCATCGCCCTGGCTGCCCAGCACCGACAGCAGGTACTCGAAAGCGTCGCCCAGCCGCTCGGAATGGTCGTAGGAAAAGCCGTCGATCTCTTTCAAAAACGCTTTTAGCGTTTCCGGATCGCGGTAAGGCAGGTAGGCGTTCTTGAAGATGTCGCGGAACAACGCCGGCAGGTGCGTGTTCTCGGTCATCTTGCCAATGGCCTCGGAGTAGAGGTTCAGCGTGTCCTGGCCGCCCATGCTGGGCGCCAGCAGCTTGCTCCAGCTGTACTTCTCGAAGCCATTGACGAAGAAACTGCGCTTACCACCGAACTCTTCGGACTGGGCATCCATGTCGTCCATGAACTTGTAGATCAGCGCGATGGTGATCTGCTCGACCTGACTCTTGGGGTCAGGCACCTTGCCGACGAGGATGTCGCGGCAAGAGTCGATTCGGCGTTTGGTGTCGGTATCCAGCATGGTGTTTTTCTTCTCGTTCGGCCACCGAAGGCAGCCTTGAATGACTTACATGAATTGATTGAGCGGTACGTAGTCTTTGACGTACTCGGGGATGCCTTCACGCCACTCGGGCGGCACGGCACGCAGGTCGCCCACGCCAAAGGCCGGGTTCACGTTCAGCTCACCGAAGCGCTTGTCGTCGATGATGGCGCGCAGAGCGGCATCGGTGGAGTACGCCTTGAAGAAGTACTTCATGGCCAGGACGGCAGCGCCTTGGTCTTCGGCCAGCTTGCTCTGGTTGGCGAGCAGGAACTCCTGGAATTCATCCTCCAGCAGCTCATCCTTGCTCTTGAAGTAGGCGATCAGGCCGAAAATCTTTTGCAGGATTTCCTTCAGGCTCAGCCGTCGATCCACCCCGGCGGCACGGCGCAGCTTCTCCAGGTTGAAGTACTCGTTGGGTTTGTCGAACAGCTGGCTGGTCACGTAGTCAATGGCCTGCTCCCACTGCTCGTTTTCAACCTGCTGCTGCAGCATCGGGTCGGCTTTGACCTGATCCTCGAATTTCTCGAAGAACATCCGGTCGATCTTCATGCCTTCGTAGCCGATTTGCTGTTCGGCTACGTGGAAGATGGCATCGGCGCCCGTGTGCTCGTAGAGCCCGCCCGTCGGTGGTGGCGGCGCTTCACCCTGACCTTCTCCCTCGCTGCTGCGCGCCGGCAGCTTGAGCACTTCGTCGTAGTCGAACTTTTCCTCGAAGTATTCGCAGTTGGCGAAGAAATCGAAGAATTTGAAACGGGCCTTTTCTGGCTCGTTGATCAGCGGCTTCAAATTGTCATCGAACAGTTGTTCAAGGAAGTTGTGCTTGCGCGTGCCGCGTCCCTTGATCTGCACGAAATCGGACGGCGAGTACACAGGGCGCATCAATGCCAGGTTCAAGAGGTCCGGGCAGTCGTACCCTGTGGTCATCATGCCCACGGTGACGCAGACGCGTGCCTTGCTGGTCTTGTACAAGGAGTTGAAGTTGGCCGAGCCCAGCAGGTTGTTGTTGGTGAAGTTGATGGTGTATTGCTGCGAGTCCGCCACGTTGGATGTGACCTGTACCGCAAAGTCTGACTGGTACTTGCCGGGCCAAAGTACATCCGCCAACTCGTTCAAGATCTGGGTGAGCTTGGCTGCATGGTTTTGGCTGACGGCAAACACGAGGCCTTTGCCAAACTCACTGGTCACGGGATCGCGCAAACCGTTCTTGATGAAGGTCTGACAGAACAGTTCGTTGGTCGCCTTGGAGAAGAACTTCTTCTCGAAGTCCTTGGAAACAAAGCTCTGTTCTTGCTGGCCGTCTTCGCCGACGGGAGCCATCACTGCATAGCCCTGCTCGGACAAAAGCTTGGTAGTAATGTCGGTTCGCGCATCAACTACCACGGGGTTGATCAGGAAGCCATCCTTGACGCCATCCAGCAGTGAGTAACGGAAGGTCGGCTGTCCAGAATCGCAACCGAAGGTTCGGTACGTGTCCAGCATCAGTCGACGCTCCTGCTCTCGCGGGTCACGGGTTGTCGGCTTGCTCGCGTCAAAGCTCTTCAGGTAATCGCGCGGCGTTGCCGTCAGGCCAAGCTTGTACCCAACGAAGTACTCGAAGACCGCACGGGCATTGCCGCCGATGGATCGATGGGCTTCGTCCGAGATGACCAGGTCAAAGTCAGTCGGTGAGAACAGGCGCTTGTACTTGTTGTTGAACAACAGCGACTGCACCGTGGTGACGACGATTTCTGCCTTGCGCCAATCGTCCCGGCGCTCCTTGTAAATGACTGTGGCATAGTCGTTCTTCAGATAGTCCTTGAACGCCTTCGCTGCTTGATCCTCCAGCTCTAGTCGATCCACCAGGAACAGCACCCGGCGGGCGTTGCCCGTGCGAAGAAACAGCTTGATGACAGCAGCAGAGGTCAGGGTCTTGCCGGTGCCGGTCGCCATTTCGAACAGGAAGCGTGTCGAGCCTTCAGCCACTGCGTCCTGGATGGCATTGAGCGCCTTCTTTTGGTAGTCCCGCAGGAAGCGGAGCTTGTTCTTGGCGACGAAGGCAGGACGTTCGTCAGCATTGAGCCAACCGGCCTCCTTCTCGTAGCCAGGCAGTTGAGTCTGGACGATGTAGTCGCGACCGACCGTCTCAGTGATCAAGCGCTTCTGGTCGGGCTCGAACTTTTGATAGCTCTTGAGAGAATCGGGCGTTGGGAAGGCTGTGATGACGTGTGGATTGCCCTGCTGCAGATCCCAGAAGTAGTGCAAGTTGCCATTCGAAAGAATCACAAAGCGGCAATTCAGCGACTTGGCGTACTTACGTGCCTGCTCCTTGCCAACGAGCGGGTTCTTGTCTTCGGACTTGGCCTCCAGAACAACCAGAGGGAAGCTCTTCTCGTCGAGAAGCAAGAAATCGACAAAGCCGTTCTTGGTGGACTCGAAGTTCTCGCCGAGATCGTTGATCTGATCCTGGCTCAGCTTGACATTCGGCTCCAGGGCCACATTGGCCTTCCCCTTGGCATCGTCGAAGAACCGCCAGCCAGCAGATTCCAGCAATTTGTTGATCTTGATGCGCGCTTGTGCTTCTTTTGCGTTCGCCATGCTCAGGCGCCTCCCTTAACTGGTTCATCTTGACGATCCAGCTTCAGGTCGTGCGCTCGGGCGTACTCCAGCACCAGGATTTCGATCATCGACGCCACCGATCGGCGCTCGCGATCAGCCGCCAAGCGCAAAAGCTGCTTGATCTCGGCGGAAGTGCGGATGGAGAGGGTTTCGTCCTTCAGGCGTGACATGGCAACGTCTCGTCAATGGTGTCACGCAAATGTACTGCCTTTGCGTGTATGTGCGCAATGCAAAGTTGCACAGTCCCATCGTTGCTGCTGGCGACAGACGATCGCAGCTCGGGGTTCGATGCGAATGGGGTAATGACTGACGTCGTTGCCCCATTTGGGGTGAGCATTGCCTCATTGAAGTCGGGGCGTTCTCGCGTCTGGATGTAGACAGGTTTTCGGCGCCGTGAGGGGCCGGTCGGCCTCGATGCGTACTGGACGCAAGGGCTGTTTGCCGCGCGCCTGATGTGCCGTGCCGTAGTACTTTCGAGTTTTCGCACTGCTGTGCCCAAGGCCTCGGCTGGCCGCATCGGCGTCACCGGCGGACTTCACATCTGCGCTCCATTGGTGGCGGAAGCAGGTGGCGGTGATGGGGTGGCCATGTTCAGGCCAAAGTGTGCGTGCAAGGCGCTGAACCTCCGCTGTGAAGTTGCCCGCCTTGGCGACATGGATGTCCAGCTTTCTGTCGGGTAGTGCGTTGAGCCGCTTCACCAGCGCAGCCACCAGCGGATGGGTGTCCTCAGCAGCGTAGGTCATCAAGCGGTAGCGCTGCCCCTGTTGGGCCTTGACCTTGATTCCCTGCACGTAAAGACAGAGGGTCTCGATGCCGAGCGCGTCGTCGTGCTGCAGCCAAGCAGTGATGCCTTTGACAACTTCGCCGGGCCTTGCACCGGTCAGCGCTGACGCCAGCAGTGCGTCGGCATATTTGCCAGTGGCGCCACGCTCATACAAGTCTTCTCGCCAGGTCGGCGGCAGCCCTTTCAGCGCCTTGCGTTTGCTCCGGCGCCTGCGGCGCGGCTGGGTCATCCCGTGCTCGTTCAGGGTAACCAAGGCACATAGTTGCTCGTGTAGGCGAGGCAGCACATCTGCCAAGCGATGCCAGTCCAGATCCTGCGAGACCGAGCGCACATCCAGGTGCTCGCTCACCAGCCGTCGGCAGTAGAACCGCAGTGCGGCAAGGCGCTTGTGGAAGCTTCTGGGGCTATGAGTGGCTTGCACAGCGCCTGCCAAGCCGCCTGGGGTGAAGAGTGCACGATCCAGGAGTACATGGGCCATGCGCAGGTACTCGGCCTCTGTGCGGCTGGATCGGCCAGTTGAGAGTGCCTGGGGCAATGCCCTAGGCAGCATGCCCAAGCACTCGCGGGCGATGATGTTCAAGCGGTCGGCATCGACGTTCATGGTCGAACGCCTTTGGCGAGATCTTCGAAGATGACGGCGGAGACTTCCCGCAGCTTTCCCTCCCGGAGTGCACTGAGCAGATTGCCTCTCCCCAGTGGCGCATACCCATGCCTGGGTTCGCCATCTTTCAAGGTGACTTGCTCGCAGAACCCGGTTTCTTCGACGCGCATGAAGCTGCTCGGGTTCTCGGCTGGCCAGCAAAAGCAACGGCCTGCCCAGGCTTTCAACTCTGATTTGGACGGCGGAGCTGGTAGAGCAGGCTGCTGGGGCGGTGTCACCAAACTCTGGGCAACGGCATAGGCATAGGCTCCGGCATCTTTTGGCGGCCGGTTCGACTGGTACTGCTTTGCCACGGCAGAGAGAATCGCTTGCGTGCCTGCCTTGCTCACGCCTTTGCGCTGGGCCTTGGCAATGGCGGCCTCCACCTGACCCAAACTGCTAGCCGGGATGCCCGACTTATCCACAGGCACCTCAGCCGGTGCATCTAGAGTTGGCGTTAGCTTAGAGTTGGTTTTATCGTTGGCGTTACTGTTATGCAGGGAAAGGTTGGATGGGGCATCGATACCGTATTCATGAGGTACGGGTAACGCTTCTACCTGTGCATCGCCTTCCAGCAGGGTGTCCAGGAGCTGCCGAAGTTCTTCGGTGAGCCGGGCCTTGTAGTCGGCCAGGAATGGGGCCAACCAGGGTTCGGGTAGCTGCCGGATGTTCTCAATGGTTCGGGCGCGGAGCTTGGGGCCCATGGTCTGGCTGGCCAGGTTATGAAACCACCAGATGCGAACCCAGACGAACATGCGCGCTGGCTCGAACCACACAAGGTCTTCCGCGCGCAGGCGCTCGACAACCTGCAGCCACTGGTCCTGAGACCAGCCGATCTCAGCAGCAGCAATGCGAGGCACGAGTGCGTAGGCGCCGATGATGTTGGAGACCGGGCTGGTCAACAAATGCAGTAGTGCGGTTTTGTCTTCGGTCGTGCACTGCTGCAACAGCGGGCTGTGCCAGAAGCCGTGGTCGTTGATGGTTCTTTGTCGGCCCATCTCACTTAACCTCCTGCGCCTTGTGGCGCTGGGCCGCTTGCTGCTCCAGCCAAGCGTCAATCTCGTGCTCCAGGAAGCCGGCCACGCGGCCGCCTAACTGGATGGGACGGGGGAAGTCGGTGGTCTTGCACAGCCGCCACAAAGAGGTTCGGCTCAGGGCGATCTTGTCGCAGACGTCTTGAATGCGGATAACGCGCAGCATGTGGTGCTCCTCGAAACATCGTGAAAACACCAGTGATGCTGCGCGGCCGTGCTGGGCGATGCACGGACAACAAATGCCGCGATTTCGGCGGAATTTCTGGCAAAGACGTTAATCGCCCTTGGGTGTGAAGTCTGGAAGGCTTCCGACTCCATGACGCCGATCTGTGATCAGCTCTTTCAAGCTGGCCGTGTACTCGGTCGGCTCTGGGTCGATACAAGGATGGTCGAACGATTCCTCGGGCCATTCGAGAAGAGTGAACTTGTCCCGCAGCAGCTTCAGGGCAGACATGGCGGTGCTCTTGGCACGCACTTCGTTTTCGCCACCAGCGACCAAGATGGCCGCGAGGCAAATCACCGCGTCAGAGGGTTTTGGATCACCGTGCTGCTTCTCTGACCCACTGTGAGCTACTCGCACCGGCGTCCAACCGTGCTGATGACAGAGCACGACGAACTGTCGAGCGGCCCAGCGCTCAGCCGTGTTCTCCGGTCGTCCTCGCCTGCGAGGCGCACCCAGTGACTTGGCGGCTTGCTCTAGCCATCGCAGGTCTTGCCACTGCAGCATGCGGCTGGCGGGCCGTGGCCCCCAGGGCTCGTCGAAGAGCTCGTGTTGCTTGTCGAGGTTGTAGCCTTGGGGATCGTCTAGGTCGTCAACGTAGGCTTGGTGTGTGGCCCGTTGCGCGCTCTCCAGAACGTGCAATTCGCTCAAGTTGAGGCCTTCCATCGCAAAGCGAAGTTGCTGCGCGGCTTGGGCAATCGCTTCAAAGCGCTTGCGCTTGTTCTCGGCATCCTGGGCCTGATGCCTCAATTGCATGTAGCGCTGCGCCAGGTCAAATGCCGCCGCTGTGAACGCTTGGCGCCGTGCTGGCTCTGCGTCATCGTCGTGTTGGCTCTGCCTTGGAAAATGCGCTTCGATCACCCTTTCCAAGTGCCCAAGCGCGGTGGTATCGCATGCCAAGGCAGTAGACCTAGGGGCGCTCATGAACGGCAGCTCTCCATTGCACGAGGTGGTCGGCCCAGTCCTGCATCATCACTTGGCGCTCCTCGAAGTAGGTGGCGTGGTTGTAGGCGCGGCGCACGTTGTTCTGGTCGGAGTGCGCGAGCTGGGCTTCGATGGCATCGGGCCGGTAGCCCATCTCGTTGAGCCGGGTGCTGCCCGTGGTGCGGGTGGCATGGGGGCTGTAGGTGCCGGCCCAGCCTAGAACTTTCAAAGCCTGCCTGAGTGATGCAACGGACATCGGGGTGTTTCGGTTGTCACGGCCGGGGAAGAGGTGCTTGCGCTGTCCGGTGATGGCCTTGAGGCCTCTGAGCATCTCCACGGCCTGCGTCGGCAGAGGCGCCACGTGCTCTTTGCGGGCCTTCATGCGCTCGGCGGGAATGCGCCATTGGGCGCGGTCCAAGTCGATCTCGGCCCATTCGGCTTCGGCCACTTCGCTGGGTCTCGCCAAGGTCCACCACATGAGCTGCATGCAGTAGTTGATCTGAAAAGTGCAGCGGTGGTTGTCGAAGTCGTTCAGCAGCTTGCCAATCTGCGCGGTGGTGAGGGCGGTCTTGTGCTGCGTCTTGTTGGCGGGCAAGGCCTTGCGAACGGGCCAGACTGGGTCGCTGTCGGCACGCAGCGTGGCCACGGCGTACTCGAACACGGCTGACATGGTGCGGCGGGCTTCGGCGGCCACGGTGGGGGCGCCGCGTTTGACCGTGTGCTGCAGGATGCCCAGCACATGGGCAGGTGTGATGGCTCGGATGGGCATCTGGCCGATCTCGCCAAACACCACGCGCTCCAGCATGTCCAGGCGCCGGTTCTTGGTGACGTCTTCCCAATCTTTGGTTTGCAGCCACTCGCGGGCCACCTTCTCGAAGGTGATTTCGGCGTCGCTGGCTTGCTTGATGCGGTCGATCTGCCGCTGCTGGGCGGGGTTGATGCCTTGCTTGACGAGTTGGCGTGCGGCTTCGCACCGGTCTCGTGCCTCGGCCAGGCTGACGGCGGGGTACTCCCCCAGAGCGAACATGCTGGCCTTGCCCTCCAGCGTGAACCGGTACCGCCAGGCCTTCACGCCGCTGGGCTTGACCTCTAGGCACAGGCCGCGGTGGTCGGTGAGCCGGTAAAGCTTGGGCTTGGGTTTGGCATTGCGACAGTGGGTGTCGGTCAGCATGGCGGGTGCTCGATGAAGACGATGCAGTCACTGTACTCACTTGCCGCGCGACACGCAAAGATACGTACTCACCTTTGTACTCAATGAGAAGGTGGCTGCCCGCGCAATTTCCGGCAACACCCAGAAACGACAAAGCCGCGTAAATACGCGGCTTTGTTGATGTTTTTCTGATTTCAGAGTCTTTCCTGATGTTCCGGGAAAGACGGCCTGCTCATCAGACGTTGAACAGGAAGTTCAGCACGTCGCCGTCCTTGACGACGTATTCCTTGCCTTCGGCGCGCATCTTGCCGGCGTCCTTGGCACCCTGTTCGCCCTTGTACTGGATGAAGTCCTCGTAGGCGATGGTCTGGGCGCGGATGAAGCCGCGCTCGAAGTCGGTGTGGATCACGCCGGCGGCCTGCGGGGCCGTGTCGCCGATGTGGATGGTCCAGGCGCGCACTTCCTTCACGCCGGCGGTGAAGTAGGTCTGCAGGCCCAGCAGCTTGAAGGCGGCGCGGATCAGGCGGTTCAGGCCCGGCTCGTCCTGGCCCATCTCGGCCAGGAACATCGCACGGTCCTCGTCCTCCATCTCGGCCAGCTCGGCCTCGGTCTTGGCGCAGATGGCCACGACCTCGCCCTTCTGGGCCGCGGCGTACTCGCGCAGGCGGTCCAGGAAGGGGTTGTTCTCGAAGCCGTCCTCGGCCACGTTGCCCACGAACATCGCCGGCTTGGCGGTGATCAGGCACAGTGGCTTGAGGATGACCAGCTCTTCCTTGCTGAAGTCGATGGAGCGCACGGGCTGGGCCTGGTCCAGCGCGGCCTGGCATTTCTCCAGCACCTTGACCAAGGCGGCGGCTTCCTTGTCGTTGCCGCTGCGGGCGGCCTTGGTGTAGCGCTGCAGGCTCTTTTCCACCGTGGTCAGGTCGGCCAGGCACAGCTCGGTCTGGATGACCTCGATGTCGGCGATCGGGTCGACCTTGCCGGCCACGTGGATCACGTTCGGGTCCTCGAAGCAGCGCACCACGTTGACGATGGCGTCGGTCTCGCGGATGTGGCTGAGGAACTGGTTGCCCAGGCCTTCACCCTTGGAGGCACCGGCCACCAGGCCGGCGATGTCCACGAACTCGACGATGGCCGGCAGGATGCGCTCGGGCTTGACGATCTCGGCCAGCTTGGCCAGGCGCGGGTCCGGCACCTCCACCACGCCCACATTGGGCTCGATGGTGCAGAAGGGGTAGTTCTCGGCGGCGATGCCGGCCTTGGTCAAGGCATTGAACAGGGTGGACTTGCCGACGTTGGGCAGGCCGACGATGCCGCACTTGAGGCTCATGAGGGGCTTTCGGAGGAAGAGGGGTCGGGCGCCAGCGGGGGCTTCCCGGGCGCGGAACCGGCAATTTTAGGTCCGTCCCTACAATGCCGTCATGACCCCCTTCGACGTGCGCATCCTGGGCACCGGCATCGTCAGCCGGGCGGCCGCGCTGAGCCTGGCCCGCATCGGCCTGAACGTGGCCCTGCAGGCCCGGCCGGAAGGCGCGCCCGCCAGCACCGATGTGCGCACCTACGCGCTCAACCCGTCCTCGGTGCAGTTGCTGGAGCGTCTGCGCGCCTGGACGACCCTGCCGGAGGATGCCCGCACCGCGGTGCTGGACATGCAGGTGCAGGGCGATGCCCACGCCTCGCGCATCGAGTTCTCGGCCTGGCGCCAGGCCGTGCCGGCCCTGGCCTGGATCGTCGACGCCGGGGCCCTGGAGAACGTGCTGGACGCCGCGGCCGGCTTCGCGCCGCAGGTCACGCTGCAGGCCGAGCCGGGCCCCGCGCCGCTGACCCTGGTCTGCGAGGGCAAGGCCTCGCTCAGCCGGGCCCAACTGGGGGCGCGCTTCGTGCGCCATGCCTACGGCCACACCGCGGTGGCCGCCCGGCTGGTGGCCGACCGGCCGCACGCCGGCTGTGCGCGGCAGTGGTTCCGGGCGCCGGACATCCTGGGCCTGCTGCCCTTCGACCGGCCCGAGGCCGGGTGCAGCTACGGTCTGGTGTGGTCGCTGCCGCAGAGCGAAGCCCAGCGCTGGCTGGCCGCGGCGCCGGAAGAATTCGAGGCCGGGCTGATGGCCGCCACCGGCGGCGAGGCTGGCCAGCTGCGGCTGGCTGGCGAGCGCGCCGCCTGGCCGCTGGCCCTGGGCCATGCCGAGCCCGTCACCGGCCCCGGCTGGGCCCTGCTGGGCGACGCGGCCCACCAGGTGCACCCGCTGGCCGGCCAGGGTCTGAACCTGGGCCTGGCCGACGTGGTGGCCCTGACCGAGGTGCTGGCCGACCGCGAGGTCTGGCGCGCCCTGGGCGACCCGGCCCTGCTGCGCCGCTACGCCCGCCGGCGGGCCCTGCCGACCTGGGCCATGGCCCGGGTCACCGATGGCCTGTGGCACCTGTTCGCCCATGAAAACGTGGGATGGCGGGAACTCCGCAACCACGGCCTGAGTCTGGTCAACCATCTGGCGCCGGTGAAGCGCTGGCTGGCCAGCCAGGCGCTGGATGTCTGAATCCGAGGAACCCTGATGAAATCGCTCTCTTCCACCACCGGTCGCCGCCTGCAACTGGGTGCCGTGGTGCTGGCCCTGTCCGGCGCGGCCCTCTCCTCGGCCCTGGCCGACGAGGCGGCGATCCGCAAGAACCTGGCCGATCGCATGCCCGGCCTGCCCAAGATCGACGAGGTCAGCAAGACCCCGATCCCGGGCCTGTACGAGGTGCGCATCGGCACCGACATCCTCTACACCGACGAGGCGGCCAACCACATCATCGAGGGTTCGCTCTACGACACCCGCACCCACACCGACCTGACCAAGGCCCGGGTGGACAAGCTCACCGCCATCGATTTCGCCCAGCTGCCGCTGAAGGACGCCATCGTCTGGAAGCAGGGCAACGGCAGCCGCAAGCTGGCCGTCTTCGCCGACCCCAACTGCGGCTACTGCAAGCGCCTGGAGAAGGACCTGGTCAACGTGAAGGACGTGACCATCTACACCTTCGTCATTCCCATCCTGGGGGCGGATTCGGCGGTCAAGGCGCGCGACATCTGGTGCGCCAAGGACAACGGCAAGGTCTGGCGTACCTGGATGACGGCCGGCACCGTGCCGCCCAAGTCCATGGATCCGAAGTGCGACACCTCGGCCCTGGACCGCAATCTGGCCATGAGCCGCAAGTACAAGGTCAACGGCACGCCCGCCCTGGTGTTCGAGAACGGCACCCGGGTGCCGGGCGCCATCGGTGGCGAGCAGATCGAGAAGCAGCTGACCAACGCCCAGAAGTCCTGATCGGGGGCTGACACCGGGGGGCGACCCTCGAAAAAGCCTCACGCCACGGTGGCGGCGATGTCACACCACCGCCAAACAAGGGCGGCTGCCGCCACAATGGCGGCCCATGAACGCGACGAATCCTTCCGGCGTGGTGCACCACGCCGCACCGCCCATGCCGGCGGAACCGCCCCTGCGGGCGCGCCAGTACGGCCATGCCGGCCTCATTCCCTTCGTTTTCGGCACCTTGCTGCTGTGGCTGGTCTACCCCGACCTGCAGCCCTGGGTGGCGCTGGGCCTGGCCGCCTACGGAGCCGTCATCGTCTCCTTCCTGGGCGGCATCCACTGGGGCCTGGCCATGAGCGCCGGCGCGCCGGGGCAGCGGGCCTTCGGCTGGGCCATGGTGCCGCCGCTGGTGGCCTGGCTGGCGCTGGTCATGCCGGCCCACGCCGGGCTGGTGGTGCTGGGCGTGATGCTGGTGGTCTGCTACCTGGTGGACCGCCGGCTCTATCTGGACAAGGGCATGGGCGCCTGGCTCACCCTGCGTTTTCGCCTGACGGTGATCGCCGCCCTGTGCTGCTTCCTGGGTGCCGCCGGCACCTGAAGCCCCGATTCCTTCCTCGCCCCTCCTGCGCATGATCCACTTCCGCATCGATGTGGCCGACGTGGCCACCCACCGCTACCGCGTGACGATGACCGTGCCGGCCCCGGCGGCCGAAACCGTTGTCAGCCTGCCGGTGTGGATCCCGGGCAGCTACATGGTGCGCGAGTTCGGTCGCCATCTCAGCCGCCTGCAGGCCCGGCAGGGCAAGCAGGAGCGTCTGCCCGAGCAACTGGACAAGACGAGCTGGCGCCTGCGCTGCGAAGGGCGGGCCGCCCTGGTGCTGAGCTACGAGGCCTATGCCTTCGACACCTCGGTGCGCACCGCCTTCCTGGACGACAGCCGGGGCTTCTTCAACCCCACCAGCCTGTGTCTGCGCGCCCATGGCCGCGAGGCCGAGCCCCAGCAGGTGCAGATCGGCAGCCTGCCCAAGGGCTGGGACGTGGCCACCGGCATGGCCGCAGTGGAAGGCAGCCGGCACCTCTACCAGAGCGCCGACTACGACGAGCTGGTGGACCATCCCTTCGAACTGGGCACCTTCTGGCGCGGCCACTTCGAGGCCGGCGGCGTGCCGCACGAATTCGTGGTGGCGGGGGCCTGGCCGGGTTTTGACGGCAAGCGCCTGCTGGCCGACACCCAGCGCATCTGCGCCGCCCAGATCGCCTTCTGGCACGGCCGGCGCAAGCCGCCCTTCGGTCGCTACGTCTTCATGCTCAATGCGGTGGAGGACGGCTACGGCGGCCTGGAGCACCGCGCCAGCACCGCGCTGATCGCCAAGCGGGCCGACCTGCCGCGCCAGGGCATGGCCAACCCCGTGCCCGAAGGCTACATGACCCTGCTGGGGCTGATCAGCCACGAGTACTTCCACACCTGGAACGTCAAGCGGCTCAAGCCCGCCGAGTTCCTGCGCTACGACTACACCTGCGAGAACTACACCGAGCTGCTGTGGTTCTTCGAGGGCTTCACCTCCTACTACGACGACCTGATGCTGGTGCGCGCCGGCCTGCTGGACGCGCCGCGCTACCTCAAGCTGCTGGCCCGCACCATCAACGGCGTGATGGCCGCCCCCGGCCGCAAGGTGCAGAGCGTGGCCGAGGCCAGCTTCGACGCCTGGGTCAAGTACTACCGGCAGGACGAGAACACGCCCAACAGCACGGTGAGCTACTACACCAAGGGCTCGCTGGTGGCCCTGCTGCTGGACCTGCGGCTGCGCCAGGCGGGGTCCTCCCTGGATGCGCTGATGCGCACGCTGTGGGACGACTGCCTGGCCAGCGGCCTGACCGAGGCGGCCGTGCTGGCCGCGGTCGAGCGCCTGGGCGGCGCCGCGCTTGCGGCCGATCTGCGCGACTGGGTGCATGGCCACGACGACCTGCCCCTGGCGTCGGCGCTGGCGGCGGCGGGCGTGCAGGTGGGGCAGGAGCCCCCGGCCTGGACGGCCGCCCTGGGCCTGAAGCTCAGCGAGGGGCCGGTCACCGGCGTGCAGGTCAAGTCGGTGCTGGCGGGCAGTGCTGCGGCCCGCGCCGGGCTGTCGGCCGGTGACGAACTGCTGGCGGTGGACGGCTGGCGCATCCGGCGGCTGGACGATGCCCGGCAGTGGCTGCCGGTCGATCCGGCGCCTTTCGAGCTGACCTTCGTGCGTCAGCAGCGCCTGCGCACCCTGACCCTGCGCCCCGACCCGGTGGTGGCCGATGTCTGGACGCTGGCCCTGGGTGAGCGCCCGGCGGCCAAGGCCCTGGGTCTGCGCAAGGCCTGGCTGGGCCGCTGAGGCGGCCCCCGCTCCGGGGCCGGCAGAACAGGTGAGACACAGCAGTCGGCATGGGCGGCGGGGCGCCGTGGCTGCCCTCTGGCGCCGGCGAGCGGTGCTGGTCCTGCTGGTGCTGGCAGTGTCCCTGC
Organism: Ideonella dechloratans; assembly: GCF_021049305.1. Taxonomy (GTDB): domain Bacteria; phylum Pseudomonadota; class Gammaproteobacteria; order Burkholderiales; family Burkholderiaceae_C; genus Ideonella; species Ideonella dechloratans. Next base: position 1,115,669 of record NZ_CP088081.1, read on the forward strand.
TGCACCTCTGGGTGGTCGACCGGGTGTGGGAGGCCCGCCTGGGGGCCGGTGCGGGCGATCCGCCGCCCCCGACCATCGACGTGGCCTTCGTCCAGGCCCTGGCCCCGGCGCAGCCACCGGTGGCCGCGGCACCCCGGCCGCGCCCTGTGGCGGCCACGGCGCCACGGCGGGCAGCCTCCGCACCCCCGCCGCCCGCCTCCGCCCCGGAGCGCGAAGCCTCGGCGGCCTTGGATGGCCCTCCCGGGATGTCGGACGCCGGGGCGCAAGAGGCGGTGGATGTCGTGCAGCGCGAGCCGGAGGTGCCGGCGCCGGAGGTGGACGCGGCCTCGGCCCCCGCCTCGGCGGCCAGCGCGGCCCTGGCCTTCGACTGGCCTCCGTCCACCCGGCTGAGCTACACCGTCACGGGCAACTACCGGGGGCCGATGGAGGGCTCGGCCCAGGTGGAGTGGCGGCGTCAGGACAGTCACTACCAGGTGTGCGTCACCGTGGGCGTGGGCGCGGTGGTGGAGCGGCGCATGCTCAGTGACGGTGAACTCACCCCGGATGGTTTGAAGCCGCAGCGCTACGACCAGGAGACCGACCTGCCCCTCAAGGGCACCCGTCGCGAGACCGTGCGTTTCGACGGCGACACCATCACCCTGGCCACCGGCAAGACGGTGCCGACGATGCCCGGCGTGCAGGACGCGGCCAGCCAGTTCGTCCAGCTCACCTGGTTCTTCCTGACCCATCCGGAGCAGCTGCGTCCCGGCCAGGAGGTGGCCTTTCCGCTGGCGCTGCCGCGGCGGGCCGGCAGCTGGCGCTACCAGGTGCTGCCGCCCGAGCCGATGGCGCTCAAGGTGGGCGCCCTGTGGGCCTACCCGCTCAAGCCCCTGCCCGGCAGCCTCAAGCCCAACGAGGTGGCGGTGCAGATGTGGATCGCCCCCACCCTGCAATACCTGCCGGTGCGCATCACGATGAACTGGCGCGACGAGGCCACGCTGGACATGGTGCTGGACGGCGCGCCCCTGCAGGCGGCGCATTGAGCGTCATATAGTCCGTTCATCATTCCCCTAAAAGAACCGAGAGGACGACACCATGAGCTATGAATGCATCCTGACCGAGGTCCGGGGCGAGGGCGCGCGCAAGACCGGCCTGATCACCCTGAACCGGCCCAAGCAGCTCAATGCGCTGAACGGGCAGCTGATGGACGAGCTGGGCGCGGCCCTGCTGGCCTTTGAGGCCGACGAGGGCATCGGCTGCATCGTCATCACCGGCAGCGAGAAGGCCTTTGCGGCGGGCGCCGACATCGCCGCCATGGCCACCCTGGGCTACATGGAGGCCTACACGGGGGGCTTCATCACCCGCAACTGGGAAACCATCCGCCAGGTGCGCAAGCCGGTGATCGCCGCGGTGGCCGGCTTTGCGCTGGGCGGGGGCAACGAGCTGGCCATGATGTGCGACATCATCCTGGCCGCCGACACCGCCAAGTTCGGCCAGCCCGAGATCAAGCTGGGCACCATCCCCGGGGCCGGCGGCACCCAGCGCCTGCCGCGTGCGGTGGGCAAGGCCAAGGCCATGGAGCTGCTGCTGACCGGCCGCATGATGGGTGCCGAGGAGGCCGAGCGGGCCGGCCTGGTGGCCCGCGTGGTGCCGGCGGCCAGCCTGCTGGACGAGGCCCTGGCCGTGGCCGCCCAGATCAACGAGCTCTCCGGCCCCAGCCTCATGATGATCAAGGAATGCGTGAACGAGGCCTACGAGAGCGGCCTGTCCACCGGGGTGCGCACCGAGCGCCACATGTTCCAGTCGCTGTTCGGCACCGAGGACCAGCGCGAGGGCATGGCGGCCTTCCTGGAGAAGCGCAAGCCGGCATTCCGTCACCGTTGAGGGGGTTGCGGGGGAGGCCGGCGCGCCGCCCCCTCAATTTGGGCCGGGCCCGGTCGATAACTGATCTCAACAGAGACCGAGACCTGGAAGATCCCAGCCATGCCGGCCGCCCAAGACACGCTAGAACCCTCCAGCCTGCCCCCTTCCGCCGCCGCTGTGGTCGCACGACCGCGGGTGGCGGCGGAGTTGCGACAGGTCAGCCTGGAGATGCCGGACGCCTGCGAGCGGCTGGAGTACGTCGGCAAGATGACCGAGCGCGCCGCAAACCGCGTGCTCGAGTCGGTCGACGAGGCCAAACCCCTGTGCGAGAAGCTGATCAGCCGGGGGGACGAGTTGGTCGCCGTGATGCGTCGTCAGGCGGAATCCCCCGAGATGGACGTGGCCCGTGCGCGCGCGCTGATGCGCATGTGTGCCGATTACGTGGCCAGCACCACCGATTTCGCCCGCCAGCAGAACGAGCACCTGACCAACATCCTGCTGGCCCAGGACTTCCAGGACCTGTCGGGCCAGGTGATCAAGAAGGTCACCGACATCCTGCTGCGGGCCGAGGCCGAGCTGCGCCATGTGGTGGAAGAGCTGCCGGCCGCCGGTGTGGCCGAGGAGAGCGCCGCCGACGACGGCCATCAGCTCGAAGGCGTGCAGGTGCCCGACCGGGCCATGCAGCAGGAAGACGTGGACGACCTGCTGGCCTCGCTGGGCTTCTGACCGCCCGAGGCCGCCGGCGCCTCCGGTCGGCTCAGGGCTGCAGCCAGACCGGCGGTTGGCCGGCCGACAGGCGGGCGCGCCGGTGGCCGGTGGCAGCCAGTTCCAGCCAATCCATCTCCAGCACCTGGGCCTGCACCACCGCGAAATGCTCACGCGCCGCCAGACCGCTGGGGGGCGCATCGGCCGGGCTGCCCGGGGGCAGGGGCGCCAGGTAGTCCTGGGCCGCCGGCGTGGAACGCAGCCGCGCCCAGCGCGACGACACGGCCAGTCCGCTGACTTCGACTTGGCAGTCGATCTGGATGCGCAGCTGCCAGCCCAGTTCGGCCGACCACATCACCAGCACCGCACGGGGCTGGGTCTTGAGCTGACCCACCTTGGGGGATCGGGCGTCGGTGAAGAAGATCAGCCGTTCCTGGTCGGGGTCCACCTCCCGCAGCACCACGGTGCGGGCATCGGGCAGGCCGTCGGGCGAGACCGTGGCCAGGCTGGGGGTGCGCCAGGGGTGGCCCCGCCGGTCGGCAGCCACAGCCAGCTCGCGCCACAGCTGCTCGTGCAGCGTGGCGCTCAGCGGCGCGCCGACGGGCGTGCCTGCCGGGGCGAGCAGGGCGGACATGCCGCCAGTGTGTCAGAAAGACGCAGCACTGCACCCCGGATTTGCCCGGTCAGGGCGGCAGGAGGCTTCAGGCCCCAGGGGCGAGGCCGGCGTCTCAGACTTCCCGGCGCAGCGCCGGGAACAGGATGACGTCACGGATGCTGGGCGAGTCGGTCAGCAGCATCATCAGGCGGTCGATGCCGATGCCGCAGCCGCCGGTCGGGGGCATGCCGTACTCCAGGGCGCGGATGAAATCGGCGTCGTAGTACATGGCTTCGTCGTCGCCGGCTTCCTTGTTGGCCACCTGGGCCTGGAAGCGGGCGGCCTGGTCCTCGGCGTCGTTCAGCTCGGAGAAGCCGTTGCCGAACTCGCGGCCGGTGATGAACAGCTCGAAGCGCTCGGTGATGGCCGGGTTGGCGTCGCTCGCGCGGGCCAGCGGGCTCACCTCGACGGGGTAGTCGATGATGAAGGTGGGCTGCCAGAGCTTCTCTTCCACCGCGGCCTCGAACAGGCCGAACTGCAGCTGGGCCAGGCCCCAGTGCTTGGGCGGCTCCTCGCCCAGTTCCTTGAGCTTGGCGTGCACGGCCTGGGCCGAATCGGCCTCGGCCTCGCTCAGGCCGGCGTACTTCACCAGCGAGTCGCGCACCGACAGGCGGGCGAAGGGCTCGTCCAGATGGACTTCCTTCTCGGCGTAGGTCAGGCGGGCCGAGCCGGTGGCCGCACGCGCGGCGTGGCGCAGCAGGGCCTCGGTGAAGTCCATCAGGTCGTGGTGGTTCCAGTAGGCCGCATAGAACTCCATCATCGTGAATTCCGGGTTGTGCCGGACGCTGATGCCTTCGTTGCGGAAGTTGCGGTTGATCTCGAACACCCGCTCGAAGCCGCCCACCACCAGGCGCTTGAGGTACAGCTCGGGCGCGATGCGCAGGAACATCTCCTGGTCCAGCGCGTTGTGGTGGGTGACGAAGGGCTTGGCGTTGGCACCGCCGGGAATCGGGTGCAGCATCGGCGTTTCCACTTCCAGGAAGCCGTGCTCGACCATGAAGTTGCGGATCGAGGCCACGCCCTTGCTGCGGGCGACGAAGCGCTTCTTGGCTTCTTCGTCCATCATCAGGTCGACGTAGCGCTGACGGTACTTCTGTTCCTGGTCGGTCATGCCGTGGAACTTGTCCGGCAGCGGGCGCAGGCTCTTGGTCAGCAGGCGCACCGAACTGGCCTTGACCGACAGCTCGCCGGTCTTGGTCTTGAACAGCGTGCCTTCGCAGCCCAGGATGTCGCCCAGGTCCCAGCGCTTGAAGGCGGCCAGGGTCTCGGCACCCACCATGTCCTGGGTGATGTAGAGCTGGATGCGGCCGGTGGCGTCCTGCAGGGTGGCGAAGCAGGCCTTGCCCATGACGCGCTTGAGCATCATGCGGCCGGCCACGCTGACCTTCACGCCCTGGGCTTCCAGGGCCTCGGCCTCGGCGCCATCGTGCTGGTGGTGCAGGGCAGCGGCGCGGTGCCCAGGCTTGAAGTCGTTGGGGAACACCGCCTGCCCCGCCTCTTTGGCCGTGGCGCGCAGCTCGGCCAGTTTCTCGCGACGCTCCGCGATCAGCTGGTTGTCGTCGGGCGAGGGCAGGGAGATGTCGGTGCTCATGGGCGCAAGGGGTTGCGGTGGTGGAGGGGACCGCCCGGTGTGTGGGTTTTCCGGCGGCAAGCCCTCCATTTTAGGCTGTGGTCCCGTCGGGGCGCCCGGCCCGGCGCCTAAAATTGCCGGTTTTGATCGCTGCCCCGACCGGCCGCAGGGCCTGTGCGCCGGGGTGCTCGTCCATGCATCGTCACATTGCCGTTGTCGGCCTGGGCTACGTCGGCCTGCCGGTGGCCGTGGCCTTCGGCCGCCAGCACCGCATCGTCGGTTTCGACATCAACCCCACCCGCGTCGCCGAGCTGAAGGCCGGTCATGACCGCACCGGCGAGGTCGCCGACGCCGACCTGGCCGCGGCCGACATCCTCTACACCGACCAGGTGGCCGACCTGCGCCGCAGCGACTTCTTCATCGTCGCCGTGCCCACGCCGGTGGACCAGGCCAACAAGCCCGACCTGACGCCGCTGATCTCGGCTTCGCGCAGCGTCGGCCAGGCGCTCAAGAAGGGCGACATCGTCGTCTACGAATCCACCGTCTACCCCGGCGCCACCGAGGAAGATTGCGTGCCGGTGCTGGAGCAGGTCTCGGGCCTGAAGCACGGCGTGGACTTCTTCTGCGGCTACAGCCCCGAGCGCATCAACCCGGGCGACCGCGAGCACACCTTCACCACCATCCGCAAGATCGTCTCGGGTTGCGACGCCCCCACGCTGGAGACGGTGGCCGAGGTCTATGCCTCGGTGGTGACCGCCGGCGTGCACCGCGCCAGCAGCATCAAGGTGGCCGAGGCCGCCAAGGTGATCGAGAACACCCAGCGCGACCTCAACATCGCGCTGATGAACGAGCTGTCGGTGCTGTTCGCCCGCATGGGCATCGACACCGCCGAGGTGCTGGCCGCGGCCGGCAGCAAGTGGAACTTCCTGCCCTTCCGGCCCGGCCTGGTGGGCGGCCACTGCATCGGCGTGGACCCGTACTACCTGACCTACAAGGCCGAGCAGCACGGCTACATCCCGCAGGTCATCCTGGCGGGCCGGCGCATCAACGACAACATGGGCCGCTACGTGGCGCGCAACACCGTCAAGCTGATGCTCAAGAACGGGTTGGACGTGCCGCGCTGCCGCATCGGCGTGCTGGGCATCACCTTCAAGGAGAACTGCCCGGACATCCGCAATTCCAAGGTGGTGGATCTGGTGCGCGAGCTGCAGGATCACGGCACCACCGTGGTGGTGATGGACCCCTGGGCCGACGACGACGAGGTGCGGCACGAATGCGGCATTACCCTGGCCCGCCTGGAGGACGAAGCCCCCTTCGACGCCCTGGTGGTGGCCGTGGCGCACCGCGAGTACCGCGCCCTGACGGCCCCCCAGCTGCGCGCGCTGGTCCGGGGCGACAAGCCCGTGATCGCTGACGTCAAGTCCCTGTTCGACCGCGAGGTCCTGGCCGCGGCCGGCGCCACCGTGTTCCGCCTGTGACGGCCTGAGCCTCGACATGAGCACCCAAAACTTCGCCCTGATCGGCGCCGCCGGCTACATCGCCCCGCGCCACATGCGAGCCATCAAGGACCTGGGCCACACCCTGGCCGTGGCCTACGACATCAACGACTCGGTGGGCATCATCGACAGCCTGCACCCGCAGGCCGAGTTCTTCACCCAGTTCGAGCGCTTCTACGAACATGCCCAGGTGCTGCGCCGCGACCCGGCGCGGGCGCTGGACATCGTGGCCGTCTGCTCGCCCAACCACCTGCACCATCCACACATCGCCGCCGGCCTGCGCCTGGGCGCCGATGTGATCTGCGAAAAGCCGCTGGTGCCCACGCCCGCGCTGCTGGACGAGCTGGCCCGGGTGGAGCAGGAGACCGGCCACCGGGTCTACAACATCCTGCAGCTGCGCCACCACGACGCCATCCTGAAGCTGCGCGAGAAAGTGGCCGCGGCCCCGGCCGACACCAAGTTCGACGTCACGCTGACCTACATCACCTCGCGCGGCAAGTGGTATGCCGAGAGCTGGAAGGGCGACCCGCGCAAGAGCTTCGGTGTGGCCACCAACATTGGCGTGCACTTCTTCGACATGCTGCACTTCATCTTCGGCAAGCTGCAGGCCAATGTGGTGCACCACAACGGCGAGGCCAAGGCCGCGGGCTACCTGGAGTACGAACGCGCCCGGGTGCGCTGGTTCCTGTCCATCGACGCCAACGACCTGCCGGACGAGGTGAAGGGGAAGAAGCCCACCTTCCGCAGCATCGACATCTCGGGCGAGCAGCTGGAGTTCTCCGAAGGCTTCACCGACCTGCACACGGTGAGCTACCGCGAGATCCTGGCCGGCCGCGGTTACGGCCTGGCCGATGCGCGCCACTGCGTGGAGACGGTCGACGTCATCCGCGCGGCCGCGGCCCAGCCGGCCGGCAGCCTGGGTCACCCCTTTCTGCAGCACCTGGCCTGAGGCCCCCGCCATGAGCGTCACCATCCACCCCAGCGCCATCGTCGACGAGGGCGCGCAGCTGGGCGAGGGCACGGCCGTCTGGCATTTCAGCCATGTGTGTGCCGGCGCCCGCATCGGGCCGCGCTGCTCGCTGGGGCAGAACGTGTTCGTCGCCAACGATGTGGTGATCGGCGCGGGCGTGCGCATCCAGAACAACGTCTCGGTCTATGACGCGGTGACGCTGGAGGACGATGTCTTCGTCGGCCCCAGCGCGGTGTTCACCAATGTCTTCAACCCGCGCTCGGCCGTGCCCCGCAAGCACGAATACCGCCGCACGTTGGTCCAGCGTGGCGCCACGCTGGGCGCCAACTGCACCCTCGTCTGCGGTGCCACGGTGGGCGAATATGCCTTCATCGGTGCCGGCGCGGTGGTCACCAAGGACGTGAAGCCTTATGCGCTGATGACCGGCGTGCCGGCCCGCCAGACCGGCTGGATGAGCCGCCATGGCGAGAAGCTGGCGCTGCCGGTGGACGAGGCCGCCGACATGGAGGCCGCCTGCCCGGCCACCGGTGAGCGCTACCGCCTGCAAGGCGGTCGCCTGGAGGCCCTTTGACCATGCAATTCATCGATCTGAAGGCGCAGTACGCCGCGCTCAAGGCGGACATCGACGCCGCCATCCAGCAGGTGCTGGACCACGGCCAGTACATCATGGGGCCGGAAGTGGCCCAGTTGGAGACGGCCCTGGCCGCCCGTGTGGGCGTGGGCCACTGCGTCACCGTGGCCAGCGGCACCGAGGCCCTGCTGATCGCGCTGATGGCGCTGGACCTGCAGCCCGGCGACGAGGTCATCACCAGCCCCTTCACCTTCGCCGCCACGGCCGAGGTGATCGCCCTGCTGGGCGGGGTGCCGGTCTTCGTCGATGTCGAGCCCGACACCGGCCTGATCGACGCGGGGCGGATCGAGGCGGCCATCACGCCGCGCACCCGGGCGCTGATGCCGGTCAGCCTGTACGGCCAGGTGCCGGACATGGACGCGATCAACGCCATCGCGGCGCGCCACGGCCTGCCGGTGATCGAGGACGCGGCCCAGAGCTTCGGCGCCAAATACACCATGGCCCCCACGCCATCCTCAGGGATGGCTGCCCCCCAAGGGGGCTCGCCCGCCTTGGGGCGGCCCGGCGGCGGGCGGGTCGCGCACAGCTGCGGTGTCTCGACGATCGGCTGCACCAGCTTCTTCCCCAGCAAGCCGCTGGGCTGCTATGGCGACGGTGGGGCCCTGTTCACCGACGACGCCCGCCTGGCCCAGGCCGCACGGGAGATCCGTGTGCACGGCCAGAGCGCGCGCTACACCCACACCCGCGTGGGCGTGGGCGGGCGCATGGACACGATCCAGTGCGCGGTGCTGTTGGCCAAGCTGCCCCGGCTGGACTGGGAGCTGCAGCGCCGCCGCGAGCTGGGCGCGCGCTACCACGCGCTGCTGGCCGATGTGAACGTGGGCCTGCTGACCGTGCGCGAGGGCCGCGACAGCGTCTGGGGCCAGTACACCGTGACGGTGGCGGACCGGCCGGCCGTGCAGGCGGCCCTGAAGGCGGTGGGCATTCCCACGGCCGTCCACTACCCGCGCCCGCTGCACCAGCAGGTGGCCTACGAGCGTTTCGCGCCCGCGGGCGGCTGCCCGGTGGCCGAGCAGCTGGCCCAGCAGGTGATGAGCCTGCCGATGAGCCCCGACCTGGGTGAGGCCGACCAGGACCGCGTGGTGGCGGCGCTGGCCGCGGCCCTGGGCCGGCGCAGCTGAGGCCCGCTGCGGCATCCATGGCGCCAGCCCCGGACCACCGCTCGCCCTTGCAGGGGCTGGTGCGTGCCAGCCTGACGCTGGTGGCTGGCGGCGCGTTGGCCCAGGCCCTGCCGCTGCTGCTGGGGCCGCTGCTCACGCGCCTGTTCTCGCCGGTCGATTTCGGCCACTACCACCTGTTCGCCGCGGTGGCCGCCAACCTGGCGGTGGTGGCCTGCGCGCGCTACGAGTTCGCCCTGCCGCTGGCGGCCGATGCGGGCGAGGCCCAGGCCCTGCGGGTGCTGGCGCTGCGCATCGCGGCCCTGGTGACGCTGGCCAGCGCGGTCGGTGCGGCCGGCTGGTGGGTCTGGAGCCGCGAACACTGGGTGGTGTGGCTGCCGCTGGCGGTGGCCAGCGCCGGGCTGGTGTCGCTGGCCACGCTGTGGGCCACGCGCGAGCAGCGCTTCAGCGCCCTGGCCGCGTCCCGGGTGCTGCAGTACGGCGGCGCAGCCCTGGCCCAGGCGGCCGCGGGGGCGCTGGGCTGGGGTGTGACCGGCCTGGTGGTGGCGCCCATCGCGGCCACCCTGCTCGCCACCTTGGCGCTGCGCCTGCCGCTGGGGGGCGCCGGCCTGCGCTGGGGAACGTTGGCCGCGGTGGCGCGTCGGCACCGGCAGTTCCCGCTGCTCAACACACCGCATGCCTTTCTGGGCGCGCTGCAGGACACGGCCAGCGTGGCCCTGATCGCCGCCAGCCTGGGGCCGGCGGCGGCGGGCTTTTGGGGCCTGTCGCTGCGCTACCTGAAGGCGCCCGCCACCCTGGTGGGCAGCGCGGTGTCGCAGGCGCTCTATCCCAAGCTGGCCGCGGCGGGGGCGCGGCCCACGCCGGCCGCCCGCCAGGCCTTGCGCCGGGTGATGGCGGCGTTGGCCGCGCTGGCGCTGGCGCTGGTGGCCGGGCTGTGGGCGTTGGCGCCCTGGGCCTTTGCCGCGCTGTTCGGCGAGCCCTGGCGGGCTGCGGGCGAGCTGGCCCGGGCCCTGGCCCTCTACATCGGCCTGCATTTCGTGGCTGCGCCGTTGGCGGTGGTGACCATGGCCTGGCAGGCCCAGGCCTGGGCGCTGCGCCTGGCGGTGGTGGGGCAGGTGGCCTTCGTGGCCGCCCTGGCGGCAGGCCTGCACTGGGGCGGGCTGCAGGGGGCAGGCTGGGCGGTCTCGGCGGCCATGGCCGGCTATTTCGGCTACTACTTCTGGGCCCTGGCCACCTGGCCCGTCTCAGCCCACGGGCCCACCGATGAACCGATGGCCGCGGCAGGGGACAATCGCGCACCGTGAACTGGCTCAGATCCACCTTCAACCGCTGGCGCCGCCGCTGGGTGCGCGCCTGGCTCTACCGCATCGTCTTCGGCGAGCGTTCGCAGGGGCAGGACCTGCCGCACACCCGCATCTCGCCGGCCGCCTTCATCGAACAGGAAGACAAGCTGACGCTGGCCGACCATGTCTACATCGGCCCCTTCAACTACCTGGAGTGCAGCGGCGGCATCACGATCGGCGAAGGCGTGCAGATCACCAGCCATTGCAGCATCGTCACCCACAGTTCGCACCGCGCGGCCCGGCTGCTGGGCGAGGGCTTCGTGCGCTGGCCGGCGGCCGGCTTTGCCGAGCGGCCGGGCTGGGTTGCAGGGCCGGTGGAGATCGGCCCCTACAGCTTCATCGGCCCCCATTCGCTGATCGAGGCCAACACCAAGCTGGGCAAGGGCACGCTGGTGTGCGCCGGCAGCTTCGTGCGCGGCGAGTACCCGGACTTCGTCATTCTGGAGGGCCGGCCGGCCCGCGTGGTGGGCGACAGCCGCCGCGCCGACCGCAAGCTGCTGCAGCGCTACCCCGAGTTGTTGCCGCTGTACGAGGCCTGGGCCGGCCCGGTGGACGAGGACTGAGCGTGCGCCTGGTGCTGATCGGTGACGGGCAGAGCCCGCACCTGCTCAAATGGGCGCGTGCGTTGGCACCCCGGGTGGAACTGTGGGCGGTCTCCAGCCGCGGGTTCGATGCTGGCTTCGATGCGCTGGTGCCGCCCGAGCGCCGGCTGGCCCTGGGCACCACGCCGCGCTTCGAGGGCGGCAACGCCGGCCTGCTGCGCGCCCTGCCCACGGTGGTGCGCTGGCTCAAGGCCGCGCAGCCGGACTGGCTGGCGCCGCATTACCTGACCTCGCACGGCACGCTGGCCTGGCTGGCGGTGTGCTTCGGTGGCGTGAAGGCACGCATCGCCGGCTCGGCCTGGGGTTCGGACATCCTGCTGACGCCGCAGAAGAACGCCGGGATGCGCTGGCTGACCCGGCGCGTGCTGCGCGCCTGTGCGCTGACCACCAGCGACTCGCGCCACATGGCCGAGCGCATGCGGGCTCTGGGCGCACGCGAGGTGATGACCTTTCCCTTCGGCCTGGAGGCCCTGCCGCCCTGGCCCGAGCACAAGGACGATGCCTTGTTCTTCGCCAACCGTGCGCTCGAAGCGCTCTACCGGCCTGAGCGGGTGCTGGAGGCCTTTGCCGCCATTGCTCAGGATTGGCCCGAGGCCCGGCTGGTGGTGGCCCACGACGGAGCGCTGCGCCCGGCGCTGGAAGCCCGTGCGGCCCAGCCCGACCTGGCGGGCAAGGTGCAGTTCGTCGGCCGGCTGGATGCCGCGACGCAAGCCGGCTGGTACGCCCGCGCCCGCTGGTACCTGAGCCTGCCGGCCAGCGATTCGGTTTCCGTCTCGGTGCTGGAGGCCATGGGCCACGGCTGCATTCCCATCCTGTCGGACCTGCCGGCCAACCGCGAGCTGGTGGACGACGGGCGCAACGGTGTGATCCTGGCCGAGGGCGAGTTGCCCACACGGGCCCGCCTGGCGCCGCTGGCGGCGCACGCCGATGCGGTGGGGGCGGACTTGCAGGAGTGGGTGGGGCTGCACGCGCTGTTTCCTGACAGCGTCCAGGCCTACGTGCAGCGGCTCGAACAACTCGGTGCAGCCGGACACGCATGAACATCCTCTACCTGAACCACTACGCCGGCACGCCCGCGCTGGGCATGGAGTACCGGCCCTACTACCTGGCGCGCGAATGGGTGCGCACCGGCCACCGCGTGACGATGGTGGCGGCCGATTTCTCGCATGTGCGGGCCCGCCAGCCCCAGGCGGGCACCGACGTGGTGGACGGCATCACCTGCCACTGGCTGCCCACGCCGCCCTACCAGGGCAATGGCCTGGGCCGGGTGAAGAACATCTGGGCCTACCTGAAGCAGGTCTGGCAGCGCACGCCGGCGCTGATCGCCGAGGCCCGGCCGGATGTGGTGATCGCCTCCAGCACCTACCCGATGGACATCTGGGTGGCGCGGCGCATCGCCCGCCGGGCCGGCGCGGTGCTGGTGTTCGAGGTGCATGACCTTTGGCCGCTGTCGCCCATCGAGCTCTCGGGCATGTCGCCCCACCATCCCTTCGCGCTGCTGTGCGGCTGGGCCGAGAAGACGGCCTACCGCGATGCGGACGTGGTGGTGTCCATGCTGCCCAAGGTGCATGAGCACATGGCTTCGCGCGGGCTGGACCTGAAGAAGCTGACCATCGTGCCCAACGGCATCTCGCCCGAGGACTGGGCCGGCACGCCGGCCGCGCTGCAGCCCGAGGTGGCGCGGGTGATCGACGCAGCCCATGCCGCCAGCCGCACGGTGCTGGGCTATGCCGGCTCCATGGGCTTGCCCAATGCGCTGGACACGCTGCTGGACGCCGCGGCGCAGCTGCGCGAGGACGCGGTGGAGATCGTGCTGGTGGGCGACGGCCATGAGCGAGAGCGCCTGGTGCGCCGCTTGGCCGACGAGGGCCTGGACAGGGTGCACTGGTGCGGCCCCATCCCCAAGGCCCAGATCCCGTCCTTCCTGGCCGCCATCGACATCGCCTACATCGGCTGGCAGCGGGTGCCCATCTACCGCTTCGGCATTGCGCCCAACAAGCTGATGGACTACCTGATGGCCGGCTGCCCGGTGCTGCACGCGGTGGAGGCCGGCAACGACCCGGTGGCCGAGGCCGGTTGCGGCGTGACCGTGCCGCCCGAATCGCCCGCCGCGATCGTGCAGGGCCTGCGCCAGCTGCTGGCCGTGCCGGCCGAGGAGCGCCGCGCCATGGGCCAGCGCGGCCGGGCCTTCGTGCAGGCCGAACACACTTACCCCGTGCTGGCCGCCCGCTTCCTGGCCGCCTGCCAGCGCGCCAGAGGACAATCCTGATCACCATGAGCACCGACAAGCTGCCGTTTTTGCCCTTCGCCCTGCCCGAGATCGGCGAGGAAGAGATCGCCGAGGTGGTGGACACCTTGCGCTCCGGCTGGGTCACCACCGGGCCCAAGGCCAAGCGTTTCGAGGCGGCCTTCACCGAGTTTCTGGGCGACACCTCGCTGGAATCCATCGCCGTCAATTCCGCCACTGCCGGCCTGCACCTGGCGCTGGAAGCGGTGGGCGTGGGCCCGGGCGACGAGGTCATCACCACCACCCACACCTTCACCGCCAGTGCCGAGGTGGCCCGCTACCTGGGCGCCGACGTGAAGCTCGTGGACATCGACCCGGCCACCTACTGCATCAGCCCCGCAGCGCTGGAGGCCGCCATCACCCCGCGCACCAAGTGCGTGGTGCCCGTGCACTACGGCGGTCTGGCGGCCGACATGACGGCCATCCTGGCCATCGCGAAGCGGCACGGCCTGAAGGTGGTGGAGGACGCGGCCCATGCCCTGCCCACCACCCACCGCGGGCAGCTCGTCGGCACGCTGGACAGCGACGCCACCGTGTTCAGCTTCTACGCCAACAAGACCATGACGACAGGCGAGGGCGGCATGCTGGTGACGCGCCACCCCGAGGTGGCCGCGCGCGCCAAGGTGATGCGCCTGCACGGCATCAACCGCGACGCCTTCGACCGCTTCACCGCCAAGGTGCCCAGCTGGTACTACGAGATCGTGGCGCCGGGCTTCAAGTACAACCTGACCGACATTGCCGCCGCGCTGGGCCTGCATCAGTTGAAGCGCCTGCAAGCCTTCCAGGCCCGCCGCGCCGAGCTGGCTGCGGGCTATGCCCAGGCCCTGGCGGGCCTGCCGCTGCGCCTGCCGCCCCAGCCGCTGGCGGGTGATGTGCATGCCTGGCACCTGTATGTGGTCGAGCTGACCGACGAGGCCCCCATCACGCGCGAGGCCTTCATCGAGTCGCTCTACGCCGACGGCATCGGCTGCAGCGTGCACTACATCCCGCTGCACCAGCACCCGTACTGGAAGGAACGCTATGGCCTGAAGGCCGAGGACTTCCCGCACAGCCAGCGGGCTTTCGAGCGCATCGTCAGCCTGCCGCTCTACACCCGCATGTCCGAGGCGGAAGTAGAGCGCGTGGCGGCCGCCGCCCGCAAGGCCTTGCGCGCCTGAGCCCTGGAACTTGCTGCTGCCCATGGCCAAGCGCCTGTTCGACCTGATTGCCGCCGGCCTGGGGCTGGCGCTGCTGGCGCTGCCCGGCCTGCTGGTGGCGCTGGCCATCAAGCTCGATTCGCCGGGTCCGGTCTTCTTCCGCCAGGAGCGGGTGGGGCGGGGCGGCCGGCCGTTTCGCATCCACAAGTTCCGCACCATGCGGGTGGACGCCGAGCGCCAGGGCCAGCTGACCGTGGGCGCCGATGCGCGCATCACCCGGGTGGGCGCCTTTCTGCGCGCCCACCGGCTGGACGAACTGCCTCAGCTGATCGATGTGCTGCAGGGCACGATGAGCCTGGTGGGCCCGCGACCCGAGGTGCCGCGCTACGTGGCGCATTACCCGGCCGCGCTGAAGGACGTGGTGCTGTCGGTGCGGCCGGGCATCACCGACCCGGCCTCGCTGCGCTTCCGCAACGAATCGGCGCAACTGGCGGCCGCGGCCGACCCGGAGCGCGAATACATCGACGTCATCCTGCCGGCCAAGCTGGCCTGTGCGGCCGACTACGCGGCCCATGCCTCGCTGTGGACCGACCTGGGCGTGGTGCTGCGCAGCCTGCGCGTGCTGCTGACCCGCTGAACCTTTCACCATGAGCACCCCCTCACTCACCGTCTGGCACCGCCTGGATCGCTTCCTGGCCCGCTTGCGTCCCCACCGCGTGCCGCTGTCGCTGGCCATCGACGCGGTCATGGTCGTCCTGGCCTGGCATGCCACCTACCTGTTCCGCATGGGCTTCGAGCGCTGGCTGCACGAGCGCCCGCCTTACGACATCTGGGTGCTGGTGGGCGTGGTGGTGGTGTACCTGTCGGCCTTCGTCGCGCTGCGCGTGCCGCAGGGCATGTGGCGGTTTTCGGGCTTCGGCGAGATCAAGCGACTGACCGGGGCCTGCCTGGTGGCCGGGGTGGTCAGCGCCGCGGGCACCATGGGGCTGCAGCTCTATGGCGTGCCGCGGGCCGTGCTGGCCCTGCACCCTTTCGTGGCCCTGATGGCGGTCAGCGGCGTGCGCCTGCTGTACCGCG
This sequence comes from Ideonella dechloratans, assembly GCF_021049305.1. Taxonomy (GTDB): domain Bacteria; phylum Pseudomonadota; class Gammaproteobacteria; order Burkholderiales; family Burkholderiaceae_C; genus Ideonella; species Ideonella dechloratans. The sequence goes on from NZ_CP088081.1 coordinate 1,131,101, forward strand.
CGCTGTACGAGCACGCGCGGGCGCGCATCAGCGGCCAGGGTGGGCCGGAGCGCCGCGCCCTGGTGCTGGGCGCGGGTGAGGCCGCCAAGCGCCTCCTGGCTGGCATTCAGCACCAGGGCTGGGCCGTGCTGGGCCTGCTGGACGACGACCCCGCCAAGCTGGGGGCCCGCATCGCCGGTGTGCCGGTGCTGGGGCCGCTGACAGCCGTGCAGGACCCGGGCGTGCGCGGCGAGGCCACGCATCTGATCATTGCGCTGCCGGCGGCCACCGCGGCGCAGCGGCGCCGTGCGGTCGAACTGGCTGGCGCCACGGGCCTGCCGGTGCTGACCGTGCCCTCGGCCGAAGAACTGCGCAGCGGCCAGGCCGCGGTGGACCGGGTGCGCGACATCGAGCCCGAGGATCTGCTGGGCCGCGAGCCGGTGCAGCTCGACGAGAACGGCATCGGCGAGGTGCTGCGCGGCAAGACCGTGCTGGTGACGGGCGGCGGCGGCAGCATCGGCAGCGAGTTGTGTCGCCAGGTGGCCCGCTACCAGCCAGCCCGGCTGGTGGTGGTGGAACTCTCCGAGTTCAACCTCTACTCCATCGAGCAGGACCTGGCGCTGCGCTTCCCGCAGCTGGAAGTGGTCAAGCTCATCGGCGACGTGAAGGACCTGGAGGGGCTGCGCGCCATCTTCCAGCGGACCAAGCCGCAGGTAGTCTTCCATGCTGCAGCCTACAAGCACGTGCCGCTCATGGAGGTGGACAACGCCTGGGCTGCGTTGCGCAACAACACCCTGGGCACCTACCACGCCGCGCAGGCCGCCGCCGAGGTGGGGGCCGAGCGCTTCGTGCTGATCAGCACCGACAAGGCGGTGAACCCCACCAATGTGATGGGTGCCACCAAGCGGGCAGCGGAGCTGGTCATCTCGGCCATGGCGGCTGAACACAAGGGCACCCGCTTCATGGCGGTGCGCTTCGGCAATGTGCTGGGCAGCAGTGGCAGCGTGATCCCGAAGTTCAAGGAGCAGATCGCCCGCGGTGGACCGATCACCGTGACCCATCCGGAGATCATTCGCTACTTCATGACCATCCCCGAGGCGGCCCGTTTGGTGCTGCAAGCAGCCGCCATCGGCGAGAGTGGCCAGGTGCTGGTGCTGGACATGGGCGAGCCCGTGAAGATCGTCGACCTCGCCAAGACGATGATCCGGTTGGCAGGCAAGACGGAGCAGGAGATTCCGATTGTCTTCACCGGGTTGCGGCCCGGGGAGAAGTTGTATGAGGAGTTGCTGGCTGACGCCGATGCCACTTTGCCAACCCGAATTGAACGATTACGAGTTGCGCGTCTCTTGACACCACTGCAGGGAGAGCGCGCCATGGGACAGTGGCTCAGGGACCAATTGGCGCTGAAGCTACCGCCGGACGATGTGATCCGCTTCAACCTAAAGGAAGTTGTTCGTGAGTTTCAGGGGTGAACTACCTCTTCAATGACGAGACGCCGCAGGACGTTTCATTAGAAGGAAGATCAAGGCCAGTAGCCAACCTTCTGCCCGCCGGCGGCGACATTGTGGAGCCATTGTTGCGAGCACAAGGCGGTCCAGCAAGTTCATGCGCCGCATGCGGTGTACCAGCGGCGTCTCGATGCCAACGACCGAGGCAATCAAGAGAGCGTCAGTTGCGTACTGACCCGACAGCGCCTGCGAAAGCCTGGCGCGGGCGGCGCGCCAGCCGACGTTCGCACCCACCTCGTTGCCCCCGTGTTGGCGGTAGCGCAGACTTGGCTTAGGATCGATCAGCCAACGCAGACCTTGCGCTCGAGCCCAAGCGTAAATTGCCCAATCGTGGACCTTCAACAGGTCAACCGCCTCTCTGTTATTGCGCACCCATGCCTGCAACTCGAGAAAGCGTGCCTTGGGCAAGACGAACGTGCACCCAGGTCCCGCCGACTCGAAGAGGTGATCATGTGTCCGCAGGGGCCCTGACTTCACCAGGCGGCGCTCCCTCCCGTCTGGCCAAAACGCCACAACGTCACTTGAGTAAGCATCGAAGCCCTTGTTGACGAGTTGGGTGACGGCATGATGCAACTTGTCAGGCAACCAGATATCGTCTTGATCAGCGAAGGCGACCCACTCCGTGTTCTCGAGAGAAGCATCCGCGATCAGCCGCATGAAGTTTCTGTTAGCGCTGCCGAAGCGCTGTGCGACAGGCGGCAGCAATTCGATCACGCCCTCTTTGGCGAACGACTGCAGTATTCCGAGTGTGTCGTCTTGCGACTGGTCGTCGCTCGCCACCACGCGTACTTGGACACCTTCCTGAGTCATAATGGTTCTGATCTGCTCTTTCAGCCAGAGAGCGCCGTTGTGCGTGGCAAGCAAGACAGTGACGTGTGGAGGAGGCGAAGAGGGTCGCATAGAAGAGTCCGGATCTGTCTAGATTTTAGAAGAGGAAGAGCCTTCGTCCGCTTGCAAAGGCAGGAATCATCCAAGGTTCAACAGATCCGCCCCAACTGACGTTGCGGACGAGATGACTTGAGAAGTCACAGCTTGTCTGCCGGTCCCGCATGGGCATGCACGTAAGACGGATGCCGAACGGATACACTTCCCATCTGGCTAGACCTCAATGAGTTCATGACTCAAACGAAATATCTACAGGAATCGCAGGGCTCCATGCAGAGTAATACAGACAAGACCTCAGGACGCTCTGCGCTGGATATCGCTTATGTTCTCGCTTGCGAAGCAAGACGACTAATGTTCCTGCCTCTAATTGCAGCAGTACTGGTCGTGGCATTGAGCTTTCTTGTTGCGCCCACTTACACAGCTTCGGTGACGCTGATGCCACCATCTCAGCCGCAAAGCGGGGCCGCCGCACTTTTGGGACAGCTCGGGGGGTTGGCTGCGGGTGCGGGTGCGGCAATTTCTGGGATAAAGAATCCTATGGATCAGTGGTTGGGATTTTTGAAAAGCAGAACAATTGCTGATGCGATGGTGGATCAATTTAAGCTTATGGAGCGATATGGTGTTGATTATCGATTCCAAGCGAGAGATAAGCTTTATGAGAATACCACAATCACCGCTGGTAAGGATGGATTGATACTGATAACGGTGGATGATGAATCTCCTGAGGTTTCTGCGGCGATGGCAAATGCTTATGCTGATCAAATCCAGAAGATGAGTGACACAATTGCTGTTACGGAGCCAGCGCAGCGTAGAGTTTTTTTCGAGAGGGAGATGAGTGAAGCCAAGAAGAAGTTGGATACGGCTCAGAAGACTCTCCAGGAAAGCGGTGTTAATGTCAACGCGCTGAAGGTACAGCCAGACGCCGTCATGGATTTGGTCGCTCGACTGAAGGCCGAAATTTCTGCGCAGCAAGTTCGTATCTCGGTCATGAGGCAATCTCTTGCAGATACAAGCCCAGATCTGCGTCAAGCAAGGGTGGAGCTTTCATCTCTGCAGGAGCAACTTGCGGCGGCGAGCAAGCGTGATTCCAGCGATCACGATGGGAGTGGGTACGTAGAGAAGTATCGAGACTTCAAGTACTACGAGACGCTTTACGAGTTGCTCGCCAAGCAATATGAAATTGCGCGAGTGGATGAAGCCCAAAACGGTATATTTCAAGTGGTCGACAAAGCCCAAGTTCCTGAGAAGAAGAGTCGGCCAAAGCGAGCTCTCTTGGGGATTGGTGTGTGGCTCTTTAGTTTGCTGGCACTCTCGATTTGGATTCTTCTTAGGGACTCGGTGGGCCGCCTGAAGAGTGATCCCGAGTCTTCGAAGAAGATCGATAGGATCCTTCACCCCTTCAGATCCGAATCGTGACTGAGGATGGTCTGCCCAAGTCGCAACCCGTGGTGCTTAGCGGCGACGTGACGCGCTGAGACGGTACGGGCCAAGAAATCGTACTGAACCGCCCCGGGTTTCGCGGAGGCGTTGGTTTAAGTCAGACGGTCGCGGCCTGACCAGCGCGTTGTCGATGGTAATTGGCCTCGAACTCCGCCGGCGGCACATAGCCCAGCGTGACCTGCTCCCCCCACGCCGTACCAAGTAGAAGTAGCAAGGGGTCCGCCATTCAGGAGAATCGCGGACATGAGGAAGAGCAAGTTCACAGAGGAACAGATCATCGGGTTCCTCAAGCAGGCCGAGGCCGGCATGGCGGTGGCGGAGATCTGCCGCAAGGGCGGCTTCTCGGACGCCACGTTCTACAAGTGGCGCGCCAAGTTCGGCGGCATGGATGTGTCAGAGGCCAGACGGCTACGCGAGTTGGAGGCGGAGAACGCCAAGCTCAAGCACCTGCTGGCCGAGGCGCATCTGGACCTGCATGCGCTCAAGAGTGCGTATTCCACGCGATGGCGGACACGATTCCACGCTGATGGCGGACAGTGTTCCACCATGATGGCGGACAGTGTTCCACGCTGAAGGCGGACAGCATTCCAAACTGATGGCGGACACCTGCGGGGTGTTCTGAGTGACCCGAACGCGGCATACGCTGCCCGGTTTTTTTGACCGGAGCCAGCGATGCCCACACCCAGGGTCACCATGAGCAAACTACGACACACACTGCAACTGCTGCACCGCGGGGCCTTGAGCACCCGTCAAATCGGTGCCGCCCTCGGCATCTCCAAATCCACTGTCAGCGAGATAGCCAGCTACGCGCGCGTGGCCGGCGTGGACTGGGCTACGGCCCAGAGCCTGAACGACGACGAACTCCAGGCCCGGCTTTACAAGCCACCCGTGGCGCGCGAGTCCCGGCACCTCGAACCCGACCACGCCCACATCCACCGCGAACTGCGCCGACCTGGCGTGACGCTGCAGCTGCTGTGGGAGGAATACCAGCAACAGCACAGCGGTCAGGCGTACAAGTACAGCGCCTTCTGCGAGAAGTACAAGGCTTGGGCCCGGCGCCTGCAGCGCTCCATGCGCCAGACCCACTCGGGCGGTGACAAGCTCTTCGTGGACTACGCCGGCCAGACCGTGCCCGTCGTGGACGCCAGCACCGGCGAGATACGCCCGGCCCAGGTCTTCGTGGCAGTGCTGGGCGCATCGAACTACACCTACGCCTGCGCCACTGCCAGCCAGAAGGCCGCTGACTGGGTGGCCAGCATCATTGCCACGCTGGAGTTCATCGGCGGCGTGCCCCGCCTGCTGGTGCCCGACCAGCCGCGCGCCCTCATGGCCCGCCCCGACCGCTACGAGCCCACCGCGCACCGCCTGCTCGAAGAACTCTGTGCGCACTACAGCCTGGCCGTGATGCCCGCGCGCCCGGCCAAGCCACGCGACAAACCCAAGGTGGAGGTCGCCGTGCAGGTGGTCGAGCGCTGGATTCTGGCCCGGCTGCGCCACCAGACCTTCTTCAGCCTGGCCGAGCTCAACCGGGCGATTGCCGCCTTGCTGGTGGACTTGAACCAGCGCGCGTTCAAGAAGCTGCCGGGCAACCGCGCCAGTGCCTTCGCCGAGCTTGACCGGCCGGCCCTGCGCCCCCTGCCGGCGGTGCGCATGCCCATCGCGCGCTTCAAACCCGCCCGCGTCAACATCGATTACCACGTCGAGCTCGATGGCCACTACTACTCGGTGCCCCACGCCCTGGTGGGCGAGCCGGTGGAGTTGCGCATCACGGCCGGCACGGTCGAAGTCCTGCATGGCGGCAAACGGGTGGCCGCCCACGCCCTCAATCCCCGCCGGGGTGCACACACCACCACACCTGAGCACATGCCGGCCTCGCACCGGGCGCACCTGCAGTGGACGCCGGCCAAGCTCATCGCCTGGGGCGAGCGCGTGGGTGCGGCCACCGCCGCCGTGGTGCGCTGGCAGATGGAGCACCGCCAGCATCCCGAGCAGGGTTACCGCTCCTGTCTGGGCCTCATGCGCCTGGGCCGTGAGTACGGGGCTGACCGGCTGGAGGCCGCCTGTGCGCGGGCGCAGTCGATTCGCTCACCGTCCTACAAGAGCATCGCCTCCATCCTGGGCTGCGGCCTGGACCAGCGGCCGCTGGATGCGCCGATGGCCGCACAGGCGAGCCTGCCGCTGCACGAGAACGTGCGCGGGCCGGACTACTACCACTGAGCTCCAACGCGCAAGCAAACCCAACAAGGAAGAACCATGCTCAACGAACAGACCTTGAACCAACTGCGCGCCCTGCGCCTGGACGGCATGGTGGCCGCCCTCAGCGACGCGGCCACCCACATCACAGCCAGCGAACTGCCCTTTGAACAACGTCTGGCGCTGCTGGTGCAGCGCGAGGTGGACTGGCGTGACAGCAAACGCCTGGAGCGCCTGCTCAAGGCGGCCCGCCTGAAGGTCTCCAGTGCCTGCCTGGAGGACATCGACTGGCGCGCCAGCCGGGGCCTGGGCCGGGAGGTCATCACCAGCCTGGCCGGCGGCGACTGGCTGCGCCATGGCCACAACGTGCTGCTGACCGGCGCCACCGGGTGCGGCAAGACGTGGCTTGCCTGCGCACTGGGGCAGCAGGCCGCGCGTCTGGGCTTCTCGGTGCTCTACACCCGCGCGCCACGGCTGCTGCAGGAGTTGCACGTGGCCCACGGCGATGGCAGCCTGGGCAAACGGCTGGCGCAACTGGCGCGGCTGGACCTGCTCATCCTGGACGACTTCGGCATCGCGCCGATTGCCGCGCACGAGCGAAACGACCTGCTGGAGTTGCTCGACGACCGGGTGGGTGCGCGCTCGACGCTCATCACCAGCCAGTTGCCGGTGACGGCCTGGCACGCCTGGCTGGACGAGCCCACGCTGGCCGACGCCATCCTGGACCGCATCGTGCACGGCTCGCACAAGATAGCCCTCAAGGGCGAGTCGATGAGAAAGCTGGCAAAGGCCGTCTGAGCCGGCCGCGCCGACCGCCATTCCACGCTGATGGCGGACACTTCGGCTACGATTTGAGCGTCACTCAGGACACCCGCGCAACGTGTCCGCCATCGCCTGGAACGCTGTCCGCGATGGGAATGGAATCACTGTCCGCCATCAGTGGAATGCGCACAAGAGCGTGCTCGGGGTAAAAAGGTAGCCCCACAGGCCCGGCGCGAGATGATCACGCGGCTGGTGCAGGAGCACCAACTGTCCGAGCGTCGCGCGTGCAGGCTTGTGGGGCTAAGCCGAGACAGCTACCGGCACCCGCCGGTGCCCAGCGCACAGACCCAGGCGCTAAAGGACAGGATCGTCGAGATCGCGCACATCCGCCGACGCTTTGGCTACCGGCGCGTGCACGACCTGCTGCGCAACGACTTTCCCGGTGTCAATCACAAGCGGGTGTACCGGCTCTACAGCGCGGCCAATCTGGCGGTGCGCAAGCGCAAGAAGGCCAAGCGGCCGGTGATGGAGCGCACGCCCCTGAACATCGCCCAACGCATCAATGAGGTGTGGAGCATGGACTTTGTCAGCGACAGCCTGGCCAGCGGGCGGCGCATCAAGTGCCTGACCGTGGCCGATGACTTCAGCCACGAATGCGTGGAGATTGCAGTGGACTACGGCATCAGCGGTCTGTACGTCACCCGGCTGCTGGACCAGGCAGCGCGATTCAGGGGCTACCCGGCCGCGGTCAGAACGGACAACGGCCCGGAGTTCACCAGCCGGGCCTTCATCGCCTGGACCCAGGAGCACCACATCCGCCACATCCTCATCGAGCCGGGGCGTCCCATGCAGAACGGCTACATCGAGAGCTTCAACGGCAAGTTCCGTGACGAGTGCCTCAATGAGCACTGGTTCCAGAGCCTGCGCCAGGCACGCACCGAGATTGCCGCATGGCGTCGGGACTACAACGAGGTCCGACCCCACAGCAGCATTGGCCGCATACCGCCAGCCAGGTATGCCGAGCAACTGCGTCAGCAGGCAGGCGACGCCGCTCGTCACGAGATCCCTGCCCAGATCCATTAACCTTCAACCCCAGGACCCCAACCGAATCACTGGTACGGCTGAAGGGGGCAGGTCACTACGAGTTGCGCCTGCCGGCCAAGGATGGCCCGGTCATGCAGGCGATGAGGACGCTGTCGGCGCAGTACCCGCGCTACGGCTACCGGCGCATCCGGATCTTCCTGCGGCGCCAAGGCTTCGAGCTGAGTTGGTCGCGCACGCACCGGCTGTGGCGTCAGGCGGGCCTGCTGCTGCCCAAGAAGCGGCCACGCAGGCGAATCGCCACAGGCAGACCCCGGGCCTTTACGCCCTTCAAGGCGAATGCGGTCTGGGCCTACGACTTCGTCTTCGACACCACCGCCGAAGGCCAGCAGATCAAATGCCTGACGGTCATCGACGAGTACACCCGCGAATGTCTGGCCATCGACGTGGCTGGCTCGATTCGATCCAAGCGGGTGGTCGAGGTGCTGTCCAGACTGGTCAGTTTGCATGGCGCGCCGCTGTTCATGCGCTCGGACAACGGCCCGGAATTCGTCAGTCACGCCATCCTGGAGTGGATCGCTCAAGCGGGCATTGCGACTGCGCTGAGCGACCCCGGCAAGCCTTGGCAGAACGGGGCCGACGAGAGCTTCAACGGCAAATTCCGCGACGAATGCCTGTCGCTGGAATGGTTCAGATCGCGCAAAGAGGCCTCCGTCATCATCGAAGCCTGGCGCCGGCACTACAACGCCGTGCGCCCCCACAGCAGCTTGAACTACATGACCCCGCACGAGTTCAAGCTGCACAATCCCACTCACCCCAACCGGGCCGTCTTACAGGAATAACTGGCTCGAAAAAGCCGAGCAGGTCACCGGGGCGGTTCAGGTGCTGGGCGGAGCCGGGCATTCGCGCATCCTCCCTAGGCCAGGGAGTCCAAATACTCACTGCCGAGGTAGGCGCATGGCTCAATTGCCGCCCCCTCGGACCACTCGTTCCAAGCGTTGATCATTAGGGGGAGCTCCACATCGCACGTCCCCGCCTTAAGCAGACTGCGGAACTGGTCGCCGCTCAAGGGTTCGAGTGCAGTGAATCTATCTTGATAGCGGGGAGTGTTGTTCCATCCGGGGCTGATGACATTCTGAACGGGGCCCGGAAATTCTTTCACCCAGTCCCGGCGCTCTCTTGAGTTCATATAGTTTATGAAATCATTCGCCGAGAAGGTTTGACCTTTCTGCTGGAAACGATCAATGAATGTAATGGTCCTATTTGCAATGCCTTCTCCTGTGAACTTTCGAAAGACATCGAAGGTGCGCTTTGCCAAGCTGCCTCGGCCTCTTCTCTTGGTGCCGAAAAATAGTCTTGGCTCAAAGAGATAACTTCCATCAGTTAGGTTTGAATACTGGAAGTCGAAAGGGTTTTTTACGAAATGAGCAATATAGACGTCAACGCCTCGCTCTAAGAGGATTTTTCTATAAATTGCCAAGGTCTCTTCGGGGTGACTGAAGTGGGCTATGTTGTAGATGCAAAAGAGTGGTCTATTATCGATCCGGTGGTAGCCGGGTGTATTGAAGCACTTTACTAAGTGATCGCAATGCTTTCGGATGCTCTCGATAGAAGGGCGATCCGATAGATTAACTAGTGGTGTAGAGTCACCAATCCATCGCTTTGACCAATTTTCTGTCGCCCAGATAACGAACCACTTGAAGCTCTTATTGCTCAGGTTGGCTTGGTGTAATATGTTCTCCTCGAAGGCGCTTAGCTCATGGCTTTCGTAGAACCAATAGTGATAGATTCCAAATCCTGTCAGGCCGGCGGCTAATGCGGTCTCAATTTGGTGCTCATGGACGGAAATGTTGGATCCGTCGTAGAACCCCATGGCGGGAGCTCTGCGGCTCCATCTTTCTCGAAGATTCGCCTCGGCGACCAGAGCCCAGTCGGTAAATCCATATCCCCAGGCTCGGTTGTTGATGTCTGTTGGGTAGAATTGTGGGAAATAGATGGCAAACCGATTCATCGTAGGGTTCCTCTTGCCCATCTGACAACGCGTAGACTGACTGCCGCCCAGCAGCCAACGTACCTTCTCAAAGTGGCGGGGTACAGCTTTCTAAATACGGGATCACGGGCAAAGGAGGATAGGCCTGTCCCAGAATACCAAGCGAGCGGGGTTCTGCGATATTGCCATTTATGATCTTCAGGGTCTTTGCTCCAAATTATCCTAATATTTAATAGATGATCTGACTGAACTCGCATTTTTCGAATGTAGGGACCATGCCGATCAAAGGTGCTTCTGGAGTAGATTATCCCCTGATGACATAAGTTTTGTATTAGAACTCGCCAACGAGATGGCTTGCCCCTATATATTCCATCGCTGCCCCAGTAGACATCATGATAGAGAACTGAAGGTGACTGTGTTGCCAGGATGTCCATTGTTTCTTTGAGGCTTGGGAGTAAGATATCGTCTTTGCCGCAAAAAAATAGGTAACGCCCAGAACTGGCACGGGCTCCATCGTTCATCGCACCGTAGATACTTTTGTGGGTCTCTGCGACGATTTTGGCGTCCGCGGATAACTCGTCAGCTGAACTTAATTGCTTTGTCGGTACGACCAGAACTATTTCGCAGCGTCTTTGATCAGGCTCGACAATGCGAATTGAGTCAATGCATCGCCGAAGTTCCCGATCTATTTCCAGTGAGGGAATGACAATAGACAGTACAGGTTTGGGATCGTCCGTTGCCCCTGTTGGATTTTTGGGATCATTCATTGGTTGGGAGTCTTGTCCGGTGGGCACAAAAACCAAGTCGCTAGGAGTACTGGGAACGCGAGTAAGGCGGATAACTGGAAAGCCAGGACATCCTGTGTCCAAAGAATAATCGAAGTTAGCGCAACATTCCAGGTTATATACTTCGCGATCGGGGATTTCATTCCAGCTGCCGCCGTCAAAAAGATGTAGAGCATGACGATGCTCGAGAGAGCACCGGCTGCAGCGTAGACGAAAGCATACCCAGGCGCTGCGTAGTAAACGGCGAAAGCCATTAGGGATGCGTTTGCTCCATTGCCATCTGACGGGCCGAAATAGCTATCGTATAGAAGGACCCCGAGGGGTGGATCTTGTGGGTGCAAAGCAAAGAGTCGAACGTACGAGCGGAAAAACTCAATCAAAGGGCCGTGTTCTGCGCTCAGCCCACTTCGAATGTCAAAGGCAATGGCCCGTGCATCGTTGGTCAAGAAGATACGATTAAAGGCTAAGTCAAAGAAATCCAGGACAGTGATTCCTAGAAAACCTGAAATCACGTAGGCGGTCGCCCCCAGAGCCGCCATAACGGCAAATCCCATTCCAAATATGATCTTCCTGGGCAGGCGGGCTTGCTGATAATCGACAAGCGAGAATATAGAAAATATCCAAAGAAAGAATGCTCCTTTGGAGCCAGAGGCGATGGACGCAGCAGCTTGGAAAATTATTATCAAGAATGCCAGCTTGCCGAATTTTCTGTGAGTCAACTGGTGCGCAAGCAGACCAGACTGGATGCGAGTGAGAAGCGCCAAGCAGTATGTGGCGTACTTGAGGAATGGATTATTGGAAAGGTAATCGTTTTTTGCTCCTTCGGAGAATAATCCGAAGCCTGAGCTGGTGGCAATTACTGAGAATAGGGCCAATTCGAATATAAATAGGGCGATGATTGACTTTTGCACTGTCTCGTTGTCGGCGGAAGCAAGCCATTCATAGGCGCGTACAAATGCGACACAGAAGACGGTGAGGTTAATGAATTCGAATGCAAGCCCGCTGGCCAGATCGCTCAGGGCTGGCGGGTGATCAGCCAAAAAGCCGGTAGCAAAGAACGCAGCACCGAGTGCCGGGGTGAAGCTAAAGGCGAATGCACGCCACCAAATCCTCGGTCTGCCGGCTAACCCGCAGGCGGCCCAGGTGAGGGCCAATGCGACCACGAACGTGATGGCCTTCGATACAAAAAGATAAGAATACATGCCCGGATCGGCTCAGTCTGCAGGAGATGCAGCCAAGTCCTGTCGGTCTCGTGTGACTCGGTTGTACAGGTCTTGGTATTGAGCGGCCACACTTGAATAGGCGTGATTGCAGAGAGAGAAGCGACGGCATGCCTCTTCCGGTCGTGGACGCTGGAGCCAGTGCATGAGGCCTTCTGTGAAGCCCGCAACCTCGAATGGCTCGGCCAACCATCCTGTAGCTTTGTGCTCGATCAGGTCGGGCATGCCACCGATGCGAAAGGCTACGCAAGGGAGACCACATGCCATTGCCTCCACCAGGGTATTCGGGAGGTTGTCCTGCAGCGATGGGGCGGCGAACACATCGGCTGCCGAGTAAAGCAACGCCAGGGTCAGGTCGTCTGACAGGTTGCCGAAGTAGTGGGGCTGGAAAGGCAAGCCCGTGTCGGCGATCCGCGGTGCCGTGGCGCCGAAGATCAACAGCTCGATGTCGCCTGCCTGGCCGTCTGCGAGCGACCGCATGTGGCCAAGAGCCGTGCGCAACTCCGCGTAGCCCTTGCGGGGGTCGCCCGTGGCGGACGAGGCGCCGAACAGAACGTAGCGACGGTGGGGATCCAGCCCCAGGGCGTCACATGCCGTCTGGCGGTTCACGGGACGATAGATCCGGTGGTCGATGCAGTTCGGAATCACCGAACAGGGCTGATGGGACATCAGGGCGCTTTGGCGAGCGCAGTCTGCCAGCCACTGGCTGGGGCTTACCAGATGGAACTGCTGCCGGCACCAGGCCTTGCGCTTGCGCTGCCAGGTCCATGCGTCCAGGTCCGGGCCCTCATGTTGGCTCGGCCGGTTATCTGGTCGGTAAGCCTCACGGTAGCGGCCGGGGTTCAGGAAGTCGTCGTAGTGTTCTGCGCCGGAGATCGGCCACATGTCGTGCAGCGTCCAGACCAGCGGATGCCGGATGCGGGCGATCTCGGCGACGGACAGCATTTCGTTGCCCAGCCAGTGCAGCTGGACCACATCGACGTTCTGGGCGTTGATCCAGGGGACCAGGCCACTTCCCGTCAGGTTGAGCGAGTGAATCCCCGGGTTGGTGGGCGTGTGTTGCCTCCGCATCAGCCGGGCCGTCGCCCCCCGTTTCAGCTGATGCCAAATGCGTCGCCAAGGGGACATAGGCGCCAATACGGCAGGGTCGTCACTCGTTTTCTCAAGTACCAGCATTCGGCTTTCTACACCGCACTGCAACAGCGCTTCGTGCAGCCGAAATGCAGCGCGGGCAGCACCGCCGACTAAATCAGTGGTGTTGATGTGAAGAACTTTTAAGTCCCGGCCAGTGGATGTTTTCTTTGTTCCGGTCACGCGGTTTATGCCGATTAGATTTGTTGACGGTCCTATTTGAATTGCTCCCTCCACTTGTCAATTGCGCTGCTGTCCATCCTTATCAGAGTGGGCCCTGGATTTTTGATCCATTTTCTAATGCTTTCCAAGTCGTCGCGGGCGGCTACCGGTAATCCGGTGTCTTTTGAAATTTCTTGAGCTCTATTATCAACGGCGATAATTAATGCTCTATGTTTGAATTGAAGTGCGCGGACTCCGCCATGCAGTCGCGTCCCGATGAAGTCAATATCATCATCAGATGATAAAAGTTGATCATAATCTCGGAGGCTTGGGGTTAGTCTTATTACTCCGATCGGCCTGAGGCTGTCTAGGTAGCGTAGGTCCCCGGATCCTTGTGGCCAAAAGTAGACGGTTGAATAAAATTTCTGCAGTAAATCCAGGATATTTCGGTCTCTTTGCTTGTCCTGATGGTAGTCCGTAAGGGTTAGTACCGCTTTCGTTGAGCGTCGTGCGGTGATGGATTCGCAATGCTCAGGTGTGAGTTGCCACATGGTTGGGCAGCCGGTATTTATGGTATTTTTTATTCCGATCTTTGAGAGCATTCTTCTTGTGTATTCGTCTCTAACGGAATGCATTTCCTCATGGGAGAGGATGCTGCGCAGGATCGTTCTCGTATAAAGATCGGGTGGAGGTTGATATTGCCACCACCCAACACCCATGAGGGTGACGTTTTTCAGCTTTAATGCTTGCAGCAGTCCGATTTTCCATTGGGCGTACCTGAGCATTTTTGAGCTCAAAAGGTTGGTTCCGCCGACAAACCGGAATTTCGCATTCTTCGCTTGGCGCAAAGATATATTGCTTATGACCTCTTGGGTGGGGGCGGTTATGATTTGCTCTGAGGGGAGTAAGTTTGATATTTCACGCTTAACCGCCTCGATGATAATTTGGTCCCCTAGGTTTGATGATGCGATGGATGGGTCAAACAAAAGTGTTGTCATGGATTTGTTTGTTTCAATATTTATTTAAATTTTATATTTTTAGCCATCGAATTAATTTCGCTCAGGCTGGGTAAAAATTTTGGGAGTTTTTCCCCTAGCGCTAGCGGGTACAGTGCAATGGTGAGCGCTAGGCGCAAGATGGCGGCGCAAAGTAGTAAGGCGGCCAAGTAGATTGGCATATCCTGCGTTGGAAGTGCTGGAAGTGTTGCAAGCAGTGGGATTGTTACAAAGCCCTGTCTTAATAAAACTAGACCCGGCCGGCCGCCTGCATTAAACCTCTGGGCAAGAGTCCAGCTTCCTGCCCCTATGACTGCTTCGAATGATAGTATTATGAATGGGGTAATCATTCCATTAAAATCGGGTCCGAAAATTCTTGGAATGAAAAGTGGGGCGGCTAATGATATAAGTGTGGTCGCCATCAGCATCGGTAAAAAGCTTAAGCGAAAACTCTTTTTAACCGCCTCCGATAGTTCGCCGTCCTGCTTCCCTGCAAAACGAGAAAATATGGATAGAGATGCGGAGTCCTGAACGGAGGCTATAACTCTGGTCGTTGTGAATGCGAGTGTATACAGCCCGAAATCCTTGGCGTTTCCTTTGGATAGAAGGAATATCTTGTCTATATTTAATAGAATTAGGCCAAGCAGTGCGGTTCCTTGGTATTTCCAGGCGTAGTTGAATATATCGCGCAATCCTGAATGGCCTGGGGTGGGAAGGTGTTTTGCGTTTCTTATGTGTATGGCTGTTGCTGTCAAGCAGTATGCTGCTGCGATGGCTGTGGCAGCTGACTGGAATATAAGCAAGGATTCGTATCCCAGATTTTTTTGGGTGGTGTATATGGTGCCCAAGAAGCAGCTTGTTGCCAGGGGTATTATGATTCTTGATGCATTAAATGTGCGCAGATCTGGGTTAATTTGGGCTGTTGTGCTGCCAAATGAAAATAGCCCCGTTGCTAACGAAATTATTATAATTAGCGGGGTGGAGAATTCAATTTCTGGCGAATAAAATTTTAACGCCGCAAATGCCGATAGGGGAATCGTTGTTGCGACTACGAGTGTCGCTGATAGTGCCGTGAGTTTTATGAAATTTAGCCGGTGCTGGAGGCCCCAGTGATAAACAATGGAGTGAGCTAGTCCGCACTGCGCAATTCCAGAGGAGACGGTGGCTATTAATATTGCGGCCGCGATATGGCCGCGTCCTTCTGGGCCAAGTAGGCGGGCCGCTAGAATTGATGCTGAAAAAGTTAGAGCTGTCACCACCCCTGTACTCGTCAGGGTGTGAAGCCAAGCGCGTCCGATGCCGGTTGAGCGGGACATCCTCGTAGTCCGTCCGCCGATTCAAGTTCTGAAAGGGGCGATTTCGTATGTGCGCTGTATACCTGACGCTAGGCTGGTACTCGCTACCCACCCTAGGTTAGTCAGACTGCTTACATCAAGCAGCTTGCGTGGCGTGCCATCCGGCTTGCTGGCATCGAACACGATCTCGCCCTGGAATCCGACGACGTTCATCACCGTCTCGGCTAGCTCGCGGATGGTCACGTCTTCACCGGTGCCGATGTTGAGCAGCGGGCCGTCGTAGCCGCGCTCCATCAGGAACACGCAGGCGTCGGCCAGGTCGTCCACATACAGGAATTCGCGCCGCGGCGTGCCGCTGCCCCACACCACGTACTGCGCGTCACCGCGCAGCTTGGCCTCGTGCGCCTTGCGGATGAGCGCGGGCAGCACGTGGCTGTTGTTCAGGTCGTAGTTGTCGTTGGGCCCGTACAGGTTGGTGGGCATGACGCTGATGTACTGGCGGCCGTACTGCGCGTTGTAGGCCTCGCACATCTTGATGCCGGCAATCTTGGCGATGGCATAGGGCTCGTTGGTGGGCTCCAGCGGGCCGGTCAACAAGTACTCTTCCTTGATGGGCTGCGGGGCCAGCTTGGGGTAGATGCAGCTGCTGCCCAGGAACATCAGCCGCTGCACGCCGGCCAGGTGGGCGCCATGGATGAGGTTGTTCTGGATGGTGAGGTTGGTGTGCAGGAACTCGGCGCGGTAGGTGTTGTTGGCGTGAATACCGCCCACCTTGGCCGCGGCGATGAAGATGTAGGCCGGGCGGTGCTGGGCCAGGTAAGCCTGCACGGCGACGGTGTCCATCAGGTCCAGCTCGGTGCGGCCGGGGG
Organism: Ideonella dechloratans; assembly: GCF_021049305.1. Classification (GTDB taxonomy): domain Bacteria; phylum Pseudomonadota; class Gammaproteobacteria; order Burkholderiales; family Burkholderiaceae_C; genus Ideonella; species Ideonella dechloratans. The sequence continues at coordinate 1,147,356 of NZ_CP088081.1, forward strand.
CCAGCACCTGGGTGTAGCCGCCGGCCTGCAGGCGGCGCACCAGGGCGCTGCCCACCATGCCGCGGGCGCCGGCCACCAGGATGGTGGCGTCCTTCGCGATCGCAGTCATGGCGCGGGCCTCACTCGTGGTGGTCGAAGGCCTGGAAGCCGGCCAGCTTGACCAGGCTGTCCTTGCGCGCCGTGTTGTAGTCGGCTTCCACCATTTCCTTCACCAGCTCGGCCAGGCTGGTCTTGGGCGTCCAGCCCAGCTTCTCCTTGGCCTTGGTCGGGTCGCCCAGCAGCGTCTCCACCTCCGTGGGCCGGTAGTAGCGCGGGTCCACCTTCACAATCACGTCGCCGGGCTTGCACTTGGCCTTGTATTCACCGTTCACCGTGTCCACGGCCTGGACGATGCCCACTTCCTTGTCGCCCTCGCCCTCAAAGGCCAGGGTGATGCCCAGCTCCTTGGCCGCAAAGTCCACAAACTGGCGCACGCTGTACTGCACGCCGGTGGCAATCACAAAGTCCTCGGCCTGCTGCTGCTGCAGCATCAGCCACTGCATCTCGATGTAGTCGCGGGCGTGACCCCAGTCGCGCAGCGCGCTCAGGTTGCCCAGGTACAGGCACTCCTGCAGCCCTAGGGCAATGCGGCTGATGGCCCGGGTGATCTTGCGGGTCACGAAGGTCTCGCCGCGCAGCGGGCTCTCGTGGTTGAACAGCACGCCATTGCAGGCGTAGATGCCATAGGCCTCGCGGTAGTTGACCGTGATCCAGTAGGCGTAGAGCTTGGCCACCGCATAGGGGCTGCGCGGGTAGAAGGGGGTGGTCTCCTTCTGGGGGATCTCCTGCACCAGGCCGTAGAGCTCGCTGGTGCTGGCCTGGTAGAAGCGCGTCTTCTGGGTCAGGCCCAGGATGCGGATGGCCTCCAGGATGCGCAGTGCGCCGATGCCGTCGGCGTTGGCGGTGTACTCCGGCTCCTCGAACGAGACGGCCACATGACTTTGCGCGGCCAGGTTGTAGATCTCGTCGGGCTTCACCTTCTGGATGATGCGCACCAGGCTGGTGGAGTCGGTCAGGTCGCCATAGTGCAGGATGAAGTTGCGGTTGTCGACATGCGGATCCTGGTACAGGTGGTCGATCCGGTCCGTGTTGAACAGGCTGCTGCGGCGCTTGATGCCGTGCACCACGTAGCCCTTCTTCAGCAGGAACTCGGCCAGGTACGCGCCGTCTTGGCCGGTCACGCCGGTGATGAGGGCAACTTTATGTTCCATGGTGTTTGCTTGCACTTGACTTCAGGTCGATCAGCATTGCTTGTCACTTGACCGCGTTGACCGCGGCGGCGCCCAGACCCAGCTGGTAGATGATCTGCGACCAGTCCTTGAGCGACTGCACCAAGGTGGTCTTGTTCATCTCTTCCGGCACGAAGATGGTGTCACCCGGCACGGCGGTGAGAGAGGCCAACGAGCCGGAGCTGAACCAACTGCTGCTCTGCAGGTTGCTGGTCACGCTGCCATTGGCGCGGATGACGAAGGCACTTTTCTCGTCTGCGCCGCGGGTGGGGCCGCCGGCCTGATCCAGGTAGTCGCCCAGCACCTTATTGGGCGCATAGAGAAAGCTGCCTGCGTTGAAGACACTGCCGAACACGCCCACCGAGGTCGGCTTGGCAGGGATATAGATGCGGTCACCGTCTTCCAGCGCCAGGTCGGGCAGCTGGGTGGTGTCTGGTGTGATCTGGAGCACCAGTCGGCCGGTGGGCTTGACCCTCTTCAGCGTGGTGATCAGCTTGGAGATTGCATCCTGGTTGGCTGTGGCCGCCTTGGCCTCGTCGGCGCTGGCGGCTCGCTGTGTGCTGGCGCTGCGGGTCAGGTCCACTTGCAGATCACGCAGAGCGCGGGTGTAGTTGTCGACCTGTTCCTTCAGGACACTGGCGCGACTGAATTGGGTGCCGAAGACGTAGGCGTTGGGCGACAGGCCTCCGGCGGCCTTCAGCGCATCCTGCAAGGTGGCCCGTGCGGGCAGCACATAGGCACCCGGATGCGCCACTTCACCTTCCACCACCACGCGGCGGTTGCGGTTGTCCTGCGCCGCCCTGGCGTCCACGATGCTGGTCACGCGGATCACATCGCCCGCGAGCAGCGGCTCACGGTACCCGGCCGGCAGAGGCACGCGGTTGGCGTAGCTGCCATCCCGGTCCTTCAGGCGCTCGATCGTCACGCTGCTGGAGTCGGCGACGGAGTTCAATCCCCCCACATTCTCGATGGCGTCCTTGAGGGTCTCGCCCGGCTTGAGCTCGACGATGGCCTGCTGATTGACGCTGCCCAGCACGGCGACCTCGGCGCCCACTGGGCCGACATAAACGACGTCATCGGGTTGCAGCACCACATCGGAGTTGCGGTTGCCGTGCACCAACAGGTCGTAGAGGTCGAAGTTGACCGGCGTCTGACCCCGCCGCTTCAGCTGGATGTTCCGGTAGGAGCCTGCCGCCGACGGCCCCCCTGCCTTGCTCAGGGCGGCAGAGATCGTCGAGAGGCTGTTGAGCGAGTAGAGGCCCGGGTTGGTCGCAAAGCCGGTGACATAGACCCGGATGCCACGCAGCTGCGCCAGCGATACGGTCACGTCGAAATTCTTGAATTGCCGGGCCACCCGCTGCCGGATCACGTCCGGCACGTCGGCATAGCGCACGCCGGCCACCATGACTGGACCCACGCGGGGGACGACGATCCGGCCGGAGCGGTCCACCACCAGCCTCAGGTCTGCATCGACAGAGCCGGAGATGGACAACTGCAGCTCGTCGCCAGGGACCAACAGGTAGTCTGCAGGCACCAGTGGCGACGCGTCGCTGCCGTCAGACGAGGCGCCACTCAATAGCTGGCTGCCCAGTCTGTGAACGAAAGGCTGATCGGGATCAACCATTTTCTGGACGTACTTTTCGAACTCGCCGGCCGCTGTTGCGGGTGAAGGCCTTTCCGAATTAGAGGGCTCCGCACCTGTCACCCCCAGCGGTGTTTGCGTAGCCCCTGGCTGCTGAATCGTGATGATGCTGGGCGTCGGTGCGGCTGATGCTCCGGTTGTTCCCGAGCTGCTGCCGGAACGCCCCAATGAGGGCACGCCGACGGGCGTGCTTCCTTGATTGCTGTCGCCGGAAAGGGAGGGAATCAGTTGCGCCTGGGCGGGCAAGGCGACCAGTGCCAGCAGTGTGCAAGCAAGTGCGGCAACGCGCTGAAATCCGTGCAGACCTTTAAATCGGTCGTGAGCAAGTGGAAACATGGATCGGCAAGTGTGGGATCACGGGTGAACACCAGAAGTGGCACACGTGACCGGGCAATGAATCAGATCTCCGTCGCTCACAAAGAGTGGGACGAACGGAACAGCGCGCGGATTGTATGGCAGGGTTCCCCCTTGCATTGGTTAACATGACGGCATGGCGAGTTTTGTCGCGGCCCTCGGTGTGGCCTGGTTTTTCACGTTGCTGGTTCTGAGGGTGTCCAAGCGGTTTGCTCACCTCACCAACGATCACGATCTGGATGGACCGCAGAAGATCCATGCCTCGCCGGTGCCCCGCGTGGGTGGGGTGGGCATCTTCCTCGGCTGTCTCGTGGCCATCGGGCTGGCGGGCGAGCGTTCGGGCGGTTGGCTGATGGCCTGTGCCATTCCGGCCTTCGGCACCGGGCTGTGGGAGGATCTGACCAAACGCATCAGTCCCCGCATGCGCCTGACGGCCACGGCGGTGTCGGCGCTGGCTGCTGGCTATCTCCTGGGGGCCCTTCTGAAGCGGGCTGACCTCTGGGGGCTGGACTGGCTGCTCACCTTCACCCCGTTGGCGGTGCTGCTCACCGTGCTGGCGGTGGCAGGCATTGCCAACGCCATCAACATCATCGATGGCTTCAACGGCCTGGCCTCGATGTGCGTGGTGATCATGCTGGCCGGGATTGCCTATGTGGCCCAGGCCGCCGGGGATCCCCTGGTGTTCCGACTCGCGCTGGTGGGGGCGGGCGCGGTGCTCGGCTTCTTCCTCTGGAACTACCCTGCAGGCTACATCTTCCTGGGCGATGGCGGGGCCTACTTCCTGGGCTTCTACGTGGCTGAACTCGGCATCCTGCTCATCACCCGCAATCCCACGGTGTCGCCGCTGTTTCCCCTGCTGGTGTGCATCTACCCGGTGTTCGAGACCCTGTTCTCGATCTACCGGCGCATCGTGGTCCGGGGGCGTTCGCCCAGCATGCCCGACGGCATCCACCTGCATTCCCTGGTCTTCAAGCGACTGGTGCGGTGGGCAGTGGGCTCTTCGGACGCGCGTCTGCGCACCCGCCGCAACTCCATGACCTCGCCTTACCTCTGGGTGCTTTGCATGTTGTCCGTCTTTCCAGCGGTGCTGTGCTGGGACAGCACCGAGTGGCTGCTGGCTTTCCTGCTGCTGTTCAGCACCGGCTATGTGTTGCTGTATTCCCGCATCGTGCGCTTCAAGACGCCGCGCTGGATGATCCTTCGGCGCTGAAATTCGGCGCCTCCGACGCTCCGGTGGCGCTTGCGGGATAATGGAAGGCGATGAATACCGTCACCACGCAAGGCGACACCGGCACCCCGGTGGAAGTCGCCCCCCCGCCCCGCTTCGACACCCTCCCTCTGGATCCCAAGCTGCTGCGCGCGGTGGCCGATCAGGGCTACGCGACGATGACGCCCATCCAGGCCAAGGCCATTCCGGTGGTGCTCAGCGGTCGGGACGTGATGGGTGCCGCCCAGACGGGAACGGGCAAGACGGCGGCCTTTTCCATCCCGCTGCTGCAGAAGATGCTGCGGCACGAGAACGCCAGCGCCTCGCCGGCCCGCCACCCGGTGCGTGCCGTGGTGCTGGCGCCCACCCGCGAGCTGGCTGACCAGGTGGCGCAGAACGTCAAGTCCTACGCCAAGCACACCAACCTGCGGGTGGCGGTGGTGTTCGGCGGTGTGGACATGAAGCCTCAGGCGGCCGAGCTCAAGGCCGGTGTCGAGGTGTTGATCGCCACCCCGGGGCGCCTGCTGGACCACATCGAGGCCAAGAACTGCGTGCTCAACCAAGTCGAGTACGTGGTGCTGGACGAGGCGGACCGGATGCTGGACATCGGCTTCCTGCCGGATCTGCAGCGCATCCTGAGCCACCTGCCCAAGGGCAACCGCCAGACCCTGCTGTTCTCGGCCACCTTCTCGCCCGAGATCAAGCGCCTTGCCTCCAGCTACCTGAAGGACCCGGAGCTGGTCGAGGTGGCGCGTCCCAATGCGACGGCCTCGACGGTGGAGCAGCGTTTCTTCAGTGTGTCCGACGACGACAAGCGACGCACCATCCTGAAGCTGCTGCGCGACCGTGACATCAAGCAGTCCATTGTGTTCGTCAACTCCAAGCTGGGCGCCGCCCGCCTGGCCCGCTCCTTCGAGCGCGACGGCCTGCGCACCGCGGCCCTGCATGGCGACAAGTCCCAGGATGAGCGCCTGAAGTCCCTGGCCGCTTTCAAGGCCGGTGAGGTGGATCTCCTGGTGGCCACCGACGTGGCCGCCCGCGGTCTGGACATCGCCGACCTGCCGGCCGTCTTCAACTTCGATGTGCCGTTCAATGCGGAAGACTACGTCCACCGCATCGGTCGCACCGGTCGTGCTGGCGCGTCGGGCATCGCGATGACGCTGGTCACCCGCGAGGATGCCCGCCTGGTGGCCGACATCGAGAAGCTGATCAAGAAGAAGATCGAGCTCGAGGCGATCGAACTGGATGACGACCGTCCCCGCCGTACCTCGTTCCGTCCGCGGGAGGAGCGAGAGGAGCGGTCGTCGTCGGCATCGGCCGCGCCGTCGGCGCCGCGTCGCAGCGACAGCCGTGCATCGCGCGATCCCTTCTTCGACCAGCCCTACGACGCGGGCGAACGTGCCGAGCCGGCGGCCTGGGAGCGCAACGCGCCTTCCCAGCCTGCCGCAGCGGCAGGGCGCACCTCGCCCAACATCCGGCCCAAGCGCAAGGTGGCCGCCTTGCTGGGCGGCGGCTCCAAGGCCTGATCGGGCCCGGAGCTCAGTTGGCCAGCCAGAGGAACACTGCGGGGAGCTTCTCCGGCATCGTCGGCAGGGGCGCGCTGCGCCACTGTGACACGCTGCGCGTCTGGCAGAAGCCCCCAGGCGAGGTCAGGCCGCAGGCCACGCTCAGGCGCGTGCCAGGCTGCAGCAACTGCACCAGGGATTCCAGCAGGGCCTGGTTGCGGTACGGCGTCTCGATGGCCAGCTGGGTCTGGCCTTCCTTGCGGGATCGTTGCTCCAGCTCCCGCACGCGCTGTGCCCGCTCGGCCGCGTTCTGGGGCAGGTAGCCTTCGAAGGCGAAGCGCTGGCCGTTGAGGCCGCTGGCGGCCAGGGCCAGGGTCAGCGAACTGGCGCCGGCCAGCGGCTCCACCGTCACGCCGGCTTCATGGGCTGCTTGCACCAGGGCGGCGCCCGGGTCGGCCACGGCCGGCAGCCCGGCGTCCGAGAGCAGGCCCATATCCTGCCCGGCCAGTGCTGGTGCCAGAAGTTCGCGCCAGGCCGTGGGCTGGATGGCGGCCCCCGGATCGCCCTTGCGGGGCCTGGGCAGCTCCGCCATCGAGAGCGCTTGCAGCGGCTGGGCCAATGGATGGATCTCTCCGACCCGCTTGAGAAAAGCGCGTGCGGTCTTGGCGTTCTCCACCACCCAGGCCGACAGGCCGGCAGCCCGGCGCAGGGTGGCATCCGAGAGGACGTCCTGCAGCGGCACGGGGTCCGTGCCCAGGTCCAGTGCATTGGGCACCAGCACCAGCCGGCCCGTGGTTCGTGGCGTGTTCATCGCGCCCCCATCAGCGGGTCCAGCCCTGCACTGCGCAGCAGGGCGCAGGTGCGGATCAGGGGCAGGCCGACCAGGGCGGTCGGGTCGTCGGATTCGATGGCCGACAGCAGTGCGATGCCCAGGGTCTCGCACTTGGCGCTGCCAGCGCAGTCGTAGGGCTGCTCCAGCCGGAGGTAATGCTCGATCTCGGCATCGTCCAATGTCCGGAAGCGCACCTTCACCGGCGCCAGTTCGGTTGCCTCGAAGCCGGTGTCGGCGCGCACCACCGCCACCGCGGTCTGGAACACGATGGTCTGGCCGCTCATGCGACGCAGCTGGGCCACGGCACGCTCGTGTGTGCCGGGCTTCCCGACCGGCTCGCCATCGACATCCGCCACCTGATCGGAGCCGATCACCACGGCATTCGGATGCAGTCGGCTCACGGCGCGGGCTTTGGCCAGGGCCAGACGCAGGGCCAATGCGGCCGGGGTTTCGCCGGGCAGGGGGGTTTCGTCCACCTGGGGCGAGACGCTCTCGAAGGGCAGGCGCAGGCGCTGCAGCAGTTCCCGGCGGTAGCGGGACGTGGAGCCCAGGATCAGGGAGGGAAGGGGCGATGCAACCATGGGGGCATTCTCCCATCGGTGCCGAACGCCCGCCGCTACACTGCCGGCATGACCACAGCAGCGGACCCCCGAAAACTCGACATGGCGCGCAGCGCGCGCGACGCAGACCACCTGCAGGGGGAGTGGCCTCTGGCCAGCCTGCCGCGGCTGGCCGAAGTGCACGTTGGCGACGTGCCGGTGCCGCCGGTCCGGTGGTCGGCTCAGGCCGAGCTGCGGCCGGTGCTTGGGGGCGAGGGGGAGATCTGGCTCCATCTGCAGGCCAGCGCCGAGGTGGCCATGCCGTGCCAGCGCTGCCTGGCTCCGGTGCGCCTGCCGGTGTCGGTGGACCGCTGGATCCGCTTTGTGGCGGGTGAGGCACAGGCCGAGGCCCTGGATGCCGAGAGCGAGGACGATGTGCTGGCTCTGCCGCGCTGGCTGGATCTGGCCGAGCTGATCGAGGATGAGCTGCTGCTGGCGCTGCCCATCGTGCCTCGCCACGACGTCTGTCCAGCGCCCTTGCCGATCCCGGAGCAGCCGTTGGAGGAGGAGGGCGATGCTCGCCCGAACCCCTTCGCGGTGCTGGCCCAGCTCAAGTCCCGCTCCTGAGTCTTTCGGGGTTTGCCAAGTATCTGCTATACTTTCTGGCTTTCCGCGTTCCTGGTGCCTCTTGAAGGCGCAGGCAGTGCGGGGCGGGGTGTTGTGTTGCCGGTGTGTTGCCTGGCATGCATCTGACCTCGGGCCCTGCCAGATGCGGGTCAGTCACTCGGGCAAGTCTTTCAACTGTTTGCCCTGTTCGCCGGAACCCCGGCGTCCCAGGAGAGTTCCATGGCCGTTCAGCAAAACAAGAAGTCGCCTTCCAAGCGTGGCATGCACCGTTCGCACAATGCCCTGACCCAGCCGGGCACGGCCGTTGAGCCGACCACCGGTGAAGTGCATCTGCGTCACCACATCAGCCCGAACGGTTTCTACCGTGGACGCAAGGTCCTGAAGACCAAGGCGGAAGCCTGATTGTCACGGGGCGGCCGAGGGGTGCCTGTGCGCAGGTGTCTCCCTCGCAAAGGCCGCCCGGTGGCTGCATGTTGAAGTCAATCGGGCCCTCGGGTCTGAGCTCCCCTTGTCCGAGACTGTTCCCAGCCTGACCCCCTTGAGCCGCGTGCGCATCGCCGTGGACTGCATGGGGGGCGATCATGGGCCCTCGGTGACCTTGCCGGCTTGCAAGGCCTTTCTGGCCACGCATCCGCAAGCTGAGCTGCTGCTGGTCGGCACGGCGGAGGCCCTGGCGCCTGCCGTGGGCTGGGCACGGTGCACGCAGGTCACGGCCACCGAGGTGGTGGCCATGGACGATCCTGTCGATGTGGCGCTTCGCCGCAAGAAGGACTCGTCCATGCGGGTGGCCATTTCCCAATTGAAGTCGGCCGACGAGCAATCGCCTGCCCTGGCGGATGTCTGCGTGTCCGCCGGCAACACGGGGGCCCTGATGGCGCTGGCGCGCTATCTGCTCAAGACGGTGGACGGCATTGACCGGCCTGCGATCGCTTCCGTGCTCCCCAACGAGCACGGTGGCTTCACGACCATGCTGGACCTCGGGGCCAACGTGGACTGCACGCCCGAGCACCTGCTTCAGTTCGCCGTCATGGGATCTGCCCTGGTGGCTGCGGTGGACGGGCGGCCGGATCCGACCGTCGGCCTGCTGAACATCGGTTCCGAGGTGATCAAGGGCAGCGATGTCATCAAGCGCGCCGGAGATCTGCTGCGCGCGGCGGCCGCTGGCGGTCACCTCAACTACCACGGCAATGTCGAGGGCAACGACATCTTCGAGGGCACGACCGATGTCGTGGTCTGCGATGGCTTTGTCGGCAATGTGGCGCTGAAGACCACCGAAGGCCTGGCGCACGCGCTGTCCCAGTTCATCCGCGAGGAGTTCACCCGCAACTGGTGGACGAAGCTGGCTGCCCTGGTGGCCTTGCCGGTGCTCAAGCGTTTCCGTGCACGGGTGGATCCCCGGGGCTACAACGGTGCCGCCCTGCTTGGCCTGCGCGGGCTGGTGTTCAAGAGCCATGGGGGCGCGGACGCCTACGCCTTCGAGCGGGCCCTGGTGCGCGCGCATGATGCTGCCCGCAACCGCTTGCTCGACCAGGTGCGGGGCCGTATCGTGGACACTCTCCAATCCATGCCCATCCAGCCGGCCGACGAATTCGTGCGTCCGGCTGCCTGACTTTTCTCCTCGCCATGACATTGCCGCGTTTCTCTCGCATCACCGGCACGGGCAGCAAGCTGCCTGAGCGCCGCGTCAGCAACGATGAACTGGCGGCCGAGCTGGCCGGGCGGGGTATCGAGACTTCCGACGCATGGATCGTCGAGCGAACCGGCATCCGCGCGCGCCATTTCGCCGCGCCGGATGTCACGTCCAGCGATCTCGCGGCCGAGGCGGCCCGCCATGCGATGGATGCTGCGGGTGTCCAGGCGGCCGACATCGACCTGGTGATCGTTGCCACCTCGACGCCGGACATGGTCTTTCCGTCCACGGCCTGCATCGTCCAGCGCAAGCTGGGCATCCAGCAGGGGGCGGCCTTCGATCTGCAGGCGGTGTGTGCCGGGTTCATCTACGCCCTGAGCGTGGCGGATTCGATGATCCGCAGCGGCACGGCGCGCCGTGCGCTGGTGATCGGCGCCGAGGTCTTTTCGCGCATCCTCGATTTCAGCGACCGCACCACCTGCGTGCTGTTCGGCGATGGCGCGGGTGCGGTGGTGCTCGAGGCCTCCGACGAACCGGGCATCCTGGCCACCCGCTTGCACGCCGATGGTCGGCATGCCGAGGTGCTGTGCACCCCCGGGCATGTGTCCGGCGGTCAGGTGATCGGGCGCCCCTTGCTGCACATGGATGGGCAGGCGGTCTTCAAGTTGGCCGTGCATGCGCTCGACCATGTCGCACGCGAGGTGCTGGAGGCCGCGGGTCGCCAGGCCTCCGACGTGGACTGGCTGGTGCCGCACCAGGCCAACATCCGGATCATGCAGGGCACGGCCCGCAAGCTGAAGCTGCCGATGGAGCGCATGGTGGTGACCGTGGACGAACACGGCAACACCTCGGCAGCGTCGATTCCCCTGGCGCTGGATGTCGCTGTGCGCAGCGGCAAGATCCAGCGGGGAGACACCCTCATGCTAGAAGGGGTCGGGGGCGGTTTCACCTGGGGCGCGGCGCTGATCGACTATTGAGTCGGCGGCCCGGCGCATCCATTTCCAAGCTGTCACAGGCCATGAGCAAATTCGCAGTCGTTTTCCCCGGCCAGGGATCCCAATCGGTGGGCATGCTGGATGCCTGGGGAGATCATCCCGAAGTCGTCCGCACCGTGGACGAGGCCAGCCGCGTGCTGGACCGGGACCTGAAGTCCCTGATCCATGAAGGCCCCAAGGAGCAACTGGACCTGACCACGAACACCCAGGTGGTGATGTTGGTGGCAGGGTTGGCGTGCTATCGGGCCTGGGTGGCCGAGACCGGCCTGACGCCCGTGGCCATGGCCGGGCATTCCCTGGGGGAATACACCGCGCTGGTGGCCGCTGGCGGCCTGACCCTGGCCGATGCCTTGCCGCTGGTGCAGTTGCGCGCCCAGGCCATGCAGGAAGCCGTGCCGGTGGGCACGGGGGCGATGGCCGCCATCCTGGGGCTGGAGTCCCAGGTGGTGCGGGCCGGTTGCGCCGAGGCGGCCCAGGCCACCGGCGAGGTGGTCGAGGCCGTCAACTTCAATGATCCCAAGCAGACGGTGATCGCGGGCACCAAGGCTGCCGTGGACGCTGCCTGTGTCACCCTCAAGGGCATGGGGGCCAAGCGTGCGCTGCCCCTGCCGGTGTCGGCGCCTTTCCACTGCAGCCTGATGAAGCCGGCGGCCGAAGTGCTGAAGACCCGTTTGGCGACCACGGCGTTTGCCGAGCCGGCCATTCCGGTCATCAACAACATCGATGTCCAGGTCGAGAAGACCGCGGACTACATCCGCGATGCGCTGTACCGCCAGGCTTTCGGCCCGGTGCGCTGGGTGGAGGTGGTGCGTGCCCTGCGGGCCCGTGGCGTCACCCATGTGGTGGAATGCGGCCCCGGCAAGGCGCTGTCGGGCATGGTGGCGCGCATTGACGCCGAGCTGGTCACGGGCCATGTGTCCGACCCGGCCTCCCTGGAGAAGACGAAGGAATTGCTGGCATGAGTGAGACGACCGTCCAGATCGCCCTGGTGACCGGGGCCACCCGCGGCATCGGCCGCGCCATCGCCCTGGCCCTGGCCCAGCGTGGCTACCGGGTGATCGGCACCGCCACCAGCGAGGCCGGCGCCCAGAGCATCGCTGAAGCCCTGTCGGCCTTCCCGGGCTGCGAAGGCCTGTGTCTGAACGTCAACGACGCCGCAGGCGTCGATGCGGCCGTCGAGCAGATCGTCAAGGCCCATGGAGGCCTGCATGTGCTGGTCAACAATGCGGGCATCACCCGCGACCAGCTGGCCATGCGCATGAAGGACGAGGACTGGGATGCGGTGCTGGACACCAACCTCAAGGCGGTGTTCCGCATCAGCCGGGCGGCCATCCGTCCGATGATGAAGCAGCGCTTCGGCCGCATCATCAGCATCACGTCGGTGGTCGGTGCCTCCGGCAACCCCGGTCAGGCCAACTACGCAGCCGCCAAGGCGGGTGTGGCCGGGATGACCCGTGCTCTGGCGCGCGAACTCGGCAGCCGCAACATCACCGTCAACTGCGTGGCCCCGGGCTTCATCGCCACCGACATGACCGAGGTCCTGCCGGAAGCCCAGAAGGCGGCGCTGATGCAGCAAATCCCCCTGCAACGTCTTGGAAAACCCGAGGAAATCGCCCATGCTGTGGCTTTTCTTGCGTCGGCCGAGGCGGGCTACATCACCGGAACAGAGCTGCACGTCAACGGCGGCATGTTCATGAACTGAGTCCCTTGGTCGGAGAGCTGGGTCTGCCAGCGTAGAATCCGGCCGTTTTACTACGCAATCCCTCCTGGAGGAGTCATGAGCGATATCGAAGCACGCGTCAAGAAGATCATTGCCGAGCAGCTGGGTGTTCCCGAAGCCGACGTCACCAACGAAAAGGCCTTTGTGGCCGACCTGGGCGCCGATTCCCTGGACACCGTCGAGCTGGTGATGGCCCTCGAGGACGAGTTCGGCATCGAAATCCCCGATGAGGAAGCCGAAAAGATCACGACCGTGCAGCTGGCGATCGACTACGCCAAGGCCCACGCCAAGGCCTGATCGGCCCTGGGTTGTTTTCTGATCCGATCTCACGCATGACCCGTCGACGCGTTGTAATCACCGGCATGGGGCATATCAGCCCCGTCGGCAACACGGTGTCCGAAGGCTGGACCAACCTGCTCGCAGGGAAGTCCGGCATCGCGCCGATCACGAAGTTCGATGCTTCCGGCATCGCCTGCCAGTTCGCAGGCGAAGTCAAAGGCTTCAATGTCGAGGATTACATCCCCGGCAAGGATGCCAAGCACATGGACACCTTCATCCACTACGGTGTGGCTGCGGCCATCCAGGCGGTGAAGGATGCGGGTCTGCCCTCGAGAGAGGAACTGACCGAGGAGCAGGCCGAGCGCATCGGCTGCATGATCGGTTCAGGCATTGGCGGTCTGCCCGAAATCGAGGCAACCGCCCGGACGGTGGTGGAGCGCGGCCCTCGCCGCATCTCCCCGTTCTTCGTCCCGGCCTCGATCATCAACATGATCTCCGGGCATGTGTCCATCCACTTCGGTTTCACCGGCCCCAATCTGGCCGTGGTGACGGCCTGTACGACGGGCCTGCATTGCATTGGCCAGTCGGCCCGCATGATCGAGTGTGGGGATGCCGACGTGATGGTGGCCGGTGGTGCCGAATCCACCGTGAACGTGCTGGGCGTGGGGGGCTTCGCGGCCGCCCGGGCCCTGTCCACCCGCAACGACGACCCCGCGACCGCTTCCCGCCCCTGGGACAAGGACCGCGATGGTTTTGTGCTGGGTGAAGGCGCTGGCGTGATGGTGCTCGAGGAGTACGAGCACGCCAAGAAGCGCGGCGCCAGAATCTACGCCGAGGTGATCGGTTTCGGCATGAGTGCCGATGCTTATCACATGACGGCACCCAATGTGGACGGTCCCAAGCGGTCCATGAAGGCGGCGCTGCGCAACGCGCAGATCAACCCCGAGGACGTCCAGTATCTGAACGCCCACGGGACCTCCACGCCGCTGGGGGATCTCAACGAGACCAATGCCATCAAGCTGGCCTTCGGTGACCACGCCAAGCGCCTGGTGGTGAACTCGACCAAGTCCATGACCGGCCACCTGCTGGGCGGCGCGGGCGGCATCGAGTCGGTGTTCTCGGTGCTGGCGCTGCACCACCAGATCTCGCCGCCCACGATCAACATCTTCAACCAGGATCCGGAATGTGACCTGGACTACTGCGCCAACACGGCGCGTGAGATGAAGATCGACGTGGCGGTCAAGAACAACTTCGGCTTTGGTGGCACCAACGGGACGTTGGTGTTCCGGCGCGTCTGAGCGCGTCGCCACATTCCGAGGCGGGCTGCATGCGTGCCGCTCCGCCCACCACCTGGCCTCTGGCCCGCCAGGGTTTCTGGCGGCTCGCCCATGCCACGGTGCCCGCGCTGGCGGGGGCCTCCCTGGGCGGGGCACTGGCACCTTGGCCGCTGCCGGCAGCCCTCGGCGCAGCGGCGCTGGCGGCCGTCCTGGCCGACCGGCTGTGGCAGCGTCGGCAACCCGCCGTGCTGACATGGGATGGCGTGCAGTGGCAGCTTGACGCTCGCGAGGGGTCTCCTCGGGGCCGGGCATCGCTGATCTGGGACGGCGGCCGATGGCTCATGGCCCGTTGGCACGACGGTGCCTCTCTTGCCGATCGTTGGCTGCTGCTTGACCGGACCGATGGCGCTTCGGCGGCGGGATGGCATGCCCTCAGGGTGGCGCTGGTGCAAGGGGCCGGTGCGCGGTCCGCTGTCTCGCCCGGCACTTCCTGCGTGGAGGTGGCATGACCCCGCAGGCCGATGCCGACGCCATCCTGGTCGAGCGCGTCAAGCAGGGCGATGTGCGTGCCTTCGAGATGCTGGTGGTCAAATACCAGCGTCGCATTGAGCGCCTGATCGGGCGCATGGTGCGCGACAGCGACCTGGTGTTCGACATCGCCCAGGAAACCTTCATCCGGGCCTACCGGGCCTTGCCGCAGTTCCGGGGCGAGTCCGCTTTCTACACATGGTTGTACCGGATTGCGGTGAACACGGCGAAAAAGGCCCTGGCCGATCTCAAGCGGGACCCTGTCATCACCGAGGCGGCGTTGGCCATCTCCGGTGACGACGATGAAACTTCCTCTTCGCAAACGGAACAAACCGACATGGCCACGCCAGACGCGGTGCTGGCCAGCAAGGAGATTGCCTCGACGGTGAACGCCGCGATCGATGCCTTGTCGGAAGATTTGCGTCAGGCCATCACGCTGCGAGAAATCGAAGGCTTGAGCTACGAGGAAATTGCGGAAGTGATGAATTGCCCGATCGGCACGGTGCGATCGAGGATTTTTCGTGCCCGCGAGGCGATTGCCCAGCGACTCAGACCCTTGCTGGACACGCGCGATGGTGAACGTTGGTGAGGCCTGTTGGCTGCTGGAGTGTCAGAGATGATGTCGGAGCCCCTGAACGAACGTGACGTGGTGCGTGCCTGCCTGTCGGCCATGGCCGATGGCGAGGCCACGGAAGGCGAGATGCGACAGGCCTTGCAGGCTTGGCGCGACGACGAGGATTGCCGTGCCGACTGGCATGGTTACACCCTCATCGGGGACGCCATGCGCTCGGACGACTTGGCCAGTTCTGGCGGCGGACACGATGCCCATTTCCTGAGTTGCCTGCGCGCTCGGCTGGCCGACGAGCCGGTCGTCCTGGCGCCGATGGCCCCGGTGGGTGCTCCGGAAGCGCCGGCGCCCTCCAACGTGGTGCCCCTGCGTGCTGGCGTGCGCTGGCGGCGCGCGCTGGTTTCCCATCGCGGGTGGACGACGTCCGCGGCCGTGGCAGCCGGTTGCGTGATGGCGGTCGGTGCCGCCATGGTCTGGCGTTCACCCGTGTCCGGCGTGGCGCCGGCAGGTGTCGAACTGGCCCAGGTGCAGCCCGTGGCCATGCCCGCCTCCATGGCCGAGGTGGCAGCCACCATGCCCATGCAGCGCAACCCGCAGTTGGACCGCTACCTGATGGCCCATCGGCAGTTCGCACAGGGGCCGGCGCTGGCCGCTCCCGGTGGCATTCGTCAGGTCGCCCTGAGTCCGGATGGTGAGTGAAGTCCTGAGGCGGAACCAGCACATGCAGGGGTTCGTTGTGCGCGGCTGGCACAGGCCGCTGCTGGCCGGGGCGATGGGTGTTCTGATGTTGGCTTCCGGCAGTGTTCGGGCGGCGGGAGCGAGTGCCGCTGCACCGTCAGACGCTGCCAGTGAGCCGGTCCTGACCGCCAAGGCTTGGCTGATGCGCAGCCAGGCCGCCGCCTCGACGCGCAACTACCAGGGTACCCTGGTGTTCACTGGCGGTGGTGCCGTCAGCAGTTCGCGCGTAGCCCACTATTGCGAAGGTTCTCAGCAGTACGAGCGCGTGGAGGCCCTGGACGGCGAGTCGCGCAGCATGTGGCGGCACAACGATCTGGTGCAGACGGTCTGGCCGCGGGTCCACATGGCGGTGATCGAGCAGCGCGATCCGCGAGCGATGTTTCCCGCCCTGCTGTCGGGCTCGGGTGGCAAGCGGGTGCTGGAATGGTACGAACTGCGCTCCCTGGGGCATGACCGGGTGGCCGGTTACGACGCCGATGTGGTGCTGCTGAAGGCCAAGGACAACATCCGGTTCAGCCAGCGGTTGTGGGCTGAGCGGCAGACGGGGCTGCTGCTGCGCTCCGAGATGCTGGGACTCAACGGCCAGCCGCTGGAGTCGGCGGCGTTTTCCGAACTGTCCATCGGCGTGAAGCCCCAGCCGGAAGCGGTGGTTGCGGCGATGCGCAAGCTCGACGGCTACCGCGTCTTGCGGCCGACCGTTCAGGCCGCCACCCTCGAGGGTGAGGGCTGGAGCATGAGCAGCCTGCCCCCGGGCTTCCGGGAGGTGCACTGCGCCAAGCGCAGCCTCGATCCCATGGACACTCCAGGGGCCCCCACCGTCTTGCAGGCCATCTATTCGGATGGCCTCACCCACGTCTCCCTGTTCATCGAGCCCTACCAGCCCGCGCGCCACCAGGGCGAGGTCAGTGTCACCATCGGCGCGACCCACACACTGATGGGGCGACGGGACGACTACTGGGTGACGATCATGGGCGATGTCCCGCCGGAGACCTTGCGGCGTTTTGCCGCCGCACTCGAACACAAGCGTTGAGTCCACCGGCCGGACCCGGCGCACCACAAGACCAACAGGGCCGTGCGAGGCCCATCGTGCAGAGAGGAGAATGCATGCGAGCTCTGGCTTTCGCGGGTGGATCCATCCGCTGGCGCCGTTCCCTGGGGGCGATCTGCCTGGGGCTGGGGGCCGTGTTGGCGTCTTCGGCAACCCTGGCCGCCGAGCCGGTGACCCGGATGCTGCCCGACTTCACCGACCTGGTGGAGCAGGTGGGGCCGGCCGTGGTCAACATCCGCACCGAGGAGAAGGTGCATGTGGATCCCCGCAGCGCCCAGATCGACCCGGGCATGGAGGAACTGTTCCGGCGCTTCGGCATCCCCCTGCCGCGCGTGGTGCCGCGCGGGGATGACAACGGGGAATCGGACGATGAAGAACCCACCCGCCGCGGTGTGGGGTCCGGCTTCATCCTGAGCGCCGATGGCCTGATCATGACCAATGCGCACGTGGTGTCGGGTGCGGACGAACTGACCGTCACCCTGCCCGACAAGCGCGAGTTCAAGGCCAAGCTGGTGGGTGCCGACAAGCGTTCCGATGTGGCCCTGGTGAAGATCGACGCCACGAACCTGCCCACCGTGAAGATCGGTGACGTGGGCAAGCTCAAGGTGGGCGAGTGGGTGATCGCCATCGGATCGCCGTTCAACTTCGAGAACACCGTCACCGCGGGCATCGTCAGTGCCAAGCAGCGCGACACCGGTGAACTGCTGCCCTTCATCCAGACCGATGTGGCCATCAACCCGGGCAATTCGGGGGGGCCGTTGATCAACATGCGTGGCGAGGTCGTCGGCATCAACTCGCAGATCTACAGCCCCTCGGGTGGCTATGCCGGCATCTCGTTTTCGATCCCCATCGACGAGGCCATGCGGGTGGCGGACCAGCTGCGCACCAACGGCCGTGTCGTGCGCGGTCGCATCGGGGTCATGATCGCCGAGGTCACCCGCGAAGTGGCCGAGTCGATCGGTCTGGGCAAGCCCCAGGGCGCCATGGTGCGGGCCGTGGAGCCGTCGTCGCCAGCGGAGAAGGCCGGCCTGGAAGCCGGTGACATCATCGTCAAGCTCGATGGCAAGCCGCTGGAGAAATCCTCCGACCTGCAGCGCGGCATCAGTGCCATCAAGCCGGGCACCAAGGTCACCCTGCAGGTGTTCCGTCGCGGTGTCTTCAAGGATGTGCCGGTCACTGTGGGCGAGTTCGAGCCCGAGAAGCCGGCGACCCAGGACGGGGAAGGGGCGGCGCCCAGCCGCAACATCCTCGGGCTGACCGTCGACGACCTCAGCGATGCCCAGAAGCGCGATCTGCGTCTGAAGAATGGCGTCCAGGTGGTGAAGGCCGAGGGGCCGTCGGCCAAGTCGGGCTTGCGCGAGGGGGACGTGGTCCTGACCATCGAGAACACCGAGATCCGCGACGCCAAGCAGTTCGCGGCCATCGTGGCCAAGCTGGACAAGAAGCAGCGGGTCACCTTGCTGGTGCGGCGGGGGGACTGGGTCAACTATGTGATCGTCCAGCCGGGCGGGCGCTGAGCCAGAGCGGTGTTTGGTTGACTGTCTCGGAAGGTTTTTTCATCAGGCGAAAGCCGCGTCTTCCGGGACCCGGGGTCGGGTCCTCGGTTTCCCCTCTGAACTGTGAATAAACTGTTGATAACTTGGGTGCCTGGAAGGCGGCAAAGCCGCTTTCCTGCCACAACGGGGCATTGCGGGAGGGGGCTTTTGGCTACAATGAAAGCCCAACAAGCAGTTGCCATACGTTTTGTTGGAAGGCGCGTCTCCTCTTTGGACGTGCCTTTTTTTTAGCCGCTGTGCCCGCGGCGCGCCCTGCCGAATTCCAACCCGGGCAGGGGCGCCAGACAGCCCTCGCACCGACCCACATTGCCATCGTCCTGGCCTCCTGACACCAGGCCCTTCCGACGGCCCATCGCCGAATTTCTCACCGCATGGACCACATCCGAAATTTCTCCATCATTGCCCACATCGACCACGGCAAGAGCACGCTGGCGGACCGCCTGATCCAGCGCTGCGGTGGTCTGAGTGACCGCGAGATGGAAGCCCAGGTGCTCGACTCGATGGACATCGAGCGCGAGCGCGGCATCACCATCAAGGCGCAGACCGCCTCGCTGCAGTACAAGGCCCGGGACGGCAAGGTCTACAACCTGAACCTGATCGACACCCCGGGGCACGTGGACTTCTCCTACGAGGTCAGCCGCTCCCTGTCGGCCTGCGAGGGCGCGCTGCTGGTGGTGGACGCCTCGCAGGGCGTGGAAGCACAGACGGTGGCCAACTGCTACACCGCGCTGGACCTGGGCGTGGAGGTGATCCCGGTCCTGAACAAGATGGACCTGCCCCAGGCCGATCCGGACCGGGCCAAGGAAGAGATCGAGGACGTGATCGGCATCGATGCATCCGGTGCCATTCCGTGTTCCGCCAAGACCGGTCTGGGCATCGACGACATTCTGGAGGCCGTGGTCACCCGCATGCCGCCGCCCAAGGGCGATGCCGGCGGCCCGCCGCGGGCCATGGTGATCGACGCCTGGTTCGACAACTACGTCGGCGTCGTGATGCTGGTGCGCATGGTCGATGGCCAGCTGGGCAAGGGTGAGCGCATCCGCATGATGGCCACCAACGCGGTCTACCCGATCGAGCACCTGGGTGTGTTCACGCCCAAGAGCGAGAACCGGGATGCCCTGCGGGCCGGCGAGGTGGGCTTCATCATCTGCGGCATCAAGGAGCTGGCCGCAGCCAAGGTGGGCGACACCGTCACGCTGGAAAAGAAGCTGCCCAACAACGCCGGCCCGGCCACCGAGGCCCTGCCGGGCTTCAAGGAAATCCAGCCGCAGGTGTTCGCCGGCCTGTACCCCAGCGAGGCCAGCGAGTACGACCAGCTGCGCGACGCGCTGGAGAAGCTCAAGCTCAACGACAGCTCGCTGCGCTTCGAGCCGGAAGTCTCCCAGGCGCTGGGCTTCGGTTTCCGTTGCGG
This sequence comes from Ideonella dechloratans, assembly GCF_021049305.1. Classification (GTDB taxonomy): domain Bacteria; phylum Pseudomonadota; class Gammaproteobacteria; order Burkholderiales; family Burkholderiaceae_C; genus Ideonella; species Ideonella dechloratans. The sequence continues at coordinate 1,167,080 of NZ_CP088081.1, forward strand.
TTTCCTGGGCCTGCTGCACATGGAGATCGTGCAGGAGCGTCTGGAGCGCGAGTTCGACCAGGATCTGGTGACCACCGCCCCCAGCGTGGTCTATGAGGTGGAGCTGGGCGACGGCGAGGTCATCGAGGTGGAGAATCCCTCCAAGATGCCGGACCAGGGCCGCATCCGCGAGATCCGCGAGCCCATCGTCACGGTGCACCTCTACATGCCACAGGACTATGTGGGCGTGGTGATGACGCTGTGCAACCAGAAGCGTGGCGTGCAGCTCAACATGGCCTACCACGGCAAGCAGGTCATGCTGACCTACGAGCTGCCGCTGGCCGAGATCGTGCTGGACTTCTTCGACAAGCTGAAGTCCGTCTCGCGCGGCTACGCCTCCATGGACTACGAGTTCAAGGAATACCGCGCCGCCGACGTCGTGAAGGTGGACATCCTGATCAACGGCGACCGCGTCGACCCGCTGGCCATGATCGTGCACCGCAGCCAGAGCGCCTACCGCGGCCGCGCGGTGGCCGCCAAGATGCGCGAGCAGATCCCGCGCCAGATGTACGACGTGGCCATCCAAGCGGCCATCGGCGCGAACATCATCGCGCGCGAGAACATCAAGGCGCTGCGCAAGAACGTGCTGGCAAAATGCTACGGCGGCGACATCACCCGCAAGCGCAAGCTGCTCGAAAAACAAAAGGCCGGCAAGAAGCGCATGAAGCAGATCGGCACCGTCGAGGTGCCGCAGGAAGCGTTCCTCGCCATTCTCCAAGTGGATGACTGACACCCCCATGAGTGCATTGACCGCCGTGCTGTACGGCGCCCTGATCGTCTACCTGGGCGGTTGGTATCTGGATCTGTGGTTCGGCAACTTCGCGTTGCTGCTCTTCATCCTTTCCGTGGTCACCGGCTTCTACTGGGTGGCCGAGAAATGGCGCTTCAAGCCCCAGCGCGAGGCCGCCGCCCGTACGCTGGAGGCCCAGGACGCCGCCCGGCGCACCGAGCTGGCCAAGCTGGGCATCGACAAGGTCGATGGCGACATTGCCGCGGCACGCGAGCAGCTGCTGCGCCAGCCCTGGTGGCTGGATTGGACTGCTGGCCTGTTCCCGGTGATCATCGTCGTCTTCGTGATGCGCTCGTTCCTTTTCGAGCCCTTCAAGATCCCCTCGGGCTCGATGATTCCGACGCTGCAGGTGGGCGACCTGATCCTGGTGAACAAATTCCACTACGGCATCCGCCTGCCGGTGATCGACAAGAAGATCATCCCCAACCACGATGTGGCCCGGGGCGACGTGGTGGTGTTCCGCTACCCGGTGGATCCGCGCCTGGACTACATCAAACGGGTGATCGGCGTGCCGGGCGACGAGGTGTCCTACCTGAATGCCCAGCTCAAGATCAACGGCCAGCCGGTGCCCACCCAGCCTCTGGGCGACGCCTACGACGACGAGAGCATGCGCTACATGTCCCAGTTCTCGGAGAAGATCGGCCCGGTGCAGCACAACATCCAGCGCCGTCCGCAGGTGCTGCCCTTCAATGTGGACGCGCCGCGCCAGTTCCCCTTCCGCGAGAACTGCCGCTACAGCATCGAAGGTTTTGTGTGCAAGGTTCCTGCCGGTCACTATTTCATGATGGGTGACAACCGGGACAATTCGGAAGATTCGCGATACTGGGGCTTCGTGCCGGACGAGAACATCGTGGGCAAGGCCTTCTTCGTCTGGATGAACTTCCGCAACCCCAGCCGCATCGGCGGCTTCCAATGAGGTGAACCCCATGGCGATCCGCACCTGGTCCGACCGTTCTGTCACTGCCGCAGGCCGCCAACGCGGTCTGTCGATGCTGGGCATGCTGTTCTGGGCCGTGCTGATCGGGATGTGCGCGGTGCTCGTGATGAAGGTGTTTCCCACCCTCAACGAGTACTTCACCATCCAGCGGGCGGTGCAGAAGATCGCCGACTCGGGCGTGTCCACCGTGCCGGAGATCCGCAAGGCCTTCCAGGCCCAGCAGGACATCGAGTACTCGATCAGCTCCATCGGCCCGAACGATCTGGAGATCGACACCAGCGGCGACCGCGTGAAGATCAGCTTCGCCTATGACAAGGAGATCGAGCTTTTCTCGCCGGTCTTCCTGCTCATCAAGTACCGCGGCGGCAACCGCTGAGGAACGGCGCAGATGACGGTGTCGGGACGTGACGAGCTGCTGCAGCAGCGCCTGGGCCACCGCTTCCAGCGGCCCGAGCTGCTGCGACGTGCGCTGACCCACCGCAGCTATGGTGCGGAGCACAACGAGCGCCTGGAATTCCTGGGCGACGCGGTGCTCAGCCTGGCCGTGTCGCGCCTGCTGTTCGACCGCTTCGGCGATTCCGACGAAGGGGACCTGACCCGCGTGCGGGCCCACCTGGTGCGCGAGGACAGCCTGCACAAGGCCGCCCTGCAGTTGCACCTGCCCGAGGTGCTGCGCATGTCCGAGGGCGAGGCCAAGGGCGGTGGGGCCCAGCGCGCGTCCATCCTGGCCGACGCCATGGAGGCCGTCATCGGTGCCGTCTACCTGGACGGTGGGCTGGAGGCGGCACAGGGCCTGGTCCAGCAGCTCTTCGGCGAGGTGATCACCTCCACGACGGCGGAGAGCTGGCGCAAGGACGCCAAGACCGAACTGCAGGAATGGCTGCAGGGCCGGCGGCTGCCGGTCCCGTCCTACCGCATTGTGGCCACCCGGGGGCAGGCCCACGCTCAGACCTTCGAGGTCGAATGCGCCGTGCCCAGCCTGGGCAAGGCCCAGACCGGCGAAGGGCGCTCCCGCCGTGCCGCCGAACAGGAGGCCGCCCAGAAGATGCTGGCGCTCCTGCAAGCCGAGGACGGCGGGCGCCCGGGCGCGCGCGACTGACCTCTCTTTTCGCCGGCGGCCCTGCACGGGCCTGCCGGATCGCTTGATCCCGTGGGTGGCGCCAATGCGCGGCCCGCAACCACCCTTTTCGCCGCACAATGACCCACGTGGAACCCGACCAGCCCTTTTCCCTGCCGCCCTCCGAAGTCGATGGCCAGCCCACCCGCTGTGGCCTGATCGCCATCGTCGGCCGTCCCAACGTGGGCAAGTCCACCCTGATGAACGCCCTGGTGGGGCAGAAGATCAGCATCACCTCGAAGAAGGCGCAGACCACCCGCCACCGCATCACCGGCGTGCGCACGGTGGACGAGGCGCAGTTCGTCTTCGTGGACACCCCGGGCTTCCAGGTCAAGCACGCCAACCCGCTCAACCGCACCCTCAACCGCACGGTGCAGTCCACCCTGTCGGACGTGGACATCGTGCTGTTCCTGGTGGAGGCCGGCCGCTTCGGCATGGACGACGCCAAGGTGCTGGCGCTGATCCCTGAGGGCAAACCCTGCGTGCTGATCGCCAACAAGCTGGACACCGTGCAGCGCCGGGCCGATCTGCTGCCCTGGCTCAAGAGCATGCAGGAGCGCCACGCCTTCAGCGAATTTGTGCCCATGTCGGCCCAGAAGCAGGCCGATGTGGACCGGCTCTTTGCCATCCTCAAGCCCTACCTGCCCCAGCAGGAATGGTTCTATGACGAGGACGCGCTGACCGACCGCAGCGAGAAGTTCCTGGCCAGCGAGATCATCCGCGAGAAGCTCTTCCGCCTGACCGGCGATGAGCTGCCCTACACCTCCACCGTCGTGATCGACAAGTGGGACGAGGAGGGCGCCTTGCGCCGCATCGCCGCCACCATCGTCGTCGAGCGCGACGCCCACAAGGGCATGATCATTGGCGAGAAGGGCGAGCGTCTCAAGCGCATCGGCACCGAGGCCCGCCAGGAGCTGGAACGCCTGATGGAGGCCAAGGTCTTCCTGGAGCTCTTCGTCAAGGTGCGGTCCGGTTGGGCCGCCACCGAGGAACACCTGCGCAGCTACGGCTACGAGTGAGCGCGCCGGCCCCGGCTCCCACCGCATCGGCATGTCCTCCCGTCGCGCCACGGCCCCCGCGCCGGCCTATGTGCTGCACCGCTACGACTGGAGCGAGTCCAGCCTGATCCTGGACCTCTTCAGCCGCGACCAGGGCCGCATCACCGTGGCGGCCAAGGGGGCCAAGCGGCCCTACTCGCAGCTGCGTCCGGTGCTGCTGCCTTTCCAGCGCCTGCTGGTGGTGGCCAGCCGTCCGGCCAAGGACGAGACGGCCGACATCCTCACCCTGCGCAGCGCTGAATGGGCCGGTGGCCAGCCCATGCTGGGCGGCGCGGCCCTGTTCAGCGGCTTCTACCTGAATGAGCTGCTGATGAAGCTGCTGGCCCGGCACGATCCGCACCCGCTGCTGTTCGATGCCTACGCCGCCACGCTGCCTGCGCTGGGCGCGGCCGACGACACCCTGACCCAGGCCGCGCTGCGGGCCTTCGAGATCGTGCTGCTGCGCGAGATCGGCCTGCTGCCGCAACTGGACGAGCAGACCGCCTCCGGCCTGGCCGTGGCCGCCGACGCACCTTACCAACTGCGGCCCGAACTGGGCCTGGTGGCCTGGCAGCAGGGCGAGGCCGCGCTGCCCGGCGCCCGCTGGGCAGCCCTGCAGCAGGCCCTGGACCATGGCGCGCTGGCCGAACTGCAGGCCTTGTGCGCCCAGGCCTTGCCCGCGCTCAAGACGACCCTGCGCGGCCTGCTTCACTATCATTTGGGTTCGCCCCGGCTGCGCACGCGCGACGTGATGATCGACGCGCAGCAGCTGATGGACGCCCCTGCGCCCCTGGCCTCCACCTCACCCCCGCCATGAACCCCCTTGTCGCCCCCGAAGCCGGTGTGCACACCGGCGCCGGCACCGCCCTGTCGGTCAACCTCAACAAGGTCGCGCTGCTGCGCAACACCCGCCACCTGGGCATTCCCAGCGTGACGCGGGCCGCCGACATCGTGCTCAAGGCCGGTGCCCAGGGCATCACCGTGCACCCGCGGCCGGACGAGCGCCACATCCGGGGCAGCGACGTGCACGAACTGGCCGAGCTGCTCAAGGCCTGGCCCGCGGTGGAATACAACATCGAGGGCAACCCCCTGCACAACCTGATGGACTTCATCCGGGCGGTGCGGCCCCACCAGGCCACCTTCGTGCCCGACACCGTCGGCCAGTTCACCTCCGACCACGGCTGGAACCTGCCGGCCGACGCCCCGGTCCTGAAGCCGCTGATCGACGAATGCCATGCGCTGGGCGTGCGGGTCAGCCTCTTCATGGATCCGCTGCCCGAGGCCATGGCCCATGCCGCGGCGCTCGGCGCCGACCGGGTCGAGCTCTACACCGAAAGCTGGGCGGCGGCCTGGGGCACGCCCCGGCAGGACGAGGTCGGGGCCCGTTTCGCGACCGCCGGTCAGGCCGCGCTGGCGGCAGGCCTGGGCCTGAACGCCGGCCATGACCTGAGCCGCGACAACCTGGCCGACTTCCTGCAACTGGTGCCGGGCGTGCTGGAGGTCTCGATCGGCCACGCCCTGATCGCCGATGCGCTGGAGCTGGGCTACGACGCCACGGTGCGGGCCTACCTGGCCTGCATCCGCCAGGTGCAGCCCCGGGCCTGAGCCATGGTCGTCGGCATCGGCACCGACATCTGCGACCTGCGCCGCATCACCGCGGTGCTGGCCCGCAAGGGCGACCGCTTCGCCCAGAAGGTGCTGGGGCCGGCCGAATGGCAGGTCTTCCAGGCCCGCCGCGCCCGGGAGGAGGGCCGTGGCCTGGCCTATCTGGCCACCCGCTTTTCCGCCAAGGAATCCTTCTCCAAGGCCATCGGGCTGGGCATGCACATGCCCATGACCTGGCGTGCCTGCGAAATCCTCAACCACCCCAGCGGCCAGCCCTTCGTGCGCCTCTCGGGTGAGTTGGCCGACTGGTTCGCCGCCCGGGGCTGGCGTGCCCATGTCACCCTCAGCGACGAGACCGACTACGTGGTCAGCTTCGTCGTCGTCGAAACCGCTGCCGACGCGCCCGCGTCCTTGTCCCCATGAACCACCACAGTCCCGTCATCCTCGACATCGCCGGCGCCGCGCTGACCGCCGACGACCGCCGCCGCCTGGCCCATCCGCTGACCGGTGGGCTGATCCTCTTCACCCGCAACTGGCAGCACCGGGCCCAGCTCACCGCGCTGATTGCCGAGGTCAAGGCCATCCGCGAAGACCTGCTGGTCTGCATCGACCACGAGGGCGGCCGGGTGCAGCGCCTGCGCACCGACGGCTTCACCCACCTGCCGCCGATGCGCCACTATGGCGAGCTGTGGATGCAGGACGCGATGCGCGCCACCGAAGCGGCCACCGCGGCCGGCTTCGTGCTGGCGGCCGAGTTGCGCGCCTGTGGTGTGGACCTCAGCTTCACCCCGGTGCTGGACCTGGACCATGGCGAGAGCGGCGTGATCGGCGACCGAGCCTTCCACCGCGATGCCCGGGTGGTGACCCTGCTGGCCAAGAGCGTGATGCATGGCCTCTTGCTGGCCGGCATGGCCAACTGCGGCAAGCACTTCCCCGGCCATGGTTTCGTCAAAGCCGACAGCCACGTGGCTGTGCCGGTGGACAAGCGCTCGCGCAAGGCCATCCTGGCCGAGGACGCCCAGCCCTACGGCTGGTTGGGCGGGACCCTGGCCAGTGTGATGCCGGCCCATGTGATCTACCCCAAGGTCGATGCCCGGCCCGCCGGCTTCTCGCCGGTCTGGCTGCAGGACATCCTGCGCCACCAGCTGGGCTTCGAGGGCGCCATCTTCAGCGACGACCTGAGCATGGAGGGCGCGCGCTTCATCGAAGGGCGGTCGGTCAGCGCCACCGAGGCCGGCGTGGCCGCGTTGCAGGCCGGCTGTGACCTGGTGCTGCTGTGCAACCAATCCCAGGTGGAGGGTGGCCGGCCGGTGGACGAACTGCTCGACGGCCTGATGCAGGCCCAGAGCGAGGGCCAATGGGCGCCGGAGCCCTTGTCCGAGCAGCGTCGCCTGGCCCTGCTGCCGCAGACCGAACCCCTGCCCTGGGACGAGCTGATGATGTCGTCCGTCTACCAGCGTGCCCTGGAACGCCTGCAAGGCTGAACCCTTTTGCGTCACACCACCGAGGAGACCCCATGAAACCGCACCTGCGCTCCCCCCTGATGCGCGCCGCCCTGCTGGCCCTGGCCTCGGCGGCCTGGCTCGGCGGCTGCGCCGTGGAATGGCAGAACCGCGAGCCGGCCCGTCAACTGGCCAAGGCGGCCCAGCCCCAGGGCTCGGTCTACGGGGGCTGGCGGGTCTTCCAGGCCCGCTGTGCCAGCTGCCACGGGGCCGACGCGGCCGGCCTGGCGGGGGCGGGCCCCAACCTGCTGGAGCGGGTGGCCACCCTGGGTGAGCGCCGCTTCGTCGGTCTGGTGCTCAACCGTTACGACTGGGGCCTGCCGCCGCAGCAGGCCGACCGCAGCGCGCTGGTGGACGAGGTGGTGGCCGGCCGGCAGGGCCTGCTGACCATGCCGGCCTGGGGTGGCGAGCCGGTGGTCACGGCCCACATCGCCGACCTCTACGCTTACCTGTCGGCCCGTGCCGAGGGCACCGTGGGTCCGGGGCGGCCATCGACGCCCTGAGCCCCGGCCGCGATCCTCGCGCGCGCATGAAAAAACGGCCCCGCGGGGCCGTTTTCATTGGGGCGCCGTGGCGCTCAGGACTGGGGTGCGTCGAAGGGCAGGGTGACCTGGCTGAGGTCCTTGCGGGTCTCGACCAGCACCAGCGGGCCTTCGTCCAGCACGACCACCGGCGGCCGCTCGCGCGGCACATGGACCGGCTGGGGCTCGGCGGCGATGGCCTCCTGAACGACGCGCACCTTCTCGGCGTCGGAGTTCACCCAGCTCAGGCCGGCGCCCGCCGCGATGGCGTTGAGCTCGTCCAGGGCCAGGGTGTAGGCCGGCACCACCACCGGGGCGGCAGCAACAGGGGCCGGAGCGGCGGCCGGCGCCTCGACCGGGGCCGGGGCTTCGTGCACTTCCACGCTCGGCGCCTCGGCAGCAGCCTCTTCACCCAGCGGCGCGGCCGGGATGGCCTGGCTGCCTTCTTCCTGGGTGTCGGTCTGCTCGCGGCGGGGGCGGCGGTTGCGACGGCCACGGCCCTCGCGCTCGCCCTCGACCGGCTCGCCGGCCGGCGCTTCAACGGCAGCGGTCAGCTGGTCCGCGGCGGTGGCTTCGGCCGGGGCTTCGCCCTCGACCGCGCCCTCGGCGCCCTGGCTCATTTCGCCCTCGGTGCGCTCGCCATCGCGGCCACGGCCACCACGGCGGCGGCGGCGGCGGCCACCGTTGCGCTCGGCATCGGCCAGCGCGCCCTCGGCCTCCGCGCCCTCGACCTTGTCGGCCAGGGCGTTGGCCGGCACGTCCAGCTCGGTGCGCGGCTTGCGTTCCTGCGCGCCGGTGTCCAGGGCCTCGACGCGCTCGGGGGCGTTGCGGCGGCCTTCACCGCGGCCGCCACGTTCACCGCGCTCGGCACGGTCTCCGCGTTCGGCACGTTCCCCACGCTCAGCCCGGTCGCCGCGGTTGTCCTCGCGGCGCGGCTTGTTGCCGCCTTCGCCGCGGCCGCCTTCGGCGCGCTGGCCGCCGTTGCGGCCACCGGCCTCACCACGGTTGCCGCGCTCACCGCGTTCACCGCGTTCGCCACGGTCCCGGCGGTTGCCGCCGCTGCGGCCGCCGCGCTCACCCTCGGTCTTGGCGGCCGGGGTGGGGGTGGCTTCGGCCTTGGCGACGGGTGCCGGCGCCGGTTCGGTGCCGAACAGCTTCTTGAGCCAGCCGAAGAAGCCACCACCGCTGGCCGGCGCCGGGGCGGGCACCGGGGCTGCTGCAGCGGCCGGAGCCGGAGCGGGCGTGGGGGCCGCGGGCGGCGGCGCCACGGGGGCCGGCTGGTCGGGCAGCACGCCCTTGATCACCGGCTCTTGCTTGGGCTTGGCCTTCTCGCGGCGCGAGATGGAGACCTCTTCGTCGGTCTCCTGCACCATGGTGTAGCTGGCCTGCAGGTTCTCCAGGCGCGGGTCGTCGTGGCGCAGGCGCTCGAGCTTGTAGTTGGGCGTGTCCAGGTGCTTGTTGGGCACCAGCAGCACGGTGATGCGCTGCTTGAGCTCGATCTTGCTGATCTCCTGGCGCTTCTCGTTGAGCAGGAAGGAGGTCACTTCCACCGGCACCTGCACATGCACGGCGGCGGTGTTTTCCTTCAGGGCCTCTTCCTGGATGATGCGCAGGATCTGCAGCGCCGAGGATTCGGTGTCGCGGATGTGGCCGGTGCCGTTGCAGCGCGGGCAGGTGATGTGGCTGCCTTCGGACAGGGCCGGGCGCAGGCGCTGGCGGCTCAGTTCCAGCAGGCCGAACTTGGAGATGGAGCTGAACTGCACGCGGGCGCGGTCGAAGCGCAGGGCGTCCTTCAGACGCTGCTCGACGTCGCGGCGGTTCTTGCTCTCCTCCATGTCGATGAAGTCGACCACGATCAGGCCGCCCAGGTCGCGCAGGCGGCACTGGCGGGCGATTTCGTCGGCGGCTTCCAGGTTGGTGCGGGTGGCGGTTTCCTCGATGTCGCCGCCGCGGGTGGCGCGCGCCGAGTTCACGTCCACGGCCACCAGGGCCTCGGTGTGGTCGATCACGATGGCACCGCCCGAGGGCAGGTTCACCGTGCGGCTGAAGGCCGTCTCGATCTGGTGCTCGATCTGGAAGCGCGAGAACAGCGGGGCGTCATCCCGGTAGCGCTTCACGCGATGCGCCGATTCCGGCATCACGTGGTTCATGAACTGCTGGGCCTGATCGTAGATGTCGTCGGTGTCGATCAGGATCTCGCCGATGTCGGCGGTGAAGTAGTCGCGGATCGCGCGGATCACCAGCGACGATTCCTGGTAGATCAGGAAGGCGCCCTTGCCCGCCTTAGACGCCGTGTCGATGGCGTCCCAGAGCTTGAGCATGTAGTTCAGGTCCCACTGCAGCTCGGCGGCCGAGCGGCCGATGCCGGCGGTGCGGGCGATCAGGCTCATGCCCTTGGGGTACTCGAGCTGGTCGAGGTTTTCCTTCAGCTCTTCACGCTGCTCGCCCTCGATGCGGCGGCTCACGCCACCGCCACGCGGGTTGTTGGGCATCAGCACCAGGTAGCGGCCGGCCAGCGAGACGAAGGTGGTCAGGGCGGCGCCCTTGTTGCCACGCTCTTCCTTTTCGACCTGGACCAGGAGTTCCTGGCCGTTGGCGATCACGTCCTGGATCTTGGCGTCCTTGACCGAGACGCCTTCCTTGAAATACTGGCGCGAGATTTCCTTGAAGGGCAGGAAGCCGTGGCGGTCCTCGCCGTAGTCGACGAAGCAGGCTTCCAGGGACGGCTCGACGCGGGTGACGACGGCCTTGTAGATGTTGCCCTTGCGCTGTTCGCGGCCCTCGATCTCGGTCTCGAAGTCGAGCAGTTTCTGGCCATCGACGATCGCGAGGCGCCGCTCTTCCGGCTGCGTCGCGTTGATCAGCATGCGTTTCATGTGCACTCCTGTCCACGTGCGCCCGGCAAGCCGGCCGCACGAAATGGAGGCGACGCCCGGACGTCATCGGAAAGGAGGACAGTCCAGCCGGCACCTCGAACGATGCACGAGAAAACGGAAAAGCCGGTGGAAGGAATCGCCCTGGACTGTCCGAAGCGCCGCTCGTGGCGGACTCAGGTGGACAGCGTTGGCGCGTGCGCCCGGGTGTCGGAACCCCGGTTGCCGGATGGCGCGAATCCCGGGCGCACGGCAGGGGCCGTGGGCGCGCGCTCCCATGCAGGCCGCGCCGGTGGAGCACCGGGGCCTGTCAAACGGGAGCAATCAGGAAACGACAGCATGCGGAAAACGGATTCGTTCGCTCGGAACGCCGGGCTCGATCCTGGACCGAAGGTCGGTCTGGTCATCGCGCCCGATGAAAACCTTTTGATGGACCCCTGCCAAGGCAGGGCGGCACATTCCATGTCTCTCTGCCGCCAGATTTCCGAGGCCGCCGATCACTTCGGGACCGGCCATTCCAGGGGAATCGGGCGTTGCATCACCTTGCGGCGCGCAAGAATTCTGCGCGCCTTTCCACGATATCGCCCGGGGTGCCCGAGGTAAACTCAGAAAAATCAAGCACTTAGGGCTCAATCGTGGCTCAGACCATTATAAAGGCGAAAAACAGGCCCGCCACGGCCCGTCGCAGCACGTCCGAGAAAACCACCGGGACGCCCCGGTCGGGCGCGCGCAGGACGCCTTCAAAGTTGGCGCCCACTCCCGCCAAGGGGGCCGCACCGGCAAGGGCCGCGGCGCCCCAGCCTGCCCTGCCGGCAGTGCCACCCACGCCGAGCGTGCGCCTCGTCACGGTCGACGAGCGCTCTGTCGGCCAGCGCCTGGACAACTTCCTGCTGCGCGAACTCAAGGGCGTGCCCAAGACCCATGTCTACCGCATCATCCGCTCCGGCGAGGTGCGGGTGGACAAGGCCCGGGCCGGCGCCGACACCCGGCTGGAAGAGGGCCAGGTGGTGCGCGTGCCGCCGGTGCGGATGGCCGAGGCGCCGGACGAGGCCGCCGTGGCCGCTGTGCCGGCCCGCGAGTTCCCGGTGCTGTTCGAGGACGAGCAGTTGCTGGTGATCGACAAGCCGGCCGGCGTGGCCGTGCACGGCGGCAGCGGGGTCAGCTTCGGGGTCATCGAACAGCTGCGCCGGGCCCGGCCGCAGGCCAAGTTCCTGGAGCTGGTGCACCGGCTGGACAAGGAGACCTCGGGCCTGTTGCTGCTGGCCAAGAAGCGCAGTGCCCTGACCGCGCTGCAGGACCAGTTCCGCCAGCGCGAAACGGGCAAGACCTACGCCGCCCTGGTGATCGGTGACTGGCCGGCGCGCAAGAAGGTCATCGACGTGGCCCTGCACAAATACCTGACCGCCGAGGGCGAGCGCCGGGTGCGTGCCGTGCCGGGCGACGACGAGGACGGCCGGCGCTCCATCTCGCTGGTGCGGGTGGCGGCGCGCTATGCCGGCTTCAGTCTGCTGGATGTGACCATCAAGACCGGCCGCACCCACCAGATCCGCGTCCACCTCTCGCACGAGGGCCACCCCATCGTCGGAGACGAGAAGTACGGCGATTTCGCCCTCAACAAGGCTCTGGCCGCCGGCCGGGCGGTGGCGGGTGCGCGCTTCGACCGCATGTTCCTGCACGCCCGGCGACTGGCCTTCGACCACCCGGTCAGCGGGGCCCGCATCGAGCTGGAAGCCCCCTTGCCCCCGGAATGCGAGACACTGCTGGCCCAGCTGACCCCGGCCACGGCCGCCTGATTCCCGACCATGACCCGCTCCCGCCGCTTCGACCTCATCGCCTTCGACTGGGATGGCACGCTGTTCGATTCCACCGCGCTGATCGTGCGGTGCATCCAGCGCGCCGCCCAGGACCTGCACCTGCCCGTGCCCAGCGACCAGGAGGCCGCCTACGTGATCGGCCTGGGTCTGCACGAGGCCCTGCAGAAGGTGGTGCCGGGCCTGCCGCCCGAGCGCTATCCGGAGCTGGGCCAGCGCTACCGCCACCACTACTTCGCCGCCCAGCACGAGATCAGCCTGTTCCAGGGCACGCTGGAGATGCTGGCCGCGCTCAAGGACCGCCACCACTGGCTGACCGTGGCCACCGGCAAGAGCCGGCGCGGCCTGGACGAGGCCCTCTCCAGCACCGAGCTCAAAGGGGTGTTCGACGCCAGCCGCACCGCCGACGAGACCTTCTCCAAGCCGCACCCGCGCATGCTGGAGGAACTGATGGCCGAGTTCGGCGTGCCGCCCGAGCGCACGCTGATGATCGGCGACACCACCCATGACCTGGAGATGGCCCGCAACGCCCGCACCGCGTCGGTGGGGGTCAGCTTCGGGGCCCACGACCCGGCGGCCTTCGCGCCACTGAATCCCCTGTTCGTGGCCCATTCCACGCCCGAGCTGCACGCCTGGCTGCTCGACAATGCCTGACCGACCATGACCGAGCCGGCCGCGTTCCCCCGCATCGCGCTGTGTGCCAGCCAGGCGCTGGTCGAGCGGGGCGATGCCTGGGTCTTCGACGTGCTGCTCTGGGGCCGGCCGGCCCGCGCCTTCGCCCTGCGCTTCGAAGGCCGGGTGGTCGGCTACCTGAACCGCTGCGTGCATGTGGCCGCCGAGATGGACTGGCAGCCCGGCCGTTTCCTGGACACGCAAAAGCGCTGGATCGTCTGTGCCCTGCATGGCGCCACCTTCGAGCCCTCAGACGGCTATTGCATTGCCGGCCCCGGCCGGGGGCAGCGCCTGCGGGCCTTGCGGGTGGAGGAAGAGGGCGGGCAGGTCTGGTGGTGGCCCGATGCCGATGTCCGACCCGCCCCGCCCCCCCCCGCGCCGACCTTGTCCTGAACCCGTTCCGGCCGCCTGCGGCGTGCCGGTTTTCTGCTCATCAACCCCAACACCATGTCGTCGAACGAACCGTCCACGCCGGATCCCCTGGGTCCGTACGACTCTCCGCTGAGCTCTTCGCCCTCACCGGCCCCGGAGTCGGCGGCCCCCGCCACGGCGCCTGCCGCCGCGCCATCGCCCGAGGCCCAGCGCCTGGCCGGGCTGGAGACCCTGCTGCAGCAGTTCGGGTCCGAGATGCTGCGCCAGCGCCGCAGCGAACGCCGCTGGCGCATCGGCTTCCGGCTGGCCTGGTTCGGCCTGGTGCTGGCCGTGGCCTGGGCGGTGTTCACCCAGCATGGCGTGCACCCGGCCGCACCGTCGGGCCCGCACACCGCGCTGATCGAGGTGCGCGGCGAGATCGCCGAGCAGAGCGAAGCCAGCGCCGAGAACATCGTCGCCTCGCTCAAGTCGGCCTACGAGGATGATTCGGCCAAGGGCATCGTGATGCGCTTCAACTCGCCGGGCGGCAGCCCGGTGCAGGCCGGCATCGTCAGCGACGAGATCCAGCGCCTGCGCAAGCTGCATCCGAACAAGAAGCTCTATGCCGTCTGCGAAGAGATGTGCGCCTCGGCGGCCTATTACATGGCCGCCAACGCCGACGAGATCTACGTCGACAAGGCCAGCATCGTCGGCTCCATCGGCGTGCTGATGGACGGCTTCGGCTTCACCGGCCTGATGGACAAGCTTGGCGTGGAGCGCCGTCTGCTGACCGCCGGTGCCAACAAGGGCATGCTGGACCCGTTCTCGCCGGTGGACGAGAAGCAGAAGGCCTACGCTGAGGCCATGCTGGAACAGATCCACCAGCAGTTCATCACCGTGGTCAAGCATGGTCGGGGGGACCGCCTGAAGCTCAATGACGACACCTTCTCGGGCCTGTTCTGGAACGGCGAGGAGGCCGTGAACCAGGGGCTGGCCGACCATTACGGCAACCTGGACTACGTGGCCCGCGAGGTGGTCAAGGCCGAGGACGTCATCGACTACACCCCGCAGGAAAACGTGGCCGAACGCCTGGCCAAGCGCTTCGGCGCGTCGATCGGCGAAGGCGTCGTCCACGCCATGCGCGCCATCGGTCCGCTGCGTTGAGGGGCTGCTGCCCCGGGTGGGGCCGGTCGCTGCAGGCCCTCGGGCCTGGGTGCACAATGCCGGTCCCTGCCCCAGTGGCAGCTGTCCCTGAGTTGATTCATGAGTGTCCATCCGGTTGAACCCTCCGCTGCAGCGCCCCGTCCGGCGCTGAACCTGCCCCGCCTGCGCGACATGGCCGCCCGGGGCGAGAAGCTCGCCATGGTGACCTGCTACGACGCCACCTTCGCCCAGTTGCTGGACGCGGCCGAGGTGGACATCCAGCTGGTGGGGGATTCGCTGGGCAATGTGGTGCAGGGTCAGAGCAGCACGCTGCCGGTCACGCTGGAGCACATGGCCTACCACACGGCCTGCGTGGCGCGGGCCAAACGCCAGGCCTGGCTGGTGACGGACATGCCCTTCGGCAGCTACGAGGCCAGCCCGCAGCAGGCCTTCGAATCCGCCGCGGCGCTGATGCGCGCCGGGGCCCAGATGGTCAAGATCGAGGGCGGTGGCGACATCGCCCACACGGTGCGCTTCCTGGTGGACCGGGGCATCCCTGTCTGCGGCCACCTGGGTCTGACGCCGCAGCGTGTGCATGCCCTGGGGGGCTTCCGCATCCAGGGGCGTGACGAGGCCGCCGCCGCCCAGCTCAAGGCCGACGCCGCGGCGCTGGCCCAGGCCGGTGCCGCCATGCTGGTGCTGGAGCTGGTGCCCTCGGCCCTGGCGCGCGAGATCACCCAGGCCCATCCCGAGATGATGACCATCGGCATCGGCGCGGGCGCCGGCACCACCGGCCAGGTGCTGGTGCTGCACGACCTGCTGGGGCTGACCTCCGGCAAGCGCCCGCGCTTCGTGCGCGACTTCACCCGTGAGCCGGGCAGCGCCGCCGATGCGCCGGGCCTGTCGGTGGCGCAGGCCCTGCGCCGCTATGTGGTGGACGTGAAGGCCGGTCGCTTCCCCGACGAGGCCGTGCACGGCTACTGATTCCTGAAGTTCGAGGCGGGCGGCGCGCTGGTGTCGGCCCGCAGGAGGAGAGGGCGCATGCGCGTCATTCACACCATTGCCGAGCTGCGCCAGGCGCTGGCCGGCCAGCAGCGCACGGCCTTCGTGCCGACCATGGGCAATCTGCACGAGGGCCATCTGAGCCTGGTGCGCGAGGCCGCCCGGCGCGGCGGCCCGGTGGTGGTCAGCATCTTCGTCAACCGGTTGCAGTTCCTGCCGCACGAAGACTTCGACCAGTACCCGCGCACGCTGGCGCGCGACTGCGAGCTGCTGGCCCCGGCCGGCTGCGACATCGTCTTCGCGCCGTCCGAATCCGAGCTCTATCCCGAGCCCCAGGCCTACAAGGTGCAACCGCCGGCGGCCCTGGCCGATCTGCTGGAGGGCGAGTTCCGCCCCGGCTTCTTCACGGGCGTATGCACCGTGGTGATGAAGCTGTTCCAGATCGTGCAGCCGGCCGTGGCCGTCTTCGGCCAGAAGGACTACCAGCAGCTGGCGGTGATCCGCGGCATGGTGCGCCAGTTCGCCCTGCCCATCGAGATCGTCGGCCACGCCACGGTGCGGGCCGACGACGGCCTGGCCCTGTCCTCGCGCAACGGTTACCTCCAGCCGGCCGAAAGGGTGGAAGCCATCGCCCTGGCCCAATCCCTGCGACAATTGGCGGCAGGCGCCCGGGATGGTGCCGCGACGCTGGCCTCGATCGAGGCTGCAGCCGCGGACAGCCTGCGGGCCCGCGGCTGGGTGCCGGATTACCTCACCCTGCGCCGCCGGTCCGACTTGCTGCCGCCGACCGACGCCGAGCGTCTGGCCGGTGAGCCCCTGGTTGCGCTGGGCGCGGCCCGTCTGGGCCAGACCCGTCTGATCGACAACCTCGAGCTCTGAGCGCCTGCGGCGCCCAGCCCGGCCCGAGCCATTTCCAGCGAGAAGGAACGCGATGTCCACTGCCACCTCCTGCACCAGTGAAGCCAGCACCACGGCCCAGCCGATCCAGATCCACCGCCCCCGCGCGGCGGAGCCGGCCGGCCCCCAGCGTTGGTCGGTGGCCGACATCGAGGCCCTGTTCAACCTGCCGCTGACCGAGCTGATCTTCCGCGCCCAGACGGTGCACCGCGAGCACTTCGACCCGGCCGAGATCGAGTTGGCCACCCTGCTGTCGATCAAGACCGGTGGCTGCCCCGAGGACTGCGGATACTGCCCGCAGTCGGTGCACTACGACACCGGCGTCGATGCCACCAAGCTGATGGAAGTCGACGCGGTGCGCGAGGCCGCCCTGGCCGCCAAGAACGCCGGCGCCACCCGCTTCTGCATGGGCGCCGCCTGGCGCGCCCCCAAGGACCGGGATGTGGAGAAGGTGGCCGAGCTGGTGCGCGAGGTGAAGTCGCTGGGCCTGGAGGCCTGCTGCACCCTGGGCATGCTGACCGAGAACCAGGCCCAGGAGCTCAAGAAGGCCGGCCTGGACTACTACAACCACAACCTGGACACCGCGCCGGAGACCTACGGCAAGATCATCTCCACCCGCGACTACCAGGACCGCCTGGAGACGCTGGAGCATGTGCGCAATGCCGGCGTGTCCGTGTGCTGCGGCGGCATCGTCGGCATGGGCGAAAGCCGCACCGAGCGCGCCGGCCTGGTGGCCCAGCTGGCCAACATGGACCCGTACCCCGATTCGGTGCCCATCAACGAGCTGGTGCAGGTTGAAGGCACGCCGCTGCACGGCACCGAGAAGCTGGACCCCTTCGAGTTCGTGCGCACCATCGCGGTGGCGCGCATCACCATGCCCACCGCTCGCGTGCGCCTGTCGGCCGGCCGCCGCGGCCTGGGTGAAGGCGTGCAGGCCCTGTGCTTCCTGGCCGGCGCCAACTCCATCTTCTACGGCGACAAGCTGCTGACCACCGGCAACCCCGAGGCCGACGACGACCGGGCGCTCATCTCGCGCCTGGGCCTGAAGGTCAAGCACGTGATGGGCTGATCGTCTTTCACCGTCTATCTGGCCGCCTGCGGGCGGCCTTTTACATGGCCGGGATCCAAACATGAGTCGCAACACCGAATGGCATGACCGCAGCCTGGCCGCGGTCTGGCACCCCTGCACCCAGATGAAGGCCCATGCGGCCGAGGGCGCGCAGCTGCCGCTGGTCCCCGTCGCCCGGGCCGAGGGCCTGTGGCTCTACGACCATGACGGCGGCCGCCTGCTCGACGGCATCAGCTCCTGGTGGGTCAACCTCTTCGGCCATGGCCATCCGGCCATCCGCGACGCGCTGATCGACCAGCTGCACCGGCTGGACCATGTGATGCTGGCCGGCTTCACCCATGCGCCGGTGGTGGAGCTTTCCGAGCGCCTGTCGGCCCTGACCGGCCTGGGCCATGCCTTCTACGGCAGCGACGGGGCTTCGGCCACCGAGATCGCGCTGAAGATGAGCGCGCACTTCTGGCGCAACCAGGGCCGCCCCGCCAAGAACCGCTTCATCGGTCTGGCCGGCGGCTACCACGGCGAAACAGTGGGCGCACTGGCGGTGACCGACATCGCGCTGTTCCGCGAATCCTATGCGCCGCTGGTGCGCCTGGCCGCCACCGTGCCCAGCCCCGACGCCCGCCTGGCCCAGCCCGGCGAGACGGCCGAGGACGTGGCCAACCGTGCGGCCGATGCGCTGGCCGACTGGTTGGCCGAGCATGCCGACGAGACGGCCGCGCTCATCCTGGAGCCGCTGGTGCAATGCGCCACCGGCATGGCCATGCACCATCCGCGCTACCTGCAGCGGGTGCGCGCGCTGTGCGATGCGCACGAGGTGCATCTGGTGGCCGACGAGATCGCGGTGGGCTTCGGCCGCACCGGCAGCTGGTTCGCCCACCAGCAGGCCGGTATCCGGCCCGACTTCATCTGCCTGTCCAAGGGCTTGACCGGCGGCACGCTGCCGCTGTCGGCGGTGCTGACGACCGACGCGGTCTATGCCGCCTTCTACGACGACCAGGTGGCCCGCGGCTTCCTGCACTCGCACAGCTACACCGGCAACCCGCTGGCCTGCCGCGCCGCGCTGGCCGCCACCGAGCTGCTGGCCCAGCTGGACCCGGTCAAGGTCAGCGAGGTCAGCGGCGCGCGCCTGTGGCGCCAGTTCGAGGGCCTGAGCCAGCACCCGCGGGTGCGCTTTGCCCGCCGGCAGGGGATGATCTTCGCCTGGGACGTGGCCACCAGCCTGCCGGATTTCGCCCGCCGCTTCGCCCGCCACGCGCTGGCCCAGGGCGTGCTGCTGCGCCCCATCGGCAACACCGTCTATGCCATGCCGCCGCTGGTCATCAGCGAGACGGAAGGCGAGTTCCTGGCCCAGGCCGCCCTGGCCGCGCTCAACGCCACGCTGGCCGAAGAGACCGGCGGTGCACCCAGCACCCTGGGCGTGGTCGACGGCGTCTGAGACTCTGAGAAGAAACCATGTTCAAAGGCTGTTTCGTCACCGGCACCGACACCGGCATTGGCAAGACCCTGGGCAGCTGCGTGCTGCTGACCGCGCTGGCGCGCCACCACGCCAAGGTGGTGGGCATGAAGCCCATCGCCTCGGGCCTGATCCCGCACGAGGGCGGCTGGGCCAGCGAGGACGCGCTGGCGCTGCGCGCCGCCTCCACGCTGAAGGTGCCGCCCGAGCTGGACAACCCCATCTCGCTGCCCGATCCGCTCTCGCCCCATCTGGCGGCCGCGCGGGCCGGCCGGCGCATCGAGCTGTCCTTCCTGGTCGAGCGTTACCAGACCCTGGCGGCCCAGGCCGACGTGGTGGTGGTGGAAGGGGCGGGCGGCTGGTACGTGCCGCTCAACGAGCAGCACATGATGTCCGACCTGGCCGCCGCGCTGGGCCTGCCGGTGGTGCTGGTGGTGGGCCTGCGCCTGGGCTGCCTGAACCACGCGGCGCTCAGCGCCGAGGCCATCCAGGCCCGCGGGCTGACCCTGGCCGGCTGGGTGGCCAACCGGATGGACCCGGACATGGCCTGCCAGGAGGAGAATCTGGCCTGGTTGAAGACCCACATGACCGGGCGTGGCGTGCCTTTGCTGGCCGACATTCCCTGGCAGGCCCAGCCCGACCCGGCACGGGCCACCGTGACACTGCCGACCGACTGGACCTGAAGATCCGGCGTGCGCGGCCAGGGAGTGATGCGATGAGTTGGCTCGACGAGTTTTCCCACCGCCTGAACGAGCTGGAGGCCCAGCACCTGCTGCGCCAGCGGCGGGTGGTCACGCCGCTGCCCGGCGCTCTGATGCGGGTGGACGGCCAGGCCATGCTGGCCTTCTGCAGCAACGACTACCTTGGTCTGGCGGCCGATGCCTCGCTGGCCGAGGCGGTGCAGCAGGCCCTGCCGCACTACGGCGTTGGTTCCGGCGCCTCGCCCATGGTCAGCGGGCACACCGCGGCCAATGCCGCGCTGGAGGAGGAGCTGGCGGACTTCGTGCAGCTGCCGCGGGCGCTCTACTTTTACGCGGGCTTTGCCACCAACGTGGGGGTCATTCCGGCCCTGGTGGGCCTGGGTGACGAGATCTTCGCGGACCGGCTGAACCATGCCAGCCTGATCGACGGCTCGCTGCTGTCGCGGGCCCGCATGCAGCGCTACCGCCACGCCGATCTGGACCACCTGACCCAGATGCTCCAGGCCAGCGAGGCCAAGCGCAAGCTGATCATCAGCGACGCCGTGTTCAGCATGGATGGCGATGTGGCCGACATCCCCGGCCTGCTGGCGCTGGCCGAGGAGCACGATGCCCTGCTGCTGCTGGACGATGCCCATGGCCTGGGCGTGATGGGCCCGCAAGGCCGCGGCGCCTTGGCGGCCGCCGGCCTGACCGGCGCCAACGCCTCGCGCCGCATCCTCTACATGAGCACGCTGAGCAAGGCGGTGGGTGTGGCCGGCGGTTTTGTGGCGGGCGATGCCACGCTGGTGGAATGGGTGCTGCAGAAGGCCCGCAGCTACACCTTCGCCACCGCGGCGCCGGCCCTCCTGGCCGAGGCCATCCGCCCCGCGTTGCGCCGCATCGCCCAGGGCGATGCACTGCGCGATCAGCTGCATGCCCGCATCCTCCAGCTGCGCCGGGGGCTCACACCGGCGGCCGATTCGCCCATGGCCAGCCTGGGCTGGTCGCTGATGCCCTCGGACACCGCGATCCAGCCCCTGGTGGTGGGGCAGAACGCGGTGGCCCTGGCCCTGACCGATGCGCTGCGCCAACGCGGCCTGTGGGTGCCGGCCATCCGTCCGCCCACGGTGCCGGTGGGCACTGCCCGCTTGCGCATCGCGCTCTCGGCGGCGCACACCGAGGCCGACGTCGATCGCCTGCTCGAGGCCCTGCACGCGCTGGCGGCCGAGCAATTCCAGGCGGTGCTGCGGGCCGACTGAGCCTGCGCGCTCAGCCCTTCACCGGCTTCAAGATCACCAGGGCGCGGCGCAGGCTGGCCGCGCTGGGCTTGTCCACGAACACGCAGCGCTTGCCGGTGCGTTTGCAGTGGTCCTTCACCCGCCAGTAGGCGTCGTGGCTGATGCAGCCGGTCTGGCAGATCACCAGGTCGGCCGCGGCCAGCGTGCTGTCCAGGCGGGCGATGTGGTCCTGCTCGCCGCCATCGTGGTGCATGAAGCGGGCGCCCACCTCCTCGATCAGTCGGCGGTAGGCCGGCACGCTGGCCGGGCGCCCGCCCACGCACAGCACGGCCCGCTCGCCCAGTACCTCGCCGGTGGCCGGCGCCTGCGGGCCGGGGGCGTCCTGGGGCTCGACGCTGGGAGTCTGATCGTCCGGCGGCTCGGTCTGGGTCTGGCGCAGGCGCTCCATTTCCAGGGTCTGCTGGGTGCGCAGCAGCGCGCGCTCCAGGTCCTGGATGCGTCCCAGCTGCCGGGCCAGTTGCTCGTTCAGGGCCTGACGGCCGCGCAGATCGGGGATGCTGGCCTCCAGGGCGGCCAGGTCTTCGCGCAGGCAGGCCACCAGCGTGTCCCGACCGACCAGGGCGGCCCGGGCCAGCACCAGCTCGGACTGCGTGCGCTCGAGCTTCTGCGCCTGCTCGCGGGCCTGCCGCGTGCATCGCTCCTGCACGCGGGCCAGCTCATTGGCCAGCACCCGGTTCTCGTCGAGCAGGCTGTCCAGGCGGGCCAGGTCGGCGCGGTTGGCTGCGCCGGCCTGGTGCTGCAGCAGATGGATGTCCTGCAGCACGCGTTCCTCCAGCAGCGCGTCGCAGCGCGAATGCGTCAGCGTGGCCCACAGGGCGCCCGGCACGCTGTCGCCCTGGCGCTGCTGCTGCCACCACCCGGCAAGGGCCTCGGTGGTCTTGAGCTTGAGGCTCTGGCGCACGGTCAGCAGGTAGCGCCGGTCCAGCTCCTTCTGCACGGCCTCGGCCATGGGGTTGCGTTGCCGGCAGTCGCTGTTCACGCCGCAGTGCAGCTCGTAGTCCGTGGCCAGGGCCTGGCCGCCCAGCACCTTGTCGGCCAGGCGCCGCACCACGGGCAGGGGCAGGCACACGCCGATCACCGGGCAGTGGGCATGGGCCCCCAACTCCCAGATGCGTCGGCGCCGCGAGCCCAGCCGCTCGGGGATCAGCGGCGTGGCCGGGCGGCAGCAGGCATCGCCATCCGGGCCGGGGCCGGCGACCGGGCTCAGTGGACGGGGGGACAGGAGGTTCATCGCGGTCTCCTCAGGCGTGCAGATCGGCCACCAGGCGCTGCCAGCAGCAGCGTTGGGCCGGGGTGTCGATCGGGTGCAGGGTCAGCAGGGGGCGCCCCTGGCGGTCGGTGCATTCCAGCCAGGTGCGCACGCCGCCTGGCGTGGTGTCGTTGCGCAGCAGGATGTCGCCGATCGCCGGGTCTTCCCAGCTCAGCTGCTTCTGGCCGCAGACGGTTCGTGCGAGCTGCCGTCCCTGCGCCTGGACCGGGGGGCGCCAGGCCCCTGTGAGGCTCAGCTGCGCGGGCGAGCCCGCGGAGCGAACCGTCAGCGACAGGCCTTGCAGGTGGGCGGCGTGCAGCACATCGGCCAGCAGCAGGTCTTCCATCACCTTGGCGCCTTGCCGGCCGTGCGGGCTCAGTTCGGTGGCTGGGGCAGGGGGCGGGAGGGTCTTGAACTGGGGCCTCAGGCAGGGGTCACCCCAGCGGGCCAGCAGGCGTGCCAGCCGGTCCGGGTCGGCATCCAGGGGCCATTGGACGGTCAGCAGGGGCAGGCCTTTGACATCGAAGAGGGCCAGGCGGTGCTGGCGGTGTCCCGAAGGGGCCGGGGTCTGCACCACATAGGCCCAGCCCCAGGCCTCGATGCCGGCATCGAGCGCCATGCCTTCGGCCCGCAGCGTGCCGGGGCGCTCTGGCGCGACAGTGGCCTCGCCCAGGTAGCTCAGGCCGCTGCGACCCAGGCCGACCTGCCAGCTCAGCGGGCCCTGCAGGCTGAGGGCACGCAACAGGGAGCCCCAGTGCGGCAGCAGCCGCCACACCCTCAGGCCCTCGCCCGCGGGCCAGGCGCCCACCTGCAGGTCCAGGGCCAGAGGGTTCCAGGCGGAAGGGTTCACCGCGTGGGATGGAGGGGACGAACACCGTTCGGCGACGTTCAGCATGGCAGCTCCTCAGGCGAAGAAGCGCACGGGCTGGCAGTGGGCTGGCGGTGTGCGTGAAGCGAGACGGGCGCTGAACTCAGACCCGTTCGCACGGACGGCAGACAGAAAAGGGGGCGAGTCGAGGGGGGCTGGGAATGGGGGGATGTGGCCGGTCAGCGGCGCGCCATCACTTGGTCAGGATCAGCTTGCCCAGGGCCGTGAGCCGGAGTCGATACACCTGGTCGCCATGGTGGATCTCCGCCTGCTCGGCCTGGCCCAGCAGGGTGCGGCTGTCCCACTGGGGGCAGGTGCTGGAGGCCGGACGGGGTGCCGCGCATGCCTCGTCCGGGGCTGGTGTTGGGAGAGGGGGGGGTGGCATGCGAGAGGACATGGAAGCATCGTAATGCGAATGATTCGCATTGAATAATAAACCATGCCGATCATGTGGGCATAGGGTGTGTACCGGGTTGTTGTTGCAACTGATTCTCATTAACATGCGCGAGTTCCCCAGCCAGCCAAAGCCAGCCCGGGTGGTCGTTTGGTGTCGGCAGGGGTGGGTCATGTCCTGGACCACCGTGTCGGCGCGTGTTGTTCCAGCCATTTCCCATGCAAACACGTTCACGCTTCGCCCGCTCTGCGCCTGTCCCCGTGGCGCTGGCCATCGCCTTGCAATTCGGCCCGCCCGTGGCCCGTGCCCAGTCGGCAGCCGTGCCGGCTTCGGCCGCCAGCGCCCCGGTGGCCACCGACACCACCCTGCCCACCGTGACGGTCACCGGCGAGGCGCAGGGGCCGGATGCCCCGGCCGGCCGCCGACGCAGCGATTCCGCCCTGGGTCTGGACCTGTCGGTGCGCGAGACGCCTCAGTCGATCTCCGTCATCACCCGCAACCAGCTGGATGACTTCCATCTCAGCAACGTGAACGCAGCCCTGGCCAGCGCCACCGGCATCAACGTGGAGAAGGTGGAGACCGACCGCACCTACTACACGGCCCGCGGCTTCGACATCACGAACTTCCAGCTCGATGGCGTGGGGCTGCCCATGACCTTCGGGCTGCAGAACGGCGACCTGGACACCGCGATGTTCGAGCGCATCGATGTGATCCACGGGGCGGCCGGTCTGCTGACTGCCACCGGCAATCCGTCGGCGACGGTGAACTTCGTGCGCAAGCGCCCCACCGCGGCCTTCCAGGCCAGCGTCGGGCTGACCGCAGGTTCCTGGAACGATGTGCGTCTGGACGCCGATGTCTCCACCCCGCTGACGGCCGATGGTCGTGTGCGCGGCCGCGTGGTGGTGGCCGGCGAGGACAGCGACTCCTACCTGGACCGCTATCACCTCCGCAAGGGGGTGGCCTATGGCGTGGTGGAGGCCGATATCGGACCCAGCACGCTGTTGACGGCGGGCTTCTCACGCCAGAACAACCGGCCCACCGGCGTGATGTGGGGGGCGCTGCCGCTGAACTACACCGATGGCAGCCGGACGAATTACGCCCGCTCCACCAGCACCTCCCCGGACTGGACCTACTGGAACACCGACACCTCGATCGGCTTTCTGACGCTGAACCACCAGTTCGACAATGGCTGGACGGCTCAGCTGCAGGCCACCCACAAGGATGACCAGCAGCGGGGGCGCATGGTCTATGTCTACGGCACGCCGGACAGGAGCACCGGCGACGGACTCTCGATCTGGCCGTCCACCTACACCGATGTGGCCAGTCAGAACCTGGTGGATGCGCGCGCGCACGGCGCTTTCGAGCTGTTCGGTCGCCAGCACCAGCTCATCGTGGGCGCCCTGGCCGCCCGGGCCGGCACGCGCGAGCAGTCCTACAACGGCGACACGCTGGGCGCTGCTCTGCCGGAGGACCTGGCCACCTGGGATGGCAGCCTGACCATTCCTTCCTTCGACAGCGACGGTGGCAGCAGCCGCATCGTGGACAAGCAGCGCAGCGTCTACCTGGCGGCGCACTGGCGCCTGCGGGACGACCTCGCCCTGATCACCGGCCTGAACCACACCGAGGCCGAATCGACCGGTGAGAGCTACGGCGCCTCCAGCGCGCGCAAGAACAGCCGTCTGAGTCCCCATGTGGGCGCGATGTGGGACCTCAGCCCGCGGGTGTCGGCCTATGCCTCGCACACGGCGCTGTTCACGCCCCAGTCTCAGCAGGACGCGCAACGGCAGCGCCTGGCGCCGGCCACCGGCACCAGCGACGAGCTGGGGCTGAAGACCGATGGGCTGGACAAGCGGCTGATGGCCACGGTGGCGGTCTTCCGCTCCCGCCAGCAGAACCTGGCGTCCTACGTGGGCGTGGACAGCCAGGGCAACTCCATCTACCAGGGCGCTGACTTCAAGTCCCAGGGCGTCGAGCTTGAGTTGATGGGCGAGCTGCTGCCCGGTTGGTCGGTCAATGCCGGCTACACCCAACTGGCCATCCATGACGAGGCAGGCGAGCCCGCGCGCCGCTTCACGCCGCGCCAGCGCCTGCAGTTCAACACCACCTGGCAGGTGGCGCAGTTGCCGGGCCTGAAGCTGGGGGCCCAGCTCAACTGGCGCTCGTCGATCCACAGCGACGATGTGGACGCGGGCGAGCCCGGCCTGCTGCTGGTGGACCTGATGGCCCGCTACCAGCTCAGCAGGCAATGGTCGGTGAGCGCGCAGGTCAACAACCTGACCGATCGGAAGTATCTGACCAGCCTGTACTGGACCCAGAGCTACTACGCGGCGCCCCGCAACTACAGCGTGTCGCTGAACTGGACCTATTGATCGGGCGGGGAAACAAGCCATGCGTGCCCTGTTCGTGCGTCTGCACCGCTGGTTCGGCCTGACGGCGGCCGTGTTCCTGTTCGTGGCGGGGGCCACCGGCGCCGTCATTTCCTGGGACCACGAGCTCGACGCCTGGCTCAACCCGCAGCTCTTCGAGGCCCGCAGCACCGGCTCGCCCCTGCCCGTGGCGGAGCTGGTGCGGCGGGCCGAAGCCGCCGACCCGCGGGCCTGGGTGCGCTACCACGCGCTGGCGGTGGAGCCGGGCCACACCTTCCTGGTGTACATGGAACCCCGGGTGGACCCGTCCACCGGACAGCCCTACGCCCTGGACTACAACCAGGTGGCGCTGGATCCGGTGACCGGCCAGGTGCAGGCCCGCCGGCTCTGGGGCGCCATCTCCCTGTCGCGGGAGAACCTGCTGCCCTTCCTCTACAAGCTGCACTACTCGATGCACCTGCCGGAGCGCGGTGGCGTCGAATGGGGTGTGTGGCTGATGGGCCTGATCGCGCTGGCCTGGGTGCTGGACACGCTGATCGCGCTGTGGATCTCCTTCCCCCATCTGCCGCAATGGCGTCGTTCCTTCGCTTTCCGCTGGTCCGCCGGCGGCCATCGGCGGGTCTTCGACCTGCACCGCTCCGGCGGCGTCTGGCTGTTCGCCCTGGTGCTGATGCTGGCCGTGACCTCGGTGGCGATGAACCTCAACACCCAGGTCATGCGGCCGGTGGTGTCCTGGTTCTCCGCGCTCAGTCCTTCTCCCTTTGCCAGCCGCACGCCGCTGGCGCCGGCCCAGGCCAGCGAGCCGGCGGTGGACCGCTGGACGGTGATCGCCCGGGCCGAGGCCGAGGCACGACACCGCGGCTGGACGGACCCACCGGGCGCGGTCTTCCTGGCCAAGGACTACGGGGTGTGGGGCGTGGGTTTCTTCCCGCCCGGCCTGGACCATGGTGACGGTGGCCTGGGCAATCCCTGGCTGTACTTCGACGCCCAGACCGGTGCGCCAGCCGGGGCGGACATCCCGGGCACCGGCAGCGCCGGCGACATCTTCCTGCAGAGCATGTTCCCGCTGCATTCGGGCCGCATCCTGGGGCTGCCGGGGCGGGTGCTCATCTCGGCCATGGGCCTGATGGTCGCGATGCTCAGTGTCACCGGGGTGCTGATCTGGGCCCGCAAGCGGCGGGCGCGCCGGCAGGCGGAGCCGACGCGGGGGCCGGCCCCGCTCGCCAGCCGACCCCGACTTGCGCAGAATGGGGCCCTTCCACGCCGCAGGAGAACGCCATGAAGGGCGATGCCAAGGTCATCGAGTACCTCAATGCCCAGCTCAAGAACGAGCTGACCGCCATCAACCAGTACTTCCTGCATGCCCGCATGCTGAAGAACTGGGGCCTGATGCGGCTGGCCAAGCACGAGTACGAGGAATCGATCGAGGAGATGAAGCACGCCGACAAGCTGATCGAAC
The DNA here is from genome assembly GCF_021049305.1 of Ideonella dechloratans. Taxonomy (GTDB): domain Bacteria; phylum Pseudomonadota; class Gammaproteobacteria; order Burkholderiales; family Burkholderiaceae_C; genus Ideonella; species Ideonella dechloratans. Next base: position 1,194,213 of record NZ_CP088081.1, read on the forward strand.
GTGTGCTGATGCTCGAAGGCCTGCCCAACCTGCAGGACCTGGGCAAGCTCTACATCGGCGAGAACGCGGTCGAGGTGCTGCACTGCGACCTGAAGATCGAGATGCAGTCGCACCCGCTGCTCAAGGACGCGATCGCCCACTGCGAGAGCGTGCGCGACTTCGTCTCGCGCGACATCCTGCTGGAGATCCTGGACGACACCGAGGACCACATCGACCACCTGGAGACCGAGATCGGTCTGGTGGCCCAGGTGGGCGAGCAGAACTGGCTGCAGACCCAGATCGGCGAGGGCGGGGCCTCCTGAGCCTGCCGGGTCGGCCCGGGTGGGTCGGCCCAAGCCCCCAACTTCCGTATGGGAGTTGAGAAGTATTCGCATTTGCAATATGCTGGGCGCACTGTCCCATCCCAATCCGTGTGCGCCCATGATCGTCTGCCTCTGCAACCGCGTCAGCGACCGTGACATCCGCCATGCCGTCCAAGTGGAGGGCGTGCGCGACTTCGAGCAACTCAAGGACTGGACGCAGGCCGCCTCCTGCTGCGGCTGCTGCCACGATTGCGCGCGCGAGGTCTTCGAGGAGGCCTGCGCCGCGGCTCCGGCGAACGAGTCCTCGGTGGCGCCCGTCATCCTGATGGCCCGGGCCTGAGCACCGGGCCATCGCCTCAGGCCTGCACCAGCAGGCCTTTGCGTTCGATGAACTGCACCACCTGATCCAGACCCTCCCGGGTCTTCAGGTTGGTCATCACGAAGGGCCGGTTGGGGCGCATGCGCCGCGTGTCGGCCTCCATCACGGCCAGATCGGCGCCCACATGCGGCGCCAGGTCGGTCTTGTTGATCACGAAGAGGTCGCTCTTGGTGATGCCCGGGCCGCCCTTGCGGGGGATCTTCTCGCCCGCGGCCACGTCGATCACGTAGATCGTCAGGTCCGACAGTTCGGGGCTGAAGGTGGCGGCCAGGTTGTCACCCCCGGACTCGATGAAGACGATGTCGGCGTCCGGGTACTTGTCGAGCATGCGGTCCACCGCCTCCAGATTGATGGAGGCGTCCTCGCGGATGGCCGTGTGGGGGCAGCCGCCCGTTTCCACGCCCATGATGCGCTCGGGCTCCAGCGCCCCGGCCACGGTCAGCAGACGCTGGTCTTCCTTGGTGTAGATGTCGTTGGTCACCACCACCAGGTCCCAGCGCTCGCGCATCGTTTTGCACAGCATTTCCACCAGGGTGGTCTTGCCCGAACCCACCGGTCCACCCACGCCCACACGCAGCGGGGGCAGGGGTTTGGTACGGCGGGCGGGTGGCGTGGTCATGGTCATCGTGTCGGCTCGGCAAAGTGGTTCGGCAAAACTGCCCGACATGATGGCATGCACGTGGCGTGCCGGCCCCGGGGGCCCCCAGGGCGGTTCCGGGCGCACGATGGTTGCGGTCCCGTCGGTCATGTGTCGATGGACTTCACATCTCGAATTCTTTTGGAAATAAATATCGGCGAGCGTGAAGAAATATGTCGAGCTTGTCATGTGTTTTGAACTCATGGCAACCTCATCGACATATTTCTTGATTCTTGCTGGCCATGTCGAAAGGGTAATTCACGAGGGTGGATAAATAGGGTTCATCGGGGGTTTATCGACCCAAACCACCCGGGGTCGTATTCCTACGATGACGACACCTTCAACTGAACCCATGGAGCCTCTCATGGACAGCATCAGCTCTACCTCGTACGCCAACCGCCCCGGCACCTACGAGCTCAATGCCAAGGAATTCGGTCCCGTCGTGGCCAATACCATCGGGGTGGCTCAAACCGTGGGCAAAACGGTGGGCAATGCCGCAAGCGCCACGGTGTCCTTCAGCGACAAGGCGCTCAGTGCGCTGGGAAAGGATATTTCCGATGCAGCCAACGGCGTTGAGAATTTCTTCAGCGAGGCGGGGAGTTATCTCGAGAACGCCGGAAACAGCGTGATTCACACCGCGGAGAAAGCGGTGAATTACGTCGAGGACGCCGCCAGCACGGTGAAGAACACAGTGAATTCGGCGGCCGACTCCGTGGTCCATGCCGTGGAGTCGGGCGTCGATGCCGTGGAATCGGGGGTCGATGGCGTGGAGTCGGTCCTGGGCAAGGTCAGCGACGGGGTGGCCTCGGCGGCCCAGTCGGTCGGCAGCTATGTAGGGCTGGGCGTGGCCTCGGCCACCAATGCCCTGAAGTCCCTGGCCTGAATCCCCCCGAGTCACCCGTCTGCAAGGAGACCCCCGTGCGCGCGTCCTTCTGGTGTTCCGTCGGCCTGCTCCTGCCCCTGGCCCTGCTGCAGTCGGGCTGCTCCGTCTTCAGTGCCGAGCCGCTGTGGGAACTGGCCAAGGCCGGCGGTGCCCTGGTGCAGGGTGCCGTCACCGAGGTGGGGCCCAGCCAGGCGCGCGACACGGTGGTCTATGCGCACGGCCCCATTCAGCGGCTGTGCGTGGAATACAACCGCAGCAGCCAGGCCGCGGACCTGCTGCCGGCCCTGGTGGCCGAACTGCAGGCCCAGCACATCGAGAGCCGCGTCTACGAGGCCGGTGGCCGCAACGACCAATGCGATATCTGGCTGCGCTACACCGCCTCCATCCAGTGGGCCGTGCCGCCCGCTGGCAGTGACTACCGGCCCTACCTGGACCGCGCCACCCTGGTGCTCAACGGCGCTGATGGTCGTGTGCTGGCCACCAGCAGCTTCGTGCTCGACGACGGCCTGATGTCCATGGGGCGCTGGGCCAGCACCCGCGACAAGCTCGCCCCCGCAGTGAAGGCCCTGATCGGCCCGCCGCCGCAGGCACGGGCCAGTTGATCCGGGCTGAACGCCCCCGCCTCTCACCGATTTCCTCCAAGGAGCCGACATGATCCCCCGCCGCACCGTCCCCCTCGCATTCCTGCCGGCGCTGTACGCACTGGCCGCGTTGACGACGGGCTGCTCATCCCAGCCGGTGGTGCAGGCGCCGCTGTACGTGCCGCCCAACCCGCCGCAGATGCTGGTCGAGCGCAGCAACAACGGTGCGATCTACCAGGCGGCCTTCGCCTCGGGTTCGCTGTTTTCCAGTGCTCGCCGGCCGGTGAACATCGGTGACGTGGTCAAGGTCAACATCGACGAGACCGTCAAGGCCAGCCGCAAGCTGACCACCGACACCAGCCGCCAGAACGCGGTGGCCGACAAGGGCCCTGGCAACTCCCGCTCAGGCAGCAAGCTGATCGACTTCTTCGGCAACATCGACGCCTCGGCCTCCGGCAGCGACAGCTACAAGGGCTCGGGCGCCACCGACAACAACAGCAGCTTCAGCGGCCAGATCGCGGCCACCGTCATCAACGTGCTGCCCAACGGGCATCTGCTGGTGGCCGGCGAGCGCCGCATCGGGCTCAACGGGGGCCTGAGCGCCCTGCGCTTCTCGGGCGTGATCGATCCGCAGGACATCAAGGCCGGCAATGTCATCGCCTCGGCCGACGTGGTGAACGCCCGTTTCGAACTGGCCGGCGAGGGCGACGTCTCCGATGCCGCCAGCCGCAACTGGCTGCAGAGGCTGCTGACCAACCAGATGAGCGTCTGGTGACCCCGCGCCGCGCCGGCCACCTTCGCGAAAGGACTGCGCCATGTGTTCCACCCGCCTGCAACTCGCCCGCCTCGCCGCCCTGCTGGGGCTGTGCGCTGGCCTGCTGACGCCACCCCTGGCGCGGGCCGCCACGCTCGAAGGCGTGGCCCTGGAAGACGCCGTGCAGGTGGCAGGCCGACGGCTGCAATTGCATGGTGCCGGTGTCAGCCGTTCCTGGCTGCTGCGGGTCTATGCCATTGCACTCTACCTGCCCGAGCACAGCGCCTCCCTCGCCGAAGTCCGTCAGACCGAAGGTCCGCGGCGCATTGCCATCGCGCTGATGCGCGATGTGAGCGCCGAAGACTTCCGCAGCGCCATCACCGACCAGCTCAGCAGCGATGAAGCCGGGGTGGACCGCACCGCCCTGCAGGGCCCGGCCCGCCAACTGGTGCAGGCGGTGGCACGCCGCCCGCAGGGGCTGCGCAAGGGCGATTTGCTCACCCTGGACTGGGTGCCGGGCACCGGCACGGTGGTCGAGCTGAACCACCAGCCCTTCATCGAGCCGGTGCGGGGGCGGGCCTTCTACGACGCCCTGCTGGGCGTCTGGCTTGGCGAGCAGGTCAGCGACACCTCGCTGCGTGCCCAGCTCCTGGGGGCTCCGGCCTCCCAGCGGGTGGTCTCGCGCAACTGAATTCCGGTTTCTCCATCGACGTCACTCCCTCTGCCATGGCCATGCCACCGAACCTTCTCTTTCGACACGGACCCTGGCTGCTGCTCAGCCTCTTCGCGGCACTCGCGCTGAGCGCCTGCGGCGGGGGCGGTGACGGCAGCAGCACCGGCAGCAACACCCTGGGCGGCACCGTCAGCGGGCTCAGCACCGACGGGCTGGTGCTGGCCAACGGCAGCGACACGCTGGCGGTGGCCGCCGGTGCCACGGCCTTCACCTTCGACGAGACCATCGGCAGCCGCTACGACGTCACGGTGCAGACCCAGCCCAGCGGGCAGACCTGCCAGGTCAGCCAGGGCAGCGGCTCGGCCAGTGGCAACGTGAGCAGCGTGGCGGTGGCCTGCCGGAGCTACCGCGTCTATGTGGCCAACACCAACAGCAACACGCTGGCGCAGTTCTCCGTCGGCAGCACGGGCGCACTCAGCGCACTGAGCACGCCCACCGTTGCGGTGTCCTACATGCCCTCGGCGCTGGCCATCAACGGCGACGGCAGCCAGGCCTGGCTGAGCTACCGCGACGACGAAACCCTGTCGGTGCTGGACATCGACAGCAACGGCGCGCTGAACCTGTCCAGCGCGAGTGGCCAAGCCGCGACCTTCGGCTACGCGCTGTCGCTGTCTCCCGACGCCTCGCACCTCTATGCCGTGAACTATGGCGGCGCCAGCGTTTCGCAGTTCAGCGTCGGCAGCAGCGGTCAGCTCACGGCCCTGTCGACGGCCACCGCGGCCAGCGGCCTGGCGCCCTATGCCATGGCCATCACGCCCGACGGGGCCTACGCCTATGTGGCCAATGCCAGCGACGACACCATTTCCCAGTACGCCGTGGGCAGCAGTGGCGCCCTGACGGCCTTGAGCAAGGCCACGGTGAGCGTCTCCGGCTACGGCAGCAAGCCGCAGGGGCTGGCGATGGCGCCCGGGGGTGGCTACCTCTACGTGACCCTGGCGGGCAGCGCCAAGGTGCTGAGCTATGCGATCAACGCCGGCACGGGGGCGTTGAGCTACAGCAGCAGCCAGAGCACCGGCACCACGCCGCGGGCGATTGCACTGAGCTCGGACGGCATGCACGCCTATGTGGCCAACGCGGGCTCGGCCACGGTGTCGCAGTACCTGGTGTCGGGCGGCAGCCTCACGCCCATGGCCACCCGCACGGTGGCCACGGGGACGACGCCCTCGGGCATCGCCATCACGCCGGACAACGCGCGGCTCTATGTGAGCAACGCGGGCGATGGCACGCTGTCGCAGTTCTCGGTGGGCTCCGGCGGGGCGCTCAGCGCCTTGTCACCGGCCACGGTCAGCACCGGCGGGCTGGCGCCGGTCAGCGTGGTGGCGCGATGAGGATCGCCCATGGCTGGAAAGGGTGCGCAGGCGGGAGGCGGTGGCCTCAGGCCAGGGAGGGGGCGCCCAAGGACACCACCCCCGCCTGCGCGAACTCGTCACGCCAGCTCAGGCATTCAGACCCAGGGTCAGGGTCGCGGCATAGCCATTGCTGGTGTCACCCGACAGGGTCAGCATCTCGGTGTCCGTTCCGTCACTGAAGACGTTGTCGGCGGAGAAGCTGGTGACCGAGGTGTTCTGCCCATGCGCCACATACAGGCTGCTGGCATAGACCTCGGTGGTCACACTCTGCGGGAAGGCGAACTGGGTGGTCTTGTCCGGGGTGCCGCTGGTGTAGTTGCCATCCAGGTAGACCTCGGCGTGGATGTGCGTGATGCGGCCGGCGTACCAGCCCGGATAGACCGTGGTGAAGCTGACCTGGCCGTTGGCATCGGTCAATTGCACGCCGCGCAGGTAGGTCTCGCCCACATGGTCGCCGTTGGCGCTGGTGTTGTAGGCCGAGTATTCACCGTCCTTGTCGCAGTGCCAGATGTAGACGGCGGCGCCCTCGATGGCGGCACAGGCGTTGTTCAGATTCACCACCGTCAGGGTCAGGGTCAGCGGCAGCCCGGTGAGCACCGTGGACTCGCCGACGTTGCTGCGGATGTCGCTGCGCAGAATCCCCGACAGGGACAGCACGTCCACCGTGCTGCCATTGCTGGTGTTGGAACCATCGGCCGGATAGGGGCCACCGGTCTCGCTGGCGATCTCGGTGCTGGGGCAGGTGCTGCTGCTGGTCGAACTGCCGCTGCTGCCGGAATCGGATGAACTGCTGCCGGAGTCCGACGAGGTGCTGCCGCTGGCACTGTCACCGCCGCCGCAGCCCGCCAGAACCAGCGGCATCGACAGCGCCAAGCCGCCCGCGGACAGCCATCCCAGCGCCAGACGACGGTCGGCAGCGAGGAGGCTTGAGCGGCCTGCCTCCACGGCAGGCTGGAAGGGCGTGGCGAAGTCGTCGTCGGAGGTGTGCGATGCGTTCATGGGGTGTCCTGGGGCCACCCCGTTTCGGGTGGCGCAGGTCCGCATGGTCGTGGCAGCGTGTTGCTGTCACATTGCCGCGCGATGCACGGGCGTTGCTGCGAAGCTCAGGACCGGAACAGGCGCGAGTACTGGGCTTCGTGCTGGCCCGACAGGATGGCCAGGCCGGGCGTGAAGGCCTGCCATTGGCTTTCGGGCAGGGCCAGGGCCTGGTCCACCACATCGGGCAGGCGCTGGCTCAGCCGGGCCAGGATGCGCTGCCCCGCGCTCTGGCCCAGCGGCACCGCCTTGATCGCGGCCTGGGCCATGTTCTCGGCCCAGCCAAAGCCGTGGGCCAGCAGGGCCTCGCGCAGTGGGGCGCCGATCACCGTCACCGCCAGCCCGAAGGCCACCGGCCAGCAGGGTGCCGGGCGCAAGGCACCCAGCGCGGCCACGCGCGTGTCTTCGGGGGCGCGCTGGCGCAGCCAGTCCTGCAGAGAGCGGCCCATCTGTTCGGTCTGCTGGCGCAGCTCGCTGCTCTCGCGCGTCAGGCGCACCCAGTCGTTGAGCTCGGCCGCCCGTGCCACATCGCCCCGCTGCCAGGCCTGCGCGCTGCGGGCCACCACCGCCAGGTCGGCCCGGCCCAGGGCCAGGGTCAGCTGGTCGTCCAACCAGTCGGCGGCCAGGGCCTCGTTCGTCACCCGCCCGGCTTCGACCGCCGCCTCCAGGCCTTCGGAGTAGCTGAAGCCGCCCACCGGCAGGGCCGGTGAGGCCAGCCACATCAGCTGCAGCAGCGTGGCCGCAGGCAGGGGTGCAGGGGCGGGGCGGGCGCGGGGCATGGCTCAGTGCGAGTGACCGTGCCCGTGGTCGTGACCGTGATGTCCATGGCCATGTTCGTCATGTCCGTGCCCGTGGTCATGCCCGCAGCCGGGGCCATGCACATGGGGTGCCGGCGCCGCGGCAATGGGCACGCTCAACGGCTTGCCGCGGGGGGCTGCGGGGGCGTGGTGGTCGTGGTTGCAGCCGGGGCCGTGGACATGCCCTTGTGCATGCGCGTGCTCATGCGCGTGTTCATGCGTGTGTTCATGCGTGTGCTCATGCCCGTGGTCGTGGTGGCCGCCATGCGCATGGGCGTGACCCCCGCCGTAGGCCCCGCCCTCGGGCTCGAAGCCGGCCTGGGTTTCGGTGACGATCAGGTGCATCTGCCGCAGCATGTCGGCCAGCACATGGTCGGGTTCCAGCTTCAGGTGGTCGGGCTGGAGCTCCAAGGCCACATGGCGGTTGCCCAGGTGGTAGGCCGCGCGCAGCAGGTCGAAGGGGCTGCCGTGTTCGGCGCAGGCACGCACCTCCAGCACCGCCTGCGGGGCGGCCAGCACGCGGATCAGCGAGCCGTCCTCGGCCACCAGCACGTCGCCACCGCGCACCGTGGTGCCGCGCGGCAGGAAGACGCCCAGCGTGCGGCCGGCGGAGTCGGTGGCGTCGAAGCGGCTCTTCTGGCGCACATCCCAGTCCAGCTCGACCGTGGCGGCGCGCTTGAGCAGCACGGCGGCCAGGCCCTGGCCCCGGGGGATGAGTTTGCGGATGGTCAGCATGGGCGGGTCGCGCCCGCGGACAGCGGGCGGCGGCAGCAAAACGAAGCGGGAATGGTAACGCCGCGTCCGCCAGCGGGCCCCTGGGCGGGGCCGTGCTTCACAGCCAGCGACGCACCCGCTCGGTGTAGGCCTGATACTCGGCGCCGAAGCGGGCGCGCAGCACGCGTTCCTCCGGCAGGATCTGGAAGCGGGTGATGTAGGCCACGAAGGTCACCGGTCCGGCCCAGGGCCAGGCAGCCTGCAGGTGCACCGCCCAGGCCGACAGCAGCAGCACCAGACCCAGGTACATGGGGTTGCGGGTGAGACGGTAGATGCCGCCCGTGACCAGCACCGAGCTGTTCTGCGGCCGCAGCGGGTTGATGGTGGTGCGAACGCGCAGGAAGCGCGTCAGCCCGCTCAGGTCGCAGGCCAGGCCCGCCAGCACCAAGCTGGCCATCAGCGGCCAGGCGACGGCGCGCGGCCAGGGCAGGGCCGGCGGCCAGGCCGCACCGGCCTGCATGGCCCAGCCCAGCGCCAGGGCCAGCAGCGGTGGCGGCAGGCGGTGTTCCAGCCAGCGCATGGCGCTCAGCCCTTGGCCTGCAGGGCCTGGCCCAGGGCCTCGTCGATGGCCTTGGCGGCGGAGTAGGCCGGGCGGGCGACCAGGCGCGCGGCGTAGTCCTCGAACTCGGGCCGCTTGGGCAGGGTGCCGAACTGCATGCCCCAGATCAGGTGGGAGCCGACATACACGTCCGCCGCGGTGAAGCCCGGGCCGGCCACATAGGGGCCGCTGCTGACCGCGCCGGCAATCACCTCCACGGCACGCTCGTAGCTGCCGTAGCCGGCCATCACTTCCTGGCGCGGTGTCAGCTCCACCTTGAGCGTGCGGTCGATGATGGCCGCCTCCAGCGGGCCGGCCGCGAAGAACAGCCAGCGGTAGTAGGCCGCCCGCTCCGCGGGGGCCGGGGCCAGGCCGGCGGCCGGGAAGGCGTCGGCAAGATAGGCGCAGATGGCGGCGCACTCGGTCACCACCTGCCCGCGGTGAACCACGGTGGGCACTTTGCCCAGCGGGTTCAGGGCCAGGTAGTCCGGGGCCTTCATGGTGCTGCCGAAGTCCAGCAGCACCTGGCGGTAGGGCCGGCCCACCTCCTCCAGCATCCAGCGTGCGATCTGGCCGCGCGACCAGGGGTGGGTGTAGAGGACGAGCTCGGCGTCGGTGGCGTCGGTCACGGGCATGGTCGGTCCCTGGAAGTCGGTGAGGGGCCCATGATGCGCGGGCCCTGTGTCAAGGTCAAAGCCGCGGGGCTGAGCCTTCAGGGGCATCCAGCGGCGCGAAGCGCGGCTGCCATCGACCGTTCACCTCCACCTGTTCGACGAACATGGCGTAGGGCCGCACCCACCAGCCGGTGGCGTTGTAGAGGGGGCGGTAGACCACCAGCGGCGAGAGGTCTTCGCTGTGACGTGCCACGCCGATCACCTCGTATTCGCCGCCCTTGTAGTGGCGGTAACGGCCCAGGGGCAGGGTGGGCAGGGGCGGGAGATCGTCCAGGGGCAGGCTCATGGACGCAGTGTGCCTCAGCCTGTCTGCAGGAAGCGCAGCATGGCCACTTCCTCCACCGGCCGGCCGCCCAGTTCGAAGCGCTGCAGGCTGCCGGGGACTTCGGCAAAGCCGGCGGCCTCGTAGAAGCGGATGGCGCGCTGGTTGCCACGCAACACCCACAGCGAGACGCTGCGCAGGCCTTGAGCCTGCATCGTGCGCAGGGCGCATGCCATCAGCATCTGGCCCGCACCGCGACCCCAGTGGCCGGGTTGGGCATACAGGGCCCAGATCTCGCCGCGGTCTTCAGGGGCACCGCGGTCCCGGCAGGGGCCGTGGCTCAGGAAGGCCTGTGCGCGTCCCTCGTCGTCGCGGGCGACCCAGGTGGTGGATTCGCCTGCGGCGAGGATGCGCTGCCAGCTCAGGCAGCGTTCCTGCACCGACAGCCCGCTCAGGTAGGCCGCATCCAGCAGCCCCGCATAGGCCGCCTGCCAGGACTGCACATGGATGCGCGCCAGGTCGGGGATGTCGGCATCGGTGGGGGTGTCAAGGCGCATGGGACGGCATCGTAGCCGCCGGGCGGGCCAGGCTCAGGCCACTGCAGGGCTGTCCAGTTCCAGGGCCTCGCGCAGGCGGTCGAACTCGGTCTGCACCGCCTCGATGAGGGCCGCGTCGGCCTGCAGATCCAGCCCTGGCCCGAGCTGGGTGTCGTCCTCGCCCTGCCAGGTCAGCACATCCACGATGGACTGGCGCTGGGCATGCAACACGCGGAGGGTCTGGCATTCCGGGTCGTCCGCGGCGCCGGGGTGACGCAGGGCATACCAGATGGCCAGCGCAGCGCCGGTGGCCAGGCCCTCGATGGGTTGGCCCTGCTCCATCACCATGCGCAGGCTGCCCAGCACGCGCTCGTCGCGCTGCAGCTTGCGCAGCGGGTCGCGGCCGACGCGCTCACACGGGTCCTTGAAGGCATGGGCGCAGCGCTGGCGGAAGGTGCGCGCCAGCTCGGGGATGCGCTGGCGCTGCGCGGGGTAGAGCCGACCCAGCGCGGGCTGCAGCGCGCTGGCCAGCAGCTCGTCGAGCAGGGCCTGCACGCGGGCATCGCCCATGGCGTGGCCCACGGTGGCGTGGCCCAGCAGCGCGCCATACCAGGCGATGATGGCGTGAGGGCCATTCCACAGCCGGTTCTTCAGGGTCTGGATCTCGGTGATGTCGGGCACCGTCTCCACCTGGCGCAGGTGTTCCAGCAACTCGCTGCCGCGCTGGGCATAGAGGGCCATGTCCGATTCGCTGTTGAATAGCACCAGGTGCAGCTGGGCGAGGGCGCTGGCCGGCTCGCCCGCGTCGCGCAGCGAGCTGACGATGGGGGCCAGCGCATCGGCGTGCTCGGCCGGCACGGCGTTGGCCAGGGCCTCGGTGTCCAGCGTCGCCTGGCGCACCTGGGCCACATTGCGGGCGTACAGGTCGTGCTTGATGCGCAGCTGGCGCAGCAGGGCGTCCTCACTGAGCTTGCTGACGATGCGGGTCACCACGGTCTCGGTGAAGTCCGTCAGCTCCAGGATGCGCCAGCATTCGCGCGGGGACACCTGGCGCAGCAGCGCCGCCTCCACCTGGGCATGGACGAACTGCGCACCGCCCACCTTGTTGAGCACCACCAGCACCGTCAGGCTCTGGCTGTGCTGCCGGACGCGCGCCACCAGGCCCTGGGCGATCAGGTCGGCCTGGCCCGCGATGGCCTGTTCCGGCAGGCACAGCGCCACGATCTCGCAGTCGCGGTACATGCCGATCATCGCGGCCTCGTCGGCCGGGTCCACCATGTGCAGGCGCTGCACGGTCTGGTCGAAGGCGTGGCTGCCATAGCGCACGCTGTACTTGCCGAAGGCGGTGATGGCCTCGCGCAGCAGGGCGTTGCCGGTGGAGGCGATGATCTGCGCGGGGCGGGTGTAGCCATCCCAGTGCGAGAAGACCTGGGCCAGGTAGCCGCCGCCCATGGCACCGAAGCCGTGGATGCCGGCCTTGAGCTGGTTGATCGCCTGCGGGAAGGGCTCCGTCAGCGCGGGCATGGGCAGCTTGGGCGTGCAGGCCGCCAGGTCCAGCAGGAAGGAGCGCATGTTGGGGTGGCGGGCAAAGGCGCGCGCGGCCACCTCGGGAGCGGGCGGCTTGATGTCCTCGACCAGGATCACCAGGCCGCCGGCCTCGGCAGCCGAACGCACGCCGTTTTCCGAGTCCTCGAACATCAGGCTCTGGCCCGGCCGACTGTTGAGCGCGGCCGCCGCGCGCAGGAAGATCTCGGGATGGGGCTTGCCCTGCGTCACCTCGTCGCCGCAGACCAGCAGGTCGAAGTACTTGAACACGTTGGCGTTAATCAGGTACTCCTCGGCGATGGCCCGGCGGCTGGAGGTGGCCACTGCCATCTTCAGGCCCGAACGGCGCAGCCGCTCCAGCACCGGCAGCAGGCCCGGCTTGATGGGCACGCCGTGGGTGCGCACATGCTCCAGCTCCAGCTCGTCGGCCCGCTGACGGATGGCGGCATACGGGAAGTCCTCGCCGTAATGCTGCTTGGCCAGTGCTTCCGCCTTCTTGGCACTCAAGCCCAGGGACCCGATCAGCACCTCCTCCGTGAACGGTTGGCCGAACAGCTCCTGCGCGGCGCTCGAGAGCGTCTTGAACCGCAGGCGCTCGGTGTCGAACATGGTGCCGTCCATGTCGAAGATGGCGCTTTCGATGACGTGGTCCTTGAACTTCAGCATCCTGTGGGGGGTCCTTTCTGCTTGTCGTGGGTGGGCTACCGTGCAGCCGATGCCTGAATTTTACATTTGCATCAATATATATCGGCCGATGCGATCTGGATAACCCTATGCTGCGGTGCGACAAAAGGCTCGCGCGCCTTCGTGGACAGGACGCAGGTGGCGCAAGCGGTCGGTGGCGGTGGCGGCGTCGCGTGAAGCCGCCAACAGCGTGGTGAAGCAGTCGCCCTGGATCAGGACGGCCTTGGCCGGGGCCCTCAGCGGGTTTCCGGGGCAGGCAACCGGATTTCAGTCAGCTTCCAGTCGGCAAAGCCGCTGCGCTCGAACACCAGGCCCAACCGGTCCTCGGGCGCATCGGCCTGGCGGTGGCCGTAGACCACCAGGGTGTTCAGGTTCACCCGCTCCGACGTCCAGGTGACGGCGGGCTCCGCAGGGCGCCCTTCGCTGGGCTTGTCATGCCCCATCCGCGGCCGCAGCTCGGCCTCGGTCAGCGCCCGCATCACCATCTCGGGTTGCACCAGGGCGTCGATCAGCCGGTCGCCCAAGGCCATGCCCAGGGTGGTGCCCAGCGCCGCGCCGAGCTGGCCCAGCGCATCGTGGCTGCCGGCGTCGCCACCCATCTCCCGGGCCAGCTTGGCCGAGAACTGGCCTTTCAGGCTCTCGCGCAGGCGGGGGTAGTCGACGTGCGCATTCAGGCGGTCGGCGTCGCGGGCCTTGGCAGCGGCTTGCAGGGTGCGCAGGGCCAGGTAAGGAGAGGCGTACCAGTAGGCACCCAGGGCCAGGACGAGCGCCGCGACGAAGGCGGCCACAACTTTGGTCGGCATGGCGCCATTCTGACGCCTGGGCGTGCCGCATGTGACGAATCATTGGGCCTCGGCCAGGAGCCGCAGCAGCTGGTCGGCACGTTCGGCGGTCTTCGGGCCGTTGGCCTTGGCACGCTCGGCCAGGTTGCGGATGTCCGCCAGATGGGGCTTGAGCAAGGCCCGGTCCACGCGCAGCAGCACCGCGATGCAGTTGTAGAGGCCGTTGGCGTTGTTCAGGTTCGGTTCCGCATAGTTCAGCAGGGCCGGGATCAGCGCGGGGTCGCGGGCATGGCTGCTCATCAACTCCTCGTAGGCGGCACCTCGCACGGCGGCCGTGGGCGCATACAGCCGTGCCACCAGGGTGTCCAGGGGGGTGCCCGTGTCTCTTTGTCCGCCGGCCGGTGCCGCCGCGCGCAGGGCGATGTCCGCCGCGTTGACACTCTGCTGCAGGTTCTTCAAGGTGGAGGACAGCGCCGGGCTCTGGGTCTCCCGTTCGGCCGCAGCCAGTCTGTCGGAGATCTCGGCGTAGTCCCTCTTGGCGCCTTGCAGGCTCTTTTGCAACTCGCCGATCTCCCGAGACAAGGCGGTGCGGGAGGAGTTGAGTCTGTCCACGTCGGCCTGCGCGGCTGCCCGGGCCTTTTCTGCCGCGCTGGCTTCGGCCTTGAACTTCTCGGCCTTCACCTCGGCCAGCTGGAAGCCGGCGATGGCCGCCACCGCCCCCCCGATGCCCAGGACCATCGAGCCGATGAGCTTGATGGTTTCGGTGAGGGGCGTGGTGCGGCGCAGCACCTCGATCTCGGCCAGCACCTTCTGCCGTTGTGCCACGGCCAGCTCGATGTCGGCCTGTTCCTTGGTGGTTTGCGTCATGTGGCCTCCTGCAGGAGCCCAACGCCCGGGAACTGGCGGCGCCGGCGAATGGCGTAAAGACTAGCGGGGGCAGCGCCGCTTGACCATCCCCCGCGGCCTCAGGGCGCCATGCCGCGCCGGGTCTCCGGCAGGCCGTCGTGGGGCCCCTGCGCGTGAGGGGGCACGTCGTCCCACCACAGGGCCGCGGGCAGATCCTGCCGGCGGGAGGGGTTGCGCGGATAGAAGATCCGGTTTGTGGCGCGGGCCACGTCGCCGCCCACCAGCAGCAGGGCCTCGCGGTCGCCGTTGTTGATGAAGCAGTGCGAGATGCCGGTGCCCGCGGGGAAGGCCGCCAGATCGCCGGCCTTCATCGGGTGCAGGTGCCCGTCGATCCAGGCCTGCACCTCGCCCTCGATCACATAGACGAACTCCTCTTCGTCCGACTCTGCATGCGGCCAGGACGAACGCGTGCCGGGGGGCAGGCGCTGCAGGTTGATGCCAATGCGCTGCAGGCCGGCCGCGGCGCCCAGGGCACGCATGGGGCCCATGGCTTCCGTGCTTTGGGGGTAGACGTGGGCGTGTTCGGGGACGCTGTGGGCGGAGACGATGAATTCGGGGCGGTCTTGCATGCGGTTCCTCATGCGGGTGGGATGCGGTACGGTCCTGGCACAGGTCGTCCGGATGGCCAACGGTAAGCCAGTACCGTCTCCAGGGGGTAACGGTGTTCCTGCACGGCTCCCAGCTGGTTGCCACCCAGCAGCACGACGTCCTGAAGCTCATGCCGCAGGTAGTACCCGACATGGCCTTTCCAGCTTTCCCGGGATTCGCGCCAGAGCACGACGACGCAACCGGGCACTGGCACATCGAGCGCCTCGCCCCAGTCCAGCCAGGAGCGGGCGAGGGCCGAGCCCGTGCCCCGCACACCGCACCGTTCGAAACACCAGTTGACGAAGGAAGAACACCACGACACCTTGTCGTCATAGCCGGCAATGTTGGTGCCCGCGTGGTAGGCCGTGATACGCGGGTTGCTGCTGCCGGGCGGATGGGCATGCACACCCTGCTCGGCCGCGGCGATGGCGAGCCAGGGGGCATTCATGAGGCTTCCTGCTCCGCCAGAAAGACATTGATGCGCGAGGCCAGGAAGACCGGCGTCTCCAGCATCGGGTAGTGGCCTGCGCTGACCACCTGTTCAAAGCGCAGCTTCGGGTAGCAGGCACCGAAGGAGCGGCGCAGCGCTTCTTCGCGGTAGACGGGGATGTCGTGTTCGCCGTGCAGCACCAGCATGGGCGTGGGCCAGCCCTGGACGTCCCGCTGGAAGTCGGTGCCGGTGAACATCTGCAGGTAGCCGAGGCGCGCCTGCTCGGTGGAGCGCTGGCGCGACTTGTTCAGCTTGAAGTCCAGCCACGGGCGGGTGTGGCGGTGGCCCGTGCGTGCCGCAATGGCCGCGCGGGCGGCGTCGTCCTCGGTGGCCACGGCCCGCAGCTGTGCCCGAGCCGTGTCATCGGCAGGGAAGCCTGCGGCAAAGACCGGTGTGATGGCGACCAGGGACCGGACCCGGGTAGGCGCCAGCCAGGCGATGCGCTGGGCGATCAAGGCCGACATGGAGTGGCCGATCAGGTGGAAGCGCGGCGCCTCCAGCGCATCGGCCAAGGCGAGGATGTCCTGGCAGGCTTCGTCGAGGGTGTGCGTGCCCGCCTGTGCCATGGACAGGCCATAACCCCGAAGATCGGCAAAGCAGAAGCGGTGCGCCGTGGTGTCGAGGTAGGGGCGCAGCGGATCGTAGTTGGAGCTGTCGCCCAGCCATTCGTGCATGACCATGACCAGCGAAGGACCGGAGCCGAGCAGGGTGTGGCCGAGCAGCATGGGTATTCGCGGTGAATCGGGTGATGGGGCGGCGGTTCAAGGCCGGGTCATCGGCGGGTCATCGCCGTCTTTGGGCATCACGGTCGAACTTGCGCCAGTGCTGGAACTCGTCCTCGTGGATTTCGATGTCCAGCGCCATCACCCGGGCCTGCAGCCGCTCCTGGACATCCGTGACCGCCTGGTTGTAGATCGAGGGATCGATCTCCTCCAGGAAAAATCCCGGCCAAGCCCCCGCCGCGATGTTGCCGATCGGTTCATCCATGTTCTCCCGGCAGTACCGCTCGATGGAGGCGATCGCGTCCTTGCGTGCGTCCTTGTTCAGCGCGATGGTCATGTGGGGCTCCCCGGGGTGCTTGGAAAGGAATCACGGGATCACGCCGGCGTGCCCGGCATGTACAAGACCCCCCACCCATGCCCATCCAGATCCACGAAGCTGTGCGAGTACATGAAGCCCAGGTCCTCCGGCTGATCGTAGGTGCTGCCGCCGGCGGCCAGGGCCTTGGCCACCAGGGCGTCCACTTCCTCCTTGCTGTCACAGCTCAGCGAGATCAGCACCTCCACGGCCCGCGAGGTGTCGCAGACCTCCTTGGGGGTGAAGGTCTTGAACCGGGCGTGGGTGGTCAGCATCAGCCAGATGGTGTCGCTGATGACGAGGCCCGCGCCCGTGTCGTCACTGAACTCCGGCTTGCGGGTGAAGCCCAGGGCCTCGAAGAAGGCCACGGAGCGGGGCAGGTCAGCGACCGGGAGGTTGAGGAAGATCTGGCGGCTCATGGCGGGCTCCCCGTTGGATGATGCCGGCCATCATGCCTGCTGTCGTCCGTGGTCGCAGTGGCGGCAACCCGTGTCTGTGCCTCAGAAGAGGAAGTAGCGCTGCGCCATCGGCAGCACCGTGGCGGGCTCGCAGGTCAGCAGCTGGCCATCGGCGCGCACGGCATAGGTCTGCGCGTCGATCTCCATCACCGGGGCGTAGTGGTTGTGCACCATGCCGGCCTTGTTGATGCTGCGGCAGCCCTTCACGGCGGCCAGATGCTTGTGCAGGCCGTAGCTCTCGGCGGCGCCGTTCTTCAGCGCCGCCTGGCTGACGAAGGTGAGCGAGCCGCGCGAGAGGGCGCCGCCGAAGGCGCCGAACTGCGGGCGGTAGTGCACCGGCTGCGGGGTGGGGATGCTGGCGTTGGGGTCGCCCATGGCCGCCATGGCGATGAAGCCGCCCTTGAGCACCAGGCTGGGCTTGACGCCGAAGAAGGCCGGCTTCCAGAACACCAGGTCGGCCCACTTGCCCACGGCCACGCTGCCCACCTCGTGGCCGATGCCGTGGGCGAGCGCGGGGTTGATGCTCAGCTTGGCGATATAGCGCTTGAGGCGGGCGTTGTCGCTGCGGGCGGGGTCGTCCGGCAGCTTGCCGCGCTGGGCCTTCATCTTGTGGGCCGTCTGCCAGCAGCGGATGACCACCTCGCCCACCCGGCCCATGGCCTGGCTGTCGGAGCTGAACATGCTGATCGCGCCCAGGTCGTGCAAGATGTCCTCGGCGGCGATGGTCTCGCGGCGGATGCGGCTTTCGGCAAAGGCCAGGTCCTCGGCGATGGAGGCGTCCAGGTGGTGGCACACCATCAGCATGTCCAGGTGCTCGTCCAGCGTGTTGACGGTGAACGGGCGCGTGGGGTTGGTGGAGCTGGGCAGCACATTGGCCTCGCCCACCACCTTCATGATGTCCGGCGCGTGGCCACCACCCGCACCCTCGGTGTGGAAACTGTGGATGGTGCGGCCCTTGAAGGCGGCGATGGTGTCCTCCACGAAACCGCTCTCGTTGAGCGTGTCGGTGTGGATGGCCACCTGCACGTCGGTCTCTTCGGCCACGCTCAGGCAGCAGTCGATGGCCGCCGGGGTGGTGCCCCAGTCCTCGTGCAGCTTCAGGCCGATGGCGCCGGCCTCGACCTGCTGGCGCAGGGCCTCGGGCCGGCTGGCGTTGCCCTTGCCCAGAAAGCCCAGGTTCATCGGGAAGGCGTCGGCCGCTTCCAGCATGCGGCGCAGGTTTTCCGGCCCCGGGGTGCAGGTGGTGGCGAAGGTGCCGGTGGCCGGGCCGGTGCCGCCGCCGATCATGGTCGTCACACCGCTGGCCAGGGCCTCCTCGATCTGCTGCGGGCAGATGAAGTGGATGTGGGTGTCGATGGCGCCGGCGGTGACGATCATGCCTTCGCCGGCGATGATCTCGGTGCCCGGGCCGATGACGATGTCCACGCCCGGCTGCACGTCGGGGTTGCCGGCCTTGCCGATGGCCACGATGCGCTGGCCCTTGATGCCGATGTCGGCCTTGACGATGCCCCAGTGGTCCAGGATGACGGCGTTGGTGACCACGCAGTCGCAGGCCTCGTGCGGGCCGGGGCCGTTGACGACCTGGCTCTGGCCCATGCCGTCGCGGATGGTCTTGCCGCCGCCGAACTTCACCTCCTCGCCGTAGCCGCCGGCCCGCAGGGTGTAGTCCTGCTCGACTTCCAGGATCAGGTCGGTGTCGGCCAGGCGCAGGCGGTCGCCCACGGTGGGGCCGAACATCTCGGCGTAGGCGCGTTTGCCCAGGGTGCTCATGTCAGAGGGCTCCTTGCACCAGGCCACGGAAGCCGTAGACGGTGCGCTGGCCGGCGTAGTCCACCAGCTCCACGGTGCGTTGCTGGCCGGGCTCGAAGCGCACGGCGGTGCCGCTGGCGATGTTCAGCCGCATGCCGCGGGCGGCCTCACGGTCGAAGCGCAGGCCGGCGTTGGTTTCGGCGAAGTGGTAGTGCGAGCCGACCTGGATGGGGCGGTCGCTGGCGTTTTCCACCACCAGGGTGAGGGTGCGGCGGCCGGGGTTGACCTCCAGTTCGCCGTCGTCGGTGATGAGTTCTCCGGGGACCATGGTGTGGGGCGGAAGAAGTGGGGGAAGGGTGTGCACCGTGATGGTGCGTTGGTCCGTCGCTCAGGCAATGGGCTGGTGCACGGTGACCAGCTTGGTGCCATCGGGGAAGGTGGCCTCCACCTGGATCTCGGGGATCATCTCGGCCACCCCCTCCATCACCTGGTTGCGCTGCAGCACGGTCTTGCCTTCGCTCATCAGCGCCGCCACGGTCTTGCCGTCGCGGGCGCCTTCCAGGATGGCGGCGGTGATCAGGGCCACGGCCTCGGGGTAGTTGAGCTTCAGGCCCCGGGCCAGGCGGCGCTCGGCCAGCAGGGCGGCGGTGAAGATCAGCAGCTTGTCTTTCTCGCGGGGGGTCAGTTCCATCCGGTTCTCCAGCGGCCGGGCGCGGCGCGCGCGCAGCCATCGGGTCAGTATCCAGCAAGCGGGGTGCCATGGGGCATCCGGTCACCAGCACGGTGCATCCCTGCCACGCCAGGGCTTGGTGCCATCACGGGCCTGAGGCAAGATCGGTCTGTCCGGACCCTCCGGATGTTCCCGGAACTCTGAAAGGACCCGCATGCCTGCCCCGCCCGTCGCCCCCTCCGTCATGTCGGCCAGGCGGGCGGTGCGCGACGAGTGGTGGCGTGGCGCGGTCGTCTACCAGATCTACCCCCGCAGCTTCGCCGACAGCAACAACGACGGCGTGGGGGATTTGCGGGGCATCACCGAGCACCTGGCCTACGTGGCCCACCTGGGGGTGGATGCCATCTGGATCTCCCCCTTCTTCAAGTCGCCGATGGCCGATTTCGGCTACGACGTGGCCGATTACCGGCAGGTGGACCCGCTGTTCGGCACCTTGGCCGATTTCGACGCCCTGATCGCCCAGGCCCACGCGCTGGGACTGAAGGTGATGATCGACCAGGTGCTTTCCCACACCTCCACCGAGCACGCCTGGTTCCAGGAGAGCCAGGTCAGCCGCGACAACCCCCGTGCCGACTGGTATGTCTGGGCCGACCCGCAGCCCGACGGCACGCCGCCCAACAACTGGCTGAGCGTCTTCGGCGGCCCGGCCTGGCACTGGGACAGCCAGCGGCGGCAGTACTACCTGCACAGCTTCCTGGCCAGCCAGGCCGATCTGAACTTCCACCACCCCGCCGTGCAGGAGGCCCTGCTGGGCGAGGTGCGCTTCTGGTGCGAGCGCGGGGTGGATGGCTTCCGCTTCGACGCCTGCAACCACCAGTTCCATGACCGGGCCCTGCGCAGCAACCCGCCGGCCAGCGCGGCCGAACAGGCCGAGGTCAGCACGGTGCGGCCCGACAACCCCTACGCCATGCAGCGCCATCTGCACGACAAGACCCAGCCGGAGAACCTGGCCTTCCTGGAGCGCCTGCGGGCGCTGCTGGACGAGTACGGCGCCGCCAGCATCGGCGAGGTGGGCGACGAACACCCGCTGCCGGTGATGGCCGACTACACCGAGGCCGGCAAGCGCCTGCACATGGCCTACAGCTTCGCCCTGCTGACGCCCGAGGCCTCCGGCCCGCACATCCGCGAGCAGGTGCAGGGACTGGAAGCCGAGCTGGCCCGCACTGGGGGCTGGGGTTGCTGGGCCCTGTCCAACCACGACGTGCCCCGGGTGGCCAGCCGCTGGGCCCCGCATGGCCAGCCGGACGACGCCCTCTCGGCCACCCTGCTGGCGCTGCTGCTCACGCTCAAGGGCAGTGTCTGCCTGTACCAGGGCGAGGAGCTCGGCCTGCCGGAGGCCGACATCCCCTTCGCGCGCCTGCAGGACCCCTATGGCAAGGCCTTCTGGCCGCGCTTCAAGGGGCGCGACGGTTGCCGCACCCCCATGCCCTGGTGGCGCGATGCGGTGAACGCCGGCTTCAACACCGGGGCCGAGCCCTGGCTGCCCCTGGGCGCGGACCACGCGCAGCGGGCGGTGGATGTGCAGGAGTCGAACCCGGCCAGCGTGCTGGCCCGGGCGCGGGCCCTGCTGGCCTGGCGCCGCCGCGAGGCGGTGCTGCGCCAGGGCGAGATCCGCTTCCACCATGCCCCCGGCCAGCATGCCCTGCTGTTCGAGCGGCTGCTGCCGGGCCAGGCGCCCCTCGTGCTGGCCTTCAACCTGGGCGGGCGGGCGCTGGACATTCCCCTGCCGGACACCCTGGGGGGGCTGTCGGCGCTGCCCGGCACCCCGCTGCCCATGGCCCAGCTCAGCCCCGATGGGCGCGGCTGGCATCTGCCGCCGCACAGCGCGGCCGTGGCCACCCGCTGATTCGCGGACCGTCCCCATGCCACCAGTCGCCCACGGAACCCTGCACGGTGCCCCCGATCCGGCCACCGTCCAGGCCCTGCAGAACGCCGAGCACGGCGACCCCTTCTCGGTGCTGGGCCCCCACACCGACCGCGAAGGCACCGCGCTGCGGGTGCTGCTGCCGGGGGCCCGGCAGGTGGCCGTCACCGACGCCGAGAACCGCTGGCTGGCCGACCTGGCCCAGGTGCCCGGCTCGGACCTGTGGTGCGTCAAGCTGCCCCGCTTGCCGGGCACCTACCGCCTGCGGGTGGACTGGGGCCAGGGGCCGGTGGTGATGGAGGACGCCTACCGCTACGACAGCCAGTTGCGCGGCGCCGAGCTGTGGTGGCTGGCCGAAGGCACCCACCTGCGTCCCTACGAAGCCCTGGGCGCCCACCCGCTGGTGGTGGAGGGCGTGGCGGGGGTGCGCTTTGCCGTCTGGGCGCCCTCGGCCCGACGGGTCTCGGTGGTGGGCAGCTTCAACCAGTGGGATGGCCGCCGCCACCCCATGCGCCTGCACCCGGGCGCAGGCATCTGGGACATTTTCGTGCCCCAGGCGGCCGAGGGCGACCACTACCGCTTCGAGGTGCTGGGGCGCGACGGCGTGATGCGCCAGAAGGCCGACCCCTACGCCAACCGGGCCGAGCTCAGGCCCGGCACCGCCTGCATCGTGCAGCGCCTGCCTGCCGGCGTGCCGCTGGACGCCGAGCGGGCCCGGGCCAACGCGCTGGACGCCCCCATCAGCATCTACGAGGTGCACCTGGGCTCCTGGCGGCGCGGGCCGGATGGCCGCTGGCTGAGCTAC
Source organism: Ideonella dechloratans (assembly GCF_021049305.1). Taxonomy (GTDB): domain Bacteria; phylum Pseudomonadota; class Gammaproteobacteria; order Burkholderiales; family Burkholderiaceae_C; genus Ideonella; species Ideonella dechloratans. Next base: position 1,216,125 of record NZ_CP088081.1, read on the forward strand.
ACCGAACTGGCCGAGCAGCTCGTCGCCTATGCGGCGGAGATGGGCTTCACCCACCTGGAGCTGCTGCCGGTGCAGGAGCACCCCTTCGACGGCTCCTGGGGCTACCAGCCGGTGGGCCTGTACGCCCCCACCGCGCGCTTCGGTCGGCCGGAGGAGTTCAAGGCCTTCGTCGACGCGGCCCATGCGGCGGGCCTGGGTGTCATCCTGGACTGGGTGCCGGCCCATTTCCCCACCGACGAACACGGGCTGGCCTGGTTCGACGGCACCTGCCTCTACGAGCACCAGGACCGGCGCGAGGGCTATCACCCCGACTGGAACACCCTGATCTACAACTACGGCCGGGTGGAGGTGCGCAACTTCCTGATCGGTAATGCGCTGTACTGGATCGAGCGCTACGGCATCGACGGCCTGCGGGTGGACGCCGTGGCTTCCATGCTCTACCGCGACTACAGCCGCCGCGAGGGCGAGTGGATCCCCAACCGCTGGGGCGGACGCGAGAACCTGGAGGCCATCGAGTTCCTGCGCCGGCTCAACCGCACCATCGGTATCGAACGGCCCGGGGCGATGATGATCGCCGAGGAATCCACCGCCTTTCCCGGTGTGACCCGTCCCCCGTCCGACGACCTCCAGTCCGGCGGTCTGGGCTTCCACTTCAAGTGGAACATGGGCTGGATGAACGACACGCTGCGCTACCTGGCGCGCGAGCCCATCCACCGCTGCTGGCACCAGGACGAGATGCGCTTCTCGCTGATGTATGCCTTCAGCGAGAACTTCATGCTGCCCATCTCGCACGACGAGGTCGTGCACGGCAAGGGTTCGATGGTGGGCAAGATGCCCGGCGACACCTGGCAGCGCTTCGCCACGCTGCGCGCGGCCTATGGCTGGATGTGGGGCCACCCGGGCAAGAAGCTGCTGTTCATGGGCAACGAGATCGGCCCCTGGGAAGAGTGGAACGCCGACGCCGGTCTGCCCTGGCATCTGCTGGCCCATGCACCGCACGCGGGCCTGCAGCGCCTGGTGCGCGACCTGAATCGGGTGCTGCGTCACCACCCCGCGCTGTACCGGCTGGACCACGACTCGGCCGGCTTCCAGTGGCTGCGCCATGACGACGCCGCCCACGCGGTGCTGGCCTGCGAACGCCGCGCCGTGCCGGGGGCGGCCGACGGGCAGCGGGTGGTCGTCATTGCCCATTTCACGCCCGAGGTCTGCCACGGCTACCGCCTGGGCCTGCCACCGCTGCCGGCCGGCCAGCGCTGGACGCTGCTGATCAACACCGACGACGTGGTCTATGGCGGCAGCGGCGTCTCGCCCGGCCCGCTGGTGGTGGAGGACATGCCCAGCGATGGCTGGCCCACCTCGGTGCGTCTGACGCTGCCGCCGCTGGCCACCGTGATGCTGGTGCCGCAGGCCGTGTCCGAGGAAGGGCAGGGGTGACCATGCGACACGCCGAAGCCATGCAAGCCCTGCCGCCCGGCGACCCCCACCACCTGGGCGCCCACCCGGTGGCCGGGGGCGTGCAGTTCGCCGTCTGGGCGCCGGAGGCCGAGGCCGTCTGGCTGTGCCTGTTCGACGACAGCGGCCGCCACGAGCTGCAGCGCCTGCCGGTGCCGCATGTCCACCTGGGCATCTGGCACGCCACCGTGCCCGGCGTGGGCCCGGGCCAGGTCTATGGCTGGCGCGCGGCCGGCCCCTGGCAACCGGCGCAGGGCCTGCGCTTCAACCCGCAACGCCTGCTGCTGGACCCCTATGCCCATGCGGTGGTGGGCCGCTACGCCGGCGAGCTGGACCGCTATCTGGACTTCGACCCGGTCGACCCGCGCCGGCCCCATCCGCAGGACAACGGCGACATCGCCCTCAAGGCCCGGGTGCAGGCGCCGGCTCGTGCGCCGGTGGTGGACGTGCCACCGGTGCCGCTGGGCCACCGGGTGGTGGCCGAGGTGCATGTGCGCAGCGCCACGGCCTTGCACCCCGAGGTGCCCGAGGCCCTGCGCGGCACCTACGCCGGCCTGGCCCATCCGGCCCTGATCGCCCACTGGAAGGCGCTGGGCGTGACCACGCTGGAGCTGATGCCGGTGCAGGCGCGGGCCGACGAAGCCCGGCTGCAGCGCCAGGGCCTGTCCAACCACTGGGGCTACACGCCCATCGGCTTCATGGCGCCGGAGCCGCGCTATGCCAGCGGGCAGGGCGGGCTGAGCGCGGCCGAGGAGCTGCGTCAGGCGATTGCGACCTTGCGCAGGGCGGGCTTCGAAGTGGTGCTGGACATGGTGTTCAACCACAGCGCCGAAACCGACCTGCAGGGGCCCTGCCTGAGCCTCAAGGGGCTGGCCAACCGCCACTGGTACCGCCACGACCCGAAGCAGCCGGGCGCCTACCTGGACTGGAGCGGCTGCGGCAACACCCTGAACCTGGGCGAGCCGATGGTGCTGCGCATGGTCATCGACGCGCTGCGGCACTGGGTGCAGAGCTACGGGGTGGACGGATTCCGCTTCGATCTGGCCCCCGCGCTGGGGCGGGACGACCAGGGCCGCTACAGCCCGGGTGCGGCCTTCTTCGGCGCCTGGCAGACCGACCCGGTGCTGCGGCGCTGCCTGATGATCGCCGAGCCCTGGGACCTGGGGCCCGAGGGCTACCAGCTGGGCCATTTCCCGGTGGGCTGGTTCGAATGGAACGACCAGGCCCGCGATGGCTGGCGCGCCTACTGGCTGCGCCCCGAGGACCGACGGGCCGACCGGGCCGAGCTGGCCAACCGGCTGGCCGGCTCCAGCGACCGCTTCCGCCACGACCCCAAGCGCCCGCGCCGCCCGGCGGCCAGCCTGAACTTCATCACCGCGCACGACGGCTTCACCCTGCGCGACCTGCTGAGCTACAACCAGCGTCACAACCTGGCCAATGGCGAGGGCAACCGCGACGGCCACCACGAGAACCTGAGCTGGAACTGCGGCACCGAAGGCCCCAGCCACGACCCGGCGGTGCTGGTGCTGCGCGGGCGGCTGCAGCGCGCGCTGCTGGCCACGCTGCTGCTCTCGCGCGGCACGCCCATGCTGCTGATGGGCGACGAGCTGGGCCACAGCCAGCAAGGCAACAACAACGCCTACTGCCAGGACAGCGCGCTCACCTGGCTGGACTGGACCGCACCCGACAGCCGCAGCCTGGCGGCCTACATCGCCCGGCTGACCCAGCTGCGCCGCTGCGACACCGCCCTGCGCGGCGACCTGTGGCTGCACGGCCGGCCCGGCCCCGACGGACTGCCCGATGTGCGCTGGCTGCGCCCGGACGGCGCTCCGCTGGCCGCGGCCGACTGGCACGACCGGCACGACCGGGCCCTGACGGTGCAGCTGGCCCCGCCGGGGGCCGACCACGAGACCCTGCTGCTGTTCAACCCGACGGGGTCGGACCGCCTGTTCACCCTGCCGCCGCTCAGCCGGGGGCCGGCCTGGATCGGCCGCCTGGACAGCCGCCATGCCCTGGGCCAGCCGCCCGAGGGCCAGCATCCGCCCGGCCCCTTCTCGGTGCCCGCCCACAGCGTGCAGCTGCTGTGCAGCCACGCCCTGACCGAGACCACCGCGCACGGTGGCCCGACCTGATCTGACCTTCCTGGAGAGAGACGAGATGGACCTCAACCGCAGTGCCGAAACCCGCTGGCTGGCCCGGCGCACCATGGCGCTGGTGCTGGCCGGCGGACGTGGCTCGCGCCTCATGAACCTCACCGACAACCGGGCCAAGCCGGCGGTGCACTTCGGCGGCAAGTTCCGCATCATCGACTTCGCGCTGTCCAACTGCGTGAACTCGGGTTTTCGCCGCATCGGCGTGGTCACCCAGTACAAGTCGCATTCGCTGCTGCGCCACCTGCAGCGCGGCTGGAGCTTCATGCGCAGCGAGATGGGTGATTTCGTCGACCTGCTGCCGGCCCAGCAGCGCGTCAACGAGGTGGACTGGTACCGCGGCACCGCCGATGCCGTCTGGCAGAACCTGGACATCGTGCGCGACATGCAGCCGCAGTACGTGGTCATCCTGGCGGGCGACCATGTCTACAAGATGGACTACTCCATCATGCTGGCCGACCATGTGGCCAGCGGCCGCGGGGTGACGGTGGGCTGCATCGAGGTGCCCCGGCTGGAGGCCTCCGGCTTCGGCGTGATGGCGGTGGACGAGCAGCGCAGCGTCACCAGCTTCGTCGAGAAGCCGGCCGACCCGCCGCCCATGCCCGGCCAACCGGCACTGTCGCTGGCCAGCATGGGCATCTACATCTTCAATGCCGACTACCTCTACCGCCTGCTCGACGAGGACGCCCGGGATCCGGCCTCGGACCACGACTTCGGCAAGAACCTGATCCCCAAGGCGGTGAGCGAGGGCCAGGCCCTGGCGCACCCCTTCTCGATGTCGGCCATCGCCAACCCGCCGTATTCGCGGGCCTACTGGCGCGACGTGGGCACGGTGGACGCCTACTGGGCCGCCAACCTGGACCTGGCCTCCACCACGCCCGAACTGAACATGTACGACCGGGACTGGCCGATCTGGACCTACCAGGAACAGCTGCCGCCGGCCAAGTTCGTGCACAACCAGGATGGCCGCCGCGGCGAAGCCATCGATTCGCTGGTCTCCGGCGGCTGCATCGTCTCCGGGGCCACGGTGCTGAACTCGGTGCTGTTCTCCAATGTGCTGATACGCTCCTACAGCCAGCTGGAGCGCACCGTGGTGCTGCCCGATGTGCAGGTCAACCGCCATTGCCGCATCCGCAACGCGGTGATCGACCGCCGCTGCAAGCTGCCCGAGGGCCTGGTGGTCGGCGAGGACCCGGAACTGGACGCCAAGCGCTTCTACCGCAGCCCCGGCGGCGTGGTGCTCGTCACCCGCGCCATGCTGGACAAGCTCTGAAGAAGGAGGGCGCATGCGCGTCTTGCAGGTCTGTGCCGAGATTTATCCCCTGTTGAAGACCGGCGGGCTGGCCGATGTGGCCGGCGCGCTGCCGGCCGCGCTCCAGGGCGCGGGTGCCGAGGTGCGGGTGCTGCTGCCCGGCTTCGAGGCGGTGATGGCCGGCTTGAAGGAGCCGGTGACGGTGGGTGAACTGGCCCCCCATGGCGGCGTGCCGGGCGCGCGGCTGCTCTATGGCGAACTGCCGTCCGTGGGCTGCCGCGCCTATGTGGTGGACGCCCCGGCGCTCTACCAGCGGCCCGGCGGGCCCTATGCCGACGCCCAGCAGCAGCCCTATGCCGACAACCACCTGCGCTTCGCCCGCCTGGGCTGGGCCGCGGCCGAACTGGCCGGCGGGATCGACGGCTACTGGCGGCCCGAGCTGGTGCATGCCCATGACTGGCATGCCGCGCTGGCGCCCGCCTGCATGAAGGCCATGGGGGTGCCGGTGGCTTCGGTCTTCACCATCCACAACCTGGCTTACCAGGGCAGCTTCGATGCGCGGCACTTCGGTGAGCTGGGCCTGCCGCTGCACTTCTTCAACCCCGAGGGCCTGGAGTTCCACGGCGCGTTGAACTTCATGAAGGCCGGCCTCTTCTATGCCGACCGCATCAGCACCGTCAGCCCCAGCTACGCCCGAGAGATCCAGTCGCCCGAGCAGGGCATGGGGCTGGACGGCCTGCTGCGCCGGCGCAGCGCGGTGCTGCACGGCATCCTGAACGGCGTGGACGACGCGGTGTGGAACCCCGCCAAGGACCCGCTGATCGCCGCGCCCTTCGATGGGCTGAAGCTGGCCGGCAAGGCCCGCAACAAGGCGGCGCTGCAGAAGCTGCTGGGCCTGGCCCCGGTGCCCGATGTGCCGCTGTTCGTGGTGGTCAGCCGCCTGACCGAGCAGAAGGGCCTGCACCTGGTGCTGGAGACCCTGCCCAAGCTGGCCGCCCGCGGCGGCCAGTTCGCCCTGCTGGGCAGCGGGGACGTCGGCATGGAAGCTGCATTCCGCGATCTGGCCGGCCGCTGGCCCGATTCGGTGGGGGTGCGCATCGGTTACGACGAGTCCCTGGCCCACCAGATGGTGGCCGGGGGCGACGTGATCATGGTGCCGTCCCGTTTCGAGCCCTGCGGCCTGACCCAGCTCTACGGCCTGCGCTATGGCGCGCTGCCGCTGGTGCGCCGCGTGGGCGGGCTGGGCGACACCGTGACCGACTGTTCCCTGGAGGCCCTGGATGAGGGACGTGCCACCGGCTTCGTGTTCGATGCCTTCGACGAGGCGGGTCTGGACGCGGCCGTGCGACGGGCCTTCGCGCTCTACCGCCGCAAGCGGGACTGGGTGTCCGTCCAGCGCACCGCGATGGCGCAGCACCACGATTGGGCGGTGGCTGCCCAGGGCTATCTGGCCATGTACCGTGCCGCCCTGGGCCGCTGAGGCCATTTCCACCTGAACCGAGGAGCCGACCGCGATGGACGCCAACCAGTTCGAGCACGAGTACGACCACATGGGCCGCACCAGCGTGGCGGCGCTCAAGCGCCACATCGCCAACAAGCTGATCTACCAGGTGGGCAAGGACCCGGTGTCGGCCCGTCCCGATGACTGGATGCACGCGGCGGCCTATGCCATCCGCGACCACCTGGTCGAACGCTGGATGCAGACCACCCGCGCCCAGTACGCGCAGGATGTGAAGCGGGTCTACTACCTCTCGATGGAGTTCCTGATCGGCCGCACCTTCAGCAATGCGGTGCTGGCGCTGGAGCTGATGCCGGCCCTCAAGCAGGCCCTGCAGGAACTGGAGGTGGACCTGGACGGCCTGTTCGACCTGGAGCCCGACGCCGCCCTGGGCAACGGCGGCCTGGGCCGGCTGGCGGCCTGCTTCCTCGACTCCATGGCCACCCTGGGCGTGCCGGGCTTCGGCTACGGCATCCGCTACGACTACGGCATGTTCCGCCAGCTGATCCAGGACGGGCGCCAGGTGGAGACCCCCGACTACTGGCTCACCCACGGCAATCCCTGGGAGTTCCCGCGGCCCGAGGTGAGCTACCGCGTGCGCTTCGGCGGCCGGCTGGAAGACACGCACGGCGGCGTGCGCTGGGTGGACACCGACGATGTGCTGGCCATGGCCTACGACACCATCATCCCGGGCTACGGCACCATGGCCACCAACACGCTGCGGCTGTGGAGCGCCAAGGCCACCGAGGAGATGGACCTCAAGGCCTTCAACCAGGGCAACTACTTCGGCGCGGTGGAGACCAAGAACCACAGCGAGAACGTCTCGCGCGTGCTCTACCCGGACGACTCCACGCCCTCGGGCCGCGAGCTGCGCCTGCGCCAGGAGTACTTCTTCGTCTCGGCCAGCGTGCAGGATCTGATCCGGCGCTACCTGCGCAGCCACACCAGCTTCGACCAGCTCTCCGACAAGGTCAGCATCCACCTGAACGACACCCACCCGGTGCTGGCCATCCCCGAGCTGATGCGGGTGCTGGTGGACGAGCACCGCCTGCCCTGGGACGTGGCCTGGGCGCACTGCCAGAAGATCTTCAGCTACACCAACCACACGCTGATGCACGAGGCCCTGGAGACCTGGCCGGTGGAGGTGCTGGGCCGGGTGTTGCCGCGCCACCTGCGCATCATCTTCGACATCAACGCCCGCTTCCTGGGCCAGCTGGGCAGCCAGCCGGGTGGCGGCACCGAGCTGCAGCGCAAGCTCTCGCTGGTGGACGAGACCGGCGAGCGCCGCGTGCGCATGGCCTACCTGGCGGTGCTGGCCAGCCACTCGGTCAACGGTGTGTCGGCCCTGCATTCCGAGCTGATGAAGCAGTCCATCTTCGCGGACTTCGCCAAGCTCTGGCCCGAGCGCTTCAACAACAAGACCAACGGCATCACGCCGCGCCGCTGGCTGGCCCAGGCCAACCCCGGCCTGGCCCAGCTGCTGGACCAGCGCATCGGCCGCGGCTGGCGCCGCCAGCTCGACCAGCTCGAGGGCCTGAAGGCGGCCATCGAGCTGCCGGGCTTCCTGGGGGCCTTCCGCCGGGTCAAGCGCCAGAACAAGGAGCGGCTGGCCGCCCTGGTGCAGAAGCGCCTGGGCGTGAGCCTGGACACCACGGCCCTGTTCGACGTGCAGGTCAAGCGCATCCACGAATACAAGCGGCAGCTGCTCAACGTGCTGCACGTCATCACCCGCTACCGCCGCATCCTGGACCAGCCCGACGCGCAGTGGGTGCCGCGGGTGGTGGTGTTCGCCGGCAAGGCCGCCTCGGCCTACCACATGGCCAAGCTGGTGATCCGGCTCATCAACGACGTGGCCGAAGTCGTCAACCATGACCCGCGCGTGGGCGACCGGCTCAAGGTGGTGTTCATCCCCAACTACAGCGTGAGCCTGGCCGAGGTCATCATCCCGGCGGCCGACCTGTCCGAGCAGATTTCCACCGCCGGCACCGAGGCCTCGGGCACGGGCAACATGAAGTTCGGCCTCAACGGGGCGCTGACCATCGGCACGCTGGACGGCGCCAACGTGGAGATGCGCGAGCATGTGGGCGAGGACAATATCTTCATCTTCGGCCACACCGCCGAGGAAGTGGCCGGCCTGCGCGCCCGGGGCTACCAGCCCCGCGAATGGCTGGAGGAGGACGACGAGCTGGCCGGGGTGCTGGAGATGATCGCCACCGGGGTTTTCAGCCCCGGCGAGCCGGCCCGCTACCAGCCCATCGTGGACACCCTGGTGAACTGGGGCGACCACTACCTGCTGCTGGCCGACTACCGCAGCTACGTGGACACCCAGGACCGGGTGGACGCCCTGTACCGGGCCGAGGACGAGTGGACCCGCAAGGCGGTGCTCAACGTGGCCGGCATGGGCTTCTTCTCGTCGGACCGGACCATCGCCGAGTACGCGCACGACATCTGGCACAGCACGCCGGTGCACATTCCGGCCCCCGGCGTGACGGATTGAACTCTGTGCAACTGAGGGTGTTTCAAGCCGTATCTTTCCGTTAAAGCTTCCTGCCCCCGCGTCGATAGGAGGGGCGCCACGTCGTTCGTTGACGGGGCGCTTCTGGAGATCGAGTGATGCGAGTGCGTGCGGCGGGGTGGTGTGGCGTGGGGGCGTTGGCGGCCGTGTTGGCCGGCTGCGGTGGAGGCGGGGACGGCACGGGCACCGACAGTGCCGCAGCCACGGACAGCACGGCCTCCCTGACCCAGGCCGCCGCAGTGCGGCGCACCCGGACGACCACCCCCACCACGACAAGCACCACGACCGCCACCACCACCGTGACCGTCAGCGACCGGCAGGCCGCGGCGGCCAAGGCCGCCACCACCGATCCGGCCTGCACGGGCATCACGGCCTTCTACTGGGAGATCGGCGACAAGACCGGCAAGCTCGGCAGTGGCCAGGGCGGCACGGGCACGACCAAGCCCACGGCCACCACGCTGATGCCGGTGGCCTCGGCGTCCAAGTGGGTGTATGCCAGCGCGGTGATCGAGGCCCAGAAGGGTGTGCTCAGTGCCGATGACGTGAGCTACCTCTCCATGCGCTCGGGCTATACCAATTTCAACGACTGCAGCTCGACCACGGGCATGACCGTGGCCGCCTGCCTGACGGCGGCCGGACGCTTCAGCGGCACCAATGGCGACTACGAGGCCGACACGGCCGGCCAGTTCTACTACGGTGGCGGCCACATGCAGGTGCACGCGGTGCAGCGCGGCTGGGGCAGCTACACCACCAGCAGCCTGACCACCGCCCTCAAGGGCATCAAGGGCATGCCGACGAACTCCTTCAACTACACCAACGTGCAGCTGGCCGGCGGCCTGGGCACCAATGCCAGCAACTACGGCCTGTTCCTGCGCCATGTGCTGGACGGCACCCTGGCACAGACCGCCGCGGCTCTGGGCCAGCACGCGGTGTGCGCCCACGCCAACGGCAGCGACTGCACCGGCGTGATCTTCAGCCCGATCAACCAGTCCCATCCGGGCGGGCCCAACGACATCGGCAACGAGAGCTGGCACTACAGCCTGGGCCACTGGGTGGAAGACGATCCCAGCCTGGGCGACGGCACCTTCAGCAGCCCCGGCAAGTTCGGCTTCTACCCCTGGATCGACAAGAGCAAGACCTGGTACGGCGTGCTGGCCCGCTACGACGCGGCCAACGTCTACAACACCGACCCGACCCAGACGCCGTACAACACCTCGCGCTTGTGCGGTCGCAAGATCCGGCAGGCCTGGCTGAATCCCTGAGCACCGGTGCCCCGGCGGGCGAAGCGGCCTACAATTCGCCCCCTTTTCCCGAATCCTGCGAGCCTGCCTTGGACCTGCAACTGCCCATCAAGATCGTTGACGAACTGGCCGAGACCATCGTCGAGTCCACCGGCATCCTCGACCTCGCCAGCGGCGAAATCCGCAACGTGGTGCTGAGCGAGGACAACGATCCGCCCTACAGCGGCTTCCCGGCCGAAGACGCCGAGTACGAATTCACCTGCGGCATGCTGTCCAACGGCAGCAAGGAAGTCGAGTTCCGCATCGAGGTCGACGTGGTCGGCCGCAAGTACTCGGTGACGCCTTCGGAGCTGCTGGAGCTCAAGGGCCGCGCCGCCCGCCTGTTCTCGGCCGCACCCGAGGCACCCGCCGCCGCACCGGCCAAGAAGGGCCGCAAGCCGCGCGACTGAGTGCGGCGCTGAGTGCCGCTGCCCCTGCCGGGCAGACGCTGCTGCGATACCCGCCGGCTCCTACAATGCCGGCACCTGATGCCCCAGGGCGCCCCATGCTGCACAGCGCGGGGCGCCCTGGTCTCATTCCAGCCCCTGTTTTCCTCACCACCGCCTGAGCGACCGCCATGCCTGTGAATCTGCAAGCCCCTGTTCCCGAGCAACTTCATCCCGTGGCCGGCGTGCGCCTGGGCATTGCCGAAGCCGGGGTGCGCAAGGCCCATCGCAAGGACCTGGTGGTGATCGAACTGGCCGAAGGCTCGGCCGTGGCCGGCGTGTTCACCCAGAACCGCTACTGCGCCGCGCCGGTGCAGGTCTGCCGTGAACACCTGGCCGTCGGCACCGCGGTGCGTGCGCTGGTGATCAACACCGGCAACGCCAATGCCGGCACCGGTGCCGACGGCCTGGCGCGGGCCCGCCGCACCGCCGCGGCCCTGGCCGCCCAGGTGGGCGTGCAGCCGCAGCAGGTGCTGCCGTTTTCCACCGGCGTGATCATGGAGACGCTGCCGGTCGAGCGCATCGAAGCCGGCCTGCCGGCGGCGCTGGCCGACCTGTCCGCCACGAACTGGGGCCGTGCCGCCGAAGGCATCATGACCACCGACACCCTGCCCAAGGCCGCTTCGCGCCAGGTGCAGATCGGTGGCAAGACCGTCACCGTCACCGGCATCTCCAAGGGCGCCGGCATGATCCGTCCCAACATGGCCACGATGCTGGGCTTCGTCGCCACCGACGCGGTGATCGCGCCGGCCCTGCTGCAGCCGCTGGTCAAGGCCGCGGCCGACGCCTCCTTCAACCGCATCACGATCGACGGTGACACCTCCACCAACGACAGCTTCGTGCTGATCGCCACCCGCCAGGCCGGCCACGCCGAGATCACCGCGCTGGACAGCGCGGAGGGCCAGGCCCTCCAGGCGGCCGTGTTCGCCGTGGCCCAGCAGCTGGCCCAGGCCATCGTGCGTGACGGCGAGGGCGCCACCAAGTTCATCACCGTGCAGATCGAGGGTGGCCGGACCGAGGCCGAGTGCCAGCTGGCCGCCTACGCCATCGCCCACTCGCCCCTGGTCAAGACGGCCTTCTTCGCCAGCGACCCCAACCTGGGCCGCATCCTGGCCGCGGTGGGCTATGCCGGCATCGCCGACCTGGACCAGACCCGCATCGAGATGTTCCTGGACGACGTGCACGTGGTGACCCAGGGCGGCCGCAACCCGGCCTACCGGGAAGAGGACGGCCAGCGCGTGATGAAGCAGGCCGAGATCACCGTGCGCGTGCACCTGGGCCGCGGCGCCGCCAGCGCCACCGTCTGGACCTGCGACCTCTCGCACGACTACGTCAGCATCAACGCCGACTATCGCTCCTGAGCGGGTCAGGCCGGTGCCGCGGGCTTGCGCCCCAGCAGCACCGGCTGGAACAGCACATCGTCGCGGCGCTCGATAGCCTCGAAGCCGGCCTCGGCCATCAGCTCCGCCAGGCGGTCCAGCGTGATGGCCCGGTAGCGGCTGTGCAGCACCTCGGTGTCGCAGCGGCCGTCGGGGTGCTCCACCGTGCGGTACAGCCGCAGGTCGTAGCAGTCGCCATCCCACTCCCAGACCTGCACCGCCAGGAAGCGCCGACCCTCGGCGTCCCGCCGGGCGCCGTAGGGCCGCACATCCGGGCTGACGCGGGGGATGGCGGCGTAATCGCGCACCGAGATCAGCAGCAGACCGCCCGGCCGCAGGCAGCGCCAGGCACTGGCAAAGGCCTGCAGGACCTCTGCGTCGCTGAGCAGGTGGGGAAGGCTGTTGTCGCAGGCCAGCACCGCCGCCTGGCTGCCGGTGGCCGTGCCGCTCAGGCGGCGCAGGTCGTCCACCCGCAGCGTGGCGTGCAGGCCGCGTGCGTCCAGCTCCTGTTGCAGGCGCGTCACTGCGCCGGGTGAAAGGTCGGATGCCGTGAGGGCGAAGCCCTGCGCGATCAGGCCCAGGGTCTGGGTGCCGATGCCGCAGGCGGCGTCCAGCACAGGGTCGCCCGACGCCACGCCGTGCGCGTGCAGCACGGCAGCCAGGGCGGCCCCTTGCCGCGCCACGGCGCGTTCCCAATCCGGATAGAGCAGGTGGTAGTCAGGGGCCAGCCGGTCGTAGAAGGCGGTGTCCATGGCCGGCCCGTCTCAGGCCTCAGCTCAGTAGGGCGCGGGCGAGGGGGCGTCCAGCTCGCCGCGGTATTCCACCTTGCCCTTGAGCTTGGCCCGCGGGTGCACGTCCAGCTGGGCGTCGTAGAGCGCGTCGCCGATCAGCGTGCCGCTGCCGGTGATCTCCAGCGTCTGGCGGGCGATGACGGTGCCCTGCACCCGGCCTTCGATCAGCACATGGTCGGCCTCGATGGTGGTTTGCTCCACCCGGCCGCCCGGGCCGATGTGGACTGTGCCGCCCTGGGCCACCTGGATGCCGCCCTTGAGCACGCCGTCGATGCGCAGCCCCAGGCCCTGCTGGGCGCTGAACGAGCCTTCGAACAAGGCGCCTTCGGCGATCAGGCTGGAGATGGCGTTCAGGGCCTCGACGGGCACCAGGCGGGGGCTGAAGTTCGGGGTGGTGTCGGACATGGGCGGACCGTGCGTGGGGGGCGTTAGCCTCGGGTGGGAATCATTGTGCCGCAGGGGCACTGCCGGCTTGTGAGCGGGTGTGCCCGGGCCTCAGTGTGCACCCAGCCAGGGCGCCAGCCAGCCGCTGTGCCAGGCCCAGGCGGCGGTGCCCAGCAGGGCCGGTGCGCTGGCCCACAGCAGCCCCCGGCCCAGGGCCCAACGCCACTGGCGGGCCCGCAGGCGGCGGCGTGCCAGCGGGGCGCCCTGGGCCTGGGCGCGCGCCAGGGCCTGGCGGCGCAGGCTCTCCCGGTCCAGCAGGCGGGGGGCGGAATCAGGGGGCGTCATGGCCGGTGGCCGGCGCGGCGCTCACCCGTTCGACCTGGGCGTTCAGCTCGGCGCCGTTGACCTGCAGTTGACCGTAGCGCAGCCGGCCGCTGACCACCGCGCTGGCATGCAGGGCCGCCCGGCCGCCGGAGACGTCCAGATCGCCCTCGGCGCGGCCGAGCACCGACAGGCTGCGCGCCTGCAGCTCGCCCTGCAGGTGGCCGGTCTCGGTGATGGTGACATGGCCCTCGCTGCCAGGGGTGCGCACGCGGCCCTGCAGCTCGCCGGCCACCGTCAGGCTGCCTTCCAGCGTGACCTGGCCCTCGAAACGCCAGCCCGCGGCCAGCTGCGAATGGCGCGGCGCCGAGGGCAGGGGCGCGGCCGGCGCCAGGGTGGGCAGGTCCAGCGTCGGCAGGTGGCTGAGGTCCGGCAGGGCGGCGCCCAGGGGAATGCGCGGCGGAAAGGACGGTTCGGGGGATTCGGTGTCCATCGGGGATCAGGCCATGGTGTCCAGCACGGGCAGCAGGCGCTCGCGCTGGAGGGTGCGGAAGGGGCCCTGCATCACCCCGCCTTCGTACAGGCGCAGGCGGGCGGCGCTCAGGCTGCCGGTGCAGACGCCGGTGCTGGCCACCTGCACGGTGCCCTGGCATTCGATGGCGGTGCTGGTGTCGGTGTCGTCGGTCACGCCGCCCAGGTGGCCCAGCACGATCAGGTCGCCCAGGATGCGGAAGCGCCCCTGCAGCTGGCCGGTGTGCCAGATGACCAGGCGGCCGGCGATCTCGCCCTCGCCGCGCAGCGTGCCCTGCAGCAGCAGGCCGCCCTTGAAGTTCAGCGTGCCTTCCAGCACGGTGCCTTCGGCCACCCGGTTGACGATGTGCATCGCCACTGGGTCCAGCAGCAGGGTGTCCTGCGGTGGGGTGGGGGCGCTCATCCCGGACCTCCGGTGCTCCAGCGGGCCAGGGCCCAGACGCCACCGGCCAGCAGGGTGCTCCAGCCCAGCCACAGGGCCGCCAGCAGGCGCCGGCGCAGGCGGGGCAGGGCGACCAGGTCCAGGGGCTGGCCGGCCAGGGCGGCCGCCGGGTGGTCCTGGCCGAGGCCGCGGGCGAGCCCGGCCAGCAGCCGGCTGCGGTCGCCCAGGCCCTCCAGCCACAGGGCGCGGTCCGAGACTTCGCGCACGCCCTGGCCGGGACCGAGCGTCAGCAGCGTGGCCGGGCCCACCACCTGTTCGGTCAGGTAGCGGTCAAGGGGGTCGGGGGCGGACATCCCGCGATTATTGCGGAGCCGTGACCCTGTTCCGGCCGGGGGCTGTGTCGGCGCCGCCACGGCGCTGCTAGCATCGTTGCCCGCCTGTGCCCTACCCGGGTGCCGGGCTCCCGAACAGAAAGAGAACGTGACCCATGAGGTCCTGGTGGATGGCTTTGCGCGCGCGGATCCGGCTCGCGCCCGACGACCTGCTGCGTGACCCGACCTACCGCCGGCTCTGGTCTTCGATCCTGATCAGCTCCCTGGGCACCCAGGTGACCCTGCTGGCGGTGCCGCTGACCGCGGCCGTGCTGCTGCACGCCTCGCCCACCCAGATGGGCTGGCTGACCACCATGGAGCTGCTGCCCTTCCTGCTGTTCTCGCTGCCCACCGGGGTGTGGCTGGACCGGGTGCGCAAGCTGCCGGTCTACATCGCCGGCGAGCTGAGCCTGGCGCTGGTGGTGGTCACCGTGCCGCTGGCCTGGTGGCTGGGCTGGCTGCAGATGGGCTGGCTCTACGCGGTGGCCTTCGTGATCGGGGCGGTCAACACCACGGCCGGTTCGGCCTCGCAGATCGTGCTGACCCAGGTGGTGGAGCGCGACCGGCTGGTGGAGGCCCATGCCAAGAACGCGCTGGCCAACTCCGGGGCCGAGGTGGCGGGGCCGGCGGTGGCCGGCGCGCTGATCCGGGCCCTGGGCGCGCCGCTGGCGCTGCTGGTCAACGCGGTCTTGCTGATCGGCTCGGCGGCCATCCTGCGGCTGATCCGGGTGCAGGAGACGCTGCGCCCGGCGCAGGCGGGCAGCTTCTGGCGCGACCTGCGGGCCGGACTGTCCTTCGTGCGGCAGCAGCGCCTGCTGGTGACGCTGGCCGCCTGCGTGGGGGCCTGGCAGCTGTGCCACCAGTGCGCCAACGTGGTCCAGATCCTCTTCGCCACCCGCCGGCTGGGCCTGAGCGAGCAGGCTGTGGGCCTGAGCTATGTGGCCCTGGGCGTGGGCACGGTCACGGCCAGCCTGCTGGGCGACCGCCTCAGCCGCCGCCTGGGGCCGGGCCCGGCGCTGGTGAGCGGCTTTGCCTGCACCGCCCTGGGCTGGCTGCTGCTGACGCTGGCGCCGGTGGGGCCGCTGGGCGTGGCCGCCTTCGTGGTCTGCCTGAGCCTGTTCGGTGCCGGGGCCATCTTCATCTTCATCAACTTCATCGCGCTGCGCCAGGCCGTCACGCCCGAGCCGCTGCTGGGCCGCATGACCAGCGTGATGCGCTGGCTGATCCTGCTGCCTTCGGTGCCCGGCGCCATGCTGGGCGGCTGGCTGGGCGAGCATGTCAGCCTGCGGGCGGCGCTGGGCTTTGCAGGCGCCAGTTGCGCGCTGCTGGCGCTGGTGGCCTGGCGGCTGCCGCGCATCCAGGCGGTGCGGGAGCTGCCCTCGGTGGACAGCCCGGCGCGCCGGCTGGAGGCCGTGGATGCTGGCGTGGCCTGAGACCCGGGCTCAGGGCCCCAGGGTGTCGGTGATGATGCGGTCCACGCCCAGGGCCCACAGGGCGTCGGCCCGGTCGGCTTCGTTGACCGTGTAGACCCAGCCGGCCAGGCCGTGGGCGTGCAGGCTGCGCAGGGTGTCGGCGTCCATCAGCCGGTGGTTCAGCACCACGCCCTGGCAGCCCAGGGCCTGCGCCTGCGCCACCCAGCCCGGCGTCAGGGTGTCCAGCAGCAGGGCCCGGGGCAGTTCCGGGGCCGCGACGGCCGCCGCCGCGAGGGCCGCCGGCTGGAAGGAGGACAGCCAGGGCGCCGGGGTGCCGGTATGCCAGAGCCGCCGCACCGCGTGTGCCACCACCTGGCCGGTCGCTTCGGCTTGCCCGGGCAACGGCTTGAGTTCGAGATTGACATGCAAGCCTTCGGCGTTCGCGAAGGCGGCCAGGGCCGCCAGCCGGGCGGGGGGCTCACCGGCCCAGCCGGGGCCGCACCAGGCGCCAGCGTCCAGCCGGGACAGGGTGGCCCAGTCCGCCGCCGCGGCCGGGCCCTGGCCCGAGGTCGTGCGCTCCAGGGTGTCGTCGTGCAGCAGATAGGGCTCGCCATCGGCGGAGAGCTTCACATCGCACTCGAAGGCCCGGTAGCCCAGCTGCCAGCCGTGGCGGAAGGCGGCCAGGGTGTTCTCCGGGGCCCGGCGGCCGGCGCCGCGGTGGGCGATCCAGCGCGGCCAGGCGTCCGCGGCGGGGGAGGGGGGGCGCTCGGACGATGGCATGGGGCGGATGGGCGGGGTGGATGGGCGAGGTGGTGGAACCGGCCAGAGCATGCCATGCCCCGCAGGCGGGGTTTCCCCCGGACGGTATCATTCACGCCCTCGTGCCCCTGACAGGTGCGTGCGGCCGGATCCCCCGGTCCTCCCGCTTTTTGCCTGCCCGCCATGAACGCGCCGCTGCCGATTCCCACCGTCCCCACTCTGAACGGGGACCACCCCGTCGAAGACGCCGCCGCGCCCCGGCTGCGCGAGATCCCGTACAACTACACCTCGCTGTCCGACCGCGAGATCGTGCTGCGCCTGCTGGGCGAGCGCGCCTGGGATCTGCTGAACCTGCTGCGCGACGAGCGCCGCACCGGCCGCTCCGCCCGCATGCTCTACGAGGTGCTGGGCGACATCTGGGTCGTCAAGCGCAACCCCTACCTGGTCGACGACCTGCTGGACAACCCGCGCCGGCGCGGTCAGCTGATCGAGGCCCTGCACCACCGCCTGACCGAGGTGGAGAAGCGCCGCACCCCCGAGGTGGACGCCCAGCGCGACGCCCATGTGGGCGAGCTGCTGGTGCTGGCCCGCGCTGCGGTGGACCGCTTCGCCACCCGCTTCGTGCAGGTGGACGAGCTGCGCCAGCGTGCGCGCAAGCTGTTCGCCCAGTGCACCCGCAAGGACAACATCAAGTTCGACGGTCTCTCGCGCGTCTCGCACGTGACCGACGCGACCGACTGGCGGGTGGAATACCCCTTCGTCGTGCTGACCCCGGACACCGAGGCCGAGATGGCCGGTCTGGTGGCGGCCTGCGTGGAACTGGGCCTGACCGTGATCCCGCGCGGGGGCGGCACCGGCTACACCGGCGGCGCCGTGCCGCTGACCTGGAAGAGCGCGGTCATCAACACCGAGAAGCTCGAGCAGATGACCGAGGTCGAGATGAGCACGCTGCCCGGCGTGGACCATCCCGTGCCGACGATCTGGACCGGCGCCGGCGTGGTCACCCAGCGGGTGGCCGATGCGGCCGAGCGCGCCGGCTTCGTCTTCGCGGTGGACCCGACCTCGGCCGAGGCGTCCTGCGTGGGCGGCAACATCGCGATGAACGCGGGCGGCAAGAAGGCCGTGCTGTGGGGCACCGCGCTGGACAACCTGGCCAGCTGGAAGATGGTGACGCCCGAGGCCAAGTGGCTGGAGGTCACCCGGCTGAACCACAACCTGGGCAAGATCCACGACGCCGAGGTGGCCAGCTTCGAGCTGAAGTACTTCGACGCCAGCGGCAAGCACCTGGAACGCACCGAGCGCCTGGACATCCCGGGCCGCGTCTTCCGCAAGGAAGGCCTGGGCAAGGACGTCACCGACAAGTTCCTGGCCGGCCTGCCCGGCGTGCAGAAGGAGGGCTGCGACGGCCTGATCACCAGCGCGCGCTGGGTGGTGCACCGCATGCCGGCGCACACCCGCACCGTCTGCCTGGAGTTCTTCGGCAACCCCAAGGACTGCGTGCCCTCGATCGTCGAGATCAAGGACTTCATGTTCCAGGAGATGAAGCAGCCGGGGGGCGCCATCCTGGCCGGCCTGGAGCACATGGACGACCGCTACCTGAAGGCGGTGGGCTATGCGACCAAGAGCAAGCGCGGCGGCATGCCAAAGATGGCGCTGTTCGGCGACATCGTCGGCGACGACGAGGACCGCGTGGCCAAGGCTGCCAGCGAGGTCATCCGCCTGGCCAATGCCCGTTCGGGCGAAGGCTTCATCGCCGTCAGCCCCGAGGCCCGCAAGAAGTTCTGGGCCGACCGCAAGCGCACCGCGGCCATCAGCCGCCACACCAACGCCTTCAAGGTCAACGAGGACGTGGTGATCCCGCTGGAGCGCATGGGCGAATACACCCTGGGCATCGAGCGGATCAACATCGAGCTGTCGCTGCGCAACAAGCTGGCGCTGACCGAGCGGCTGGAGGCCTTCTTCACCGAGGGCGAGCTGCCCTTGGCCAAGACCGACGAGGCCGGCGAGCACACCCGCGACGAACTGCTGGACGAGCGCGTGCCCGAGGCGCTGGCGCTGATCCGCAGCGTGCGCGGCCTGTGGCAGCACTGGCACGACCACCTGGACGAGGTGCTGCCCAATGAGAGCCGCAGCTTCTTCGACCAGCTGCAGGACCATTCCCTGCGCGCGTCCTGGAAGAAGGACCTGCTCAAGCCGCTGCAGCTGCTGTTCGCCGGCTCCACCTTCGCGCCCATCATCGAGGGCGTCAAGAAGGTCCACAAGGACGTGCTGCGCGGCCGCGTGTGGGTGGCCCTGCACATGCACGCCGGCGACGGCAATGTGCACACCAACATCCCGGTCAACAGCGACAACTACGAGATGCTGAAGACCGCGCACGAGGCGGTGGCCCGCATCATGGTGCTGGCGCGCAGCCTCAACGGCGTGATCTCGGGCGAGCACGGCATCGGCATCACCAAGCTGGAGTTCCTCTCGGACGAGGAGCTGGCCAACTTCACCGCCTACAAGGCCAAGGTGGACCCGGAAGGCCGCTTCAACCGTGGCAAGCTGCTGCGCGGCGAGGCCCTGAGCCGCCTGGGCGATGAGGTGCATGCCGCCGACCTGACCCACGCCTACACGCCCAGCTTCGGCCTGATGACGCACGAGTCGCTGATCATGCAGCAGAGCGACATCGGCGACATCGCGGCCTCGGTCAAGGACTGCCTGCGCTGCGGCAAGTGCAAGCCGGTGTGCTCCACCCATGTGCCGCGCGCCAACCTGCTGTACAGCCCGCGCAACAAGATCCTGGCCACCTCGCTGCTGGTCGAGGCCTTCCTCTACGAGGAGCAGACCCGGCGCGGCGTGTCGATCAAGCACTGGGAGGAGTTCGAGGACGTGGCTGACCACTGCACGGTCTGCCACAAGTGCCTGAGCCCCTGCCCGGTGAAGATCGACTTCGGCGACGTGACGATGGCCATGCGCAACCTGCTGCGCAAGATGGGCCGCAAGAGCTTCCGCCCCGGCCAGGCCGCGGCCATGCTGATGCTCAACGCCACCAACCCGGAGACGATCAAGCTGGCCCGCACGGCCATCGTCGGCGTGGGCATGAAGGCCCAGCGACTGGCGCACGACGTGCTGTCCATCGCCGCCAAGCACCAGACCAGCGCGCCGCCGGCCACGGTGGGCACCGCCCCGATCAAGGAGCAGGTGATCCACTTCATCAACAAGAAGATGCCGGGCGGCCTGCCCAAGAAGACCGCGCGGGCACTGCTGGACATCGAGGACCGGGAGTATGTGCCCATCATCCGCAACCCGGCCGTCACCACGGCCGAGACGGAGGCGGTGTTCTACTTCCCCGGCTGCGGTTCCGAGCGCCTGTTCAGTCAGGTGGGCCTGGCCACCCAGGCCATGCTCTGGCATGCCGGCGTGCAGACCGTGCTGCCGCCGGGCTACCTGTGCTGCGGCTACCCGCAGCGCGGGGCCGGCCAGTTCGACAAGGCCGAGAAGATCATCACCGACAACCGGGTGCTGTTCCACCGCGTGGCCAACACGCTGAACTACCTGGACATCAAGACGGTGGTGGTGAGCTGCGGCACCTGCTACGACCAGCTGCAGGGCTACCACTTCGACAAGATCTTCCCGGGCTGCCGCATCATCGACATCCACGAGTTCCTGCTCGAGAAGGGCATCAAGCTCGACGGCGCCGGTGGCTACCTTTTCCACGACCCCTGCCATTCGCCGATGAAGCAGCAGGACCCGATGAAGACCGTCAAGGCCCTGGTCGGCGACGCGGTGATCAAGAGCGAGCGCTGCTGCGGTGAGTCCGGCACGCTGGCGGTCAGCCGGCCCGACATCTCGACCCAGGTGCGCTTCCGCAAGGAAGAGGAGATGCGCAAGGCCGAGGCGACGCTGCGCGCCACCGGGGTGGTGGGCCAGCAGCAGGACCTGAAGATCCTGACCTCCTGCCCCAGCTGCCTGCAGGGCCTGTCGCGCTACGGCGACGACCTGCAGAACGGCCTGCTGGAGGCCGACTACATCGTCGTCGAGATGGCGCGCAAGATCCTGGGCGCCACCTGGATGGAAGACTACGTCGCCCGCGCCAATGCCGGCGGCATCGAGCGGGTGCTGGTGTGATGAAGCAGGCCGGTTGCGAACTGTGCGAGCACCAGGCCACCGCGGCCTGGTCGCTGGTGCATGCGGGCGAGCGCCTGCGCGTGGTGCGGGTGCTGGACGCGCCGGAGTTCCCGGCCTTCTACCGCGTGATCTGGAACGAGCACGTGGCCGAGATGAGCGATCTCTCGCACGTGGACCGCGCCCATCTGATGGACGCGGTGCTGGCCGTGGAGCATGTGCTGCGCACCAGCCTCAAGCCCACCAAGATCAACCTGGCCACGCTCGGCAATGTGGTGCCGCACCTGCACTGGCACGTCATCGCCCGCTTCGACTGGGACAGCCATTTCCCGCAGCCCATCTGGGGCAGCCGCCAGCGCACGCCCGAGCCGCCGGCCGGCCAGCGCCTGGCCGTGCCGCTGACCGAACTGGACGACCGGGTGCGCCGCGCCCTGAATGCCTGACTTCCGCTGGATTGCCGCATGAGTTCCCCCACCCCCACCGCGCTGACCCTGCACCAGGCCTCCCGCGTGCTGGAGATCGGCTTCGACGACGGCCAGACCTTCCGCATTCCCTTCGAGCTGCTGCGCGTGTACTCGCCCTCGGCCGAGGTGCAGGGCCACGGCCCGGGCCAGGAGGTGCTGCAGACCGGCAAGCGGAACGTGCTGATCACCGACGTGGCCATGGTGGGCCACTATGCGCTGCAGCCGCGCTTTGACGACGGCCACGAGTCCGGCCTCTACACTTGGGCCTATCTGTACGATTTGGGTGCGCGGCAGGCCGAGCACTGGGCGGCCTACGAGGCCCGGCTGAAGCTGGCCGGCGTGGACCGCGACACGCCGATGCCTCCCAAGGACGGCCCGTCCTGCCACTCGCACTGATCCGGGCGCCCGTCGGCGCCACCACCCATTCCAGGAAAGAGTTCCATGTCGCAGACCCACTTCGGTTTTGAAACCGTGGACGAGGCCGAGAAGGCCGGCAAGGTCAAGGGCGTGTTCGATTCGGTCGCCTCCAAGTACGACCTGATGAACGACTTCATGTCCATGGGCCTGCACCGGGTCTGGAAGGCCTACACGGTGGCCGTGGCCAACCTGAAGGAAGGCGACGTGGTGCTGGACATCGCCGGCGGCACGGGCGACCTCTCGCGCGCCTTCGCCCGCAAGGTCGGCCCGACCGGCACCGTGGTGCACACCGACATCAACGAGGCCATGCTGCGCACCGGCCGCGACCGCCTGCTCGACGAAGGCCTGTCGCTGCCGACGACGATCTGCGACGCCGAGAAGCTGCCCTTCAAGCCGGGCACCTTCGACCTGGTGAGCGTGGCCTTCGGCCTGCGCAACATGACCCACAAGGACCAGGCCCTGGCCGAGATGTGCCGGGTGCTCAAGCCGGGTGGCCGCCTGCTGGTGCTGGAGTTCTCCAAGGTCGCCAAGCCGCTGCAGAAGCCCTACGACTGGTACTCCTTCAACATCCTGCCCAAGCTGGGCCAATGGGTGGCCGGCGATGCCGACAGCTACCGCTACCTGGCCGAGTCGATCCGCATGCACCCGGACCAGGCCACGCTGAAGGCGATGATGAAGACGGTGGGCTTCGGCCATGTGGACGTGCACAACCTGACCGGCGGCGTCGTGGCCCTGCACGTGGGCATCAAGTGCTGAACTGAGTCCCGCGGGCAGAGGAGGCTGCCGCCTGGCGCGCCGCCTGTGCCGCGGCATACTGCGGGTTCGCACTGAACGGACCCGAGATGCCCCAGATCCTGCTGACCGGCGCTGCCGGCTACATCGCCTCCCACACCTGGCTTGCGCTGCAGGCGGCCGGCTTTGATGTGGTGGGGGTGGACGACTTCTCCAACAGCTCGCCCGAGGTGCTGCGGCGCATTGAAGCCCTGGGCGGCCGACCGGTGGTGTTCGAGCAGGCCAATGTCTGCGACAGCGCGGCCATGGACGCCATCTTCCGCAAGCACCGCATCGACGCGGTGGTGCACTTCGCGGCCTTCAAGGCGGTGGGCGAATCGGCCGAGCAGCCGCTGGCCTACTACGCCAACAACATCGGCGGCCTGGTCAACACCCTGCAGGTGATGCAGCGCCACGGCGTGAAGACCTTCGTCTTCAGCTCCAGCGCCACCGTCTACGGCACGCCGGTCTTCCTGCCCTACACCGAGGCCCATCCGCTGGCCGCGATGAACGTCTACGGCCGCACCAAGCTGATGGGCGAGCAGATTCTGCGCGATCTGGAGACGGCCGATCCGTCCTGGGCCATCGCCTGGCTGCGCTACTTCAACCCGGTGGGTGCCCACGAGAGCGGCCAGATGGGCGAGGACCCGCGCGGCGTGCCCAACAACCTGATGCCCTATGTGCAGCAGGTGGCGGTAGGCCGGCGCGAGTACCTCTCGATTTTTGGCGGCGACTATGACACCCCGGATGGCACCGGCGTGCGCGACTACCTGCACGTGATGGACCTGGCCGAGGGCCATGTGGCGGCCCTGCGCTACCTGCTGGACGCGAAGAAGGGCTGCACCGTCAACCTGGGCACCGGTGTGGGCTACAGCGTGCTGGACCTGGTGAAGGCCTTCGAGCGCGCCGCCGGCAAGCCCATTCCCTACAAGATCGTGGAGCGCCGTGCGGGCGACCTGCCCAGCTACTATGCCGACGCCACCCTGGCCCGGACCCTGCTGGGCTGGCAGGCCCGCCGCAGCCTGGACCAGATGTGCGCCGACAGCTGGCGCTGGCAGCGCCAGAACCCGCAGGGCTACGGCCCGGGGGCCTGAGGCGAAGGCCGGCGCGTCTGGCCGATTGACCGGCCGCAGGAGAGGGCGGGAGCCCCCTCCTACAATGCCGGCATGCCTGATCCCATCGCCGCACTGACCGACCTGGTCCTGCCTGCGCTGACCGCGCGCTTCGTCCTGCTGGCCAACCACGTCCTGACGGCCGCCCCGGTGGCGCCGGAGCGCCTGAAGCCCCATGCCGGGCGGGTGCTGAAGGTCGAGGTGGAGGGCTGGACCGGCCCGCTGCCCCCGCCGCCTCCGCTGGCCTTGCGGATCACCCCGGCCGGGCTGTTCGAAGCAGCCGACGAGGCCGGTGCCGCGCCTGACGCGGACCTGCGCCTGCGCCTGGATGCGTCCCGTCCGCTGGATGCCGCGCGCCGCCTGGCCGGGGGCGAACTGCCGCCGGTGCAGATCGAGGGCGACGCCGCCTTCGCGGCCGATGTGAACTGGGTGGTGGGCAATGTGCGCTGGGACATCGCCGCCGACCTGGAGCGCGTGATGGGACCCGGCCTGGCCGAGGGTCTCAGCCAGGCCGGCAGCCAGGCCCTGGGCGTGCTGCGCCAGATGGCTCAGGGTGTGGCCGGCTCGATGCAGCGACCCTGAGGACCGGCGCGCCCATGCGGTATTTCATGCGTCTGGCCTTCATCGTCCTGACCCTGCTGCGGCACGGGGTGGACGATCTCGTGCTCTCCCGCTTCGACCAGCACCGCTGGCTGCGGATGCTGTCCTGGGTCACGACCCGCGGCCGGCGCCTGGACGCGCCGCGCGGCCAGCGCCTGCGCCTGGCCCTGGAGGCCCTGGGTCCCATCTTCATCAAGTTCGGCCAGGTGCTCTCCACCCGGCGCGATCTGGTGCCGCCGGACATCGCCGATGAGCTGGCCCGCCTGCAGGACCGGGTGCCCCCCATACCCGCCGCCCAGGCCCGCCGCCTGATCGAGCAGGGCCTGGGGCAGCCGATCGAGGCGGTGTTCTCCAGCTTCGAGAGCGAGGCCGTGGCCAGCGCCTCGATCGCCCAGGTGCACTTCGCGGTGCTCAAGGACGGCCGCGAGGTGGCGGTCAAGGTGCTGCGCCCGGGCATGCTGGACGTCATCGAGGACGACCTGGCCCTCTTGCACACGCTGGCCCGCTGGGTCGAGCGCCTGTCGGCCGATGGCAAGCGCCTGCGCCCGCGCGAGGTGGTGGCCGAGTTCGACACCTACCTGCACGACGAACTGGACCTGGTGCGCGAGGCGGCCAACGCGGCCCAGCTGCGGCGCAACATGGCCGACCTGCCGCTGATCCTCGTGCCCGAGATGCACTGGCAGTGGTGCAGCGCCACCGTCATCGTGATGGAGCGGATGAAGGGCATCCCCATCAGCCAGACCGAACGCCTGCGCGAGGCCGGCGTGGACATCCCGAAGCTGGCCCGCGACGGCGTGACCATCTTCTTCACCCAGGTCTTCCGCGACGGCTTCTTCCACGCCGACATGCACCCGGGCAACATCCAGGTCAGCGTCGATCCGGCCACCTTCGGCCGCTACATCGCGCTGGACTTCGGCATCGTCGGCACCCTGACCCAGGTGGACAAGGAGTACCTGGCGCAGAACTTCCTGGCCTTCTTCCGGCGCGACTACCAGCGCGTGGCCGAGCTGCATGTGGAAAGCGGCTGGGTGCCTCCCAACACCCGGGTGGATGCGCTGGAGGCGGCCATCCGCGCCGTCTGCGAGCCGCACTTCGACCGGCCGCTGCGGGAGATCTCGCTCGGTCAGGTGCTGATGCGCCTGTTCCAGACCTCGCGCCGCTTCAACGTGGAGATCCAGCCCCAGCTGGTGCTGCTGCAGAAGACCCTGCTGAACGTCGAGGGCCTGGGCCGCGAACTGGACCCGGACCTGGACCTCTGGTCCACCGCCAAGCCCTTCCTCGAGCGCTGGATGAACGAGCAGCTGGGCTGGCGTGCCCTGGTGCGCCAGCTCAAGGCCGAGGCACCACGCTATGCCCAGCTGCTGCCCGAACTGCCGCGCCTGGTGCACCAGCGCCTGCAGGAACGCCCGGGCCGCGAGCCCGATCCCGTGCTGCTGGCCCTGCTGCGCGAGCAGCGCCGCACCAACCGCCTGCTGTCCGCCGGCCTGTGGAGTGCGCTGGGCTTCCTGCTGGGCGTGATGGTGGCCCGGCTGGTGGTGCAGCTGTACGGCGGCTACTGAGCGAACTGCGCAATCCGTCACGCCCCGTCGCTTGCGGCGGGCCTCGACCGGCCGATAGAGGGGCAGATGCGGCCCCGGCGGGCCGCCGTGGACAGCGGAGACGACGATGCGGGCAGTGGCAAAGTGGGGACGTCCGGTGCTGGCACTCGGGCTGGTCCTCGGCCTGGCGGCCTGCGGTGGCGGCCAGGGCGAAGGGTGGGGATCCACCTACCAGGCGGTGACCTATGCCGGGACGATGTCCGGCGGCCTGGCGGGCACGCTGAACTTCACCGCCGAGGACAAGTACGGCAACCTCAGCGGCAGCGCGACCGTGGACGGCCAGCCCTACTGCCTGATCGGCACCCAGGATGGCGACACCGTCGAGCTGACCCTCTCCGGCCCGGCCGGCAGCGGCCGGCTCAGCGCCCAGGTGGATGGCGAGGCCGTCCGCGGCCCATGGACCCTCGTGCTGGATGGGCAGACCCGCCGCGGGATGGCCACCGCCACCGAGGCTGCCGCCGTCAGCGACGACGGTGCCGGTGCCGATTGCGCGGCAGTGCAGGACTGAGCCCCGCGCCAGGCCGTCGACCATGAAAAAAGCCGCCCCACGGGGCGGCTTTGTCTTGCCGGGGCGGACTTACTTGCCGGCCTTGAAGTGGGTGAACACCCGGGTCTGCACCCGCTTGATGTCCTGCGGCACGCTGTCCGGCGGGGTCATCTTGGCCATGTCCGTGGCGCTCAGGAAGATGGTCGGGTTGCTGGCCACGTCCTTCTTCACGAACTTCAGCGAGGCCTTGTTCGGGTTGGCGTAGAACACCTTGTTCGTCAGACCGGCATGCACCTCGGGGCGCAGGATGTAGTTGATGAACTTCAGCGCGTTCTTCGGGTGCGGCGCGTCGGCGGGTATGGCCATCGAGTCGAAGAACAGCGTGGCGCCCTTCTCCGGGACCAGCGCTTCCAGCTTGACGCCGTTCTTGGCGTCGATCGCGCGAGCGCGGGCGATGTTGATGTCACCCGAGTAGCCCATCACCGCACACAACGAGCCCTGGGCCATCTCGTCGATGTAGCCCGAGGACGAGAAGCGGGTGACGTAGGGTCGGATCTTCTGCAGCATGTCCTCGGCGGCCTTGTAGTCCGCCGCGTTCTTGCTGTAGCCGGGCTTGCCCACGTACATCATGGCCACCGGCAGCACCTCGGAAGGCGAATCCAGGAAGCTCACCCCGCAGGACTTGAGCTTGGCCGCGTACTTCGGGTCGAAGATCAGCGACCAGGCGTTTTCGGGCATGGGCAGGTCGCCCAGGGCCTTCTTGACCTTGTCCACATTGATGCCCACGGTGACATAGCCCCACAGCCAGTCCACCAGGTACTGGTTGCCCGGGTCCACGCCTTCCATCTGCTTGAGCAGGGCCGGGTCCAGGTTGCCCCAGTTGCTCAGCTGGCTGCGGTCGAGCTTCTGGAACAGGCCCGCGGCGATCTGCTGCTTGGCGAAGTGGGCGCTGGGCACCACGATGTCGTAGCCCGTGCGGCCGGCCACCAGCTTGGCGTGCAGGATCTCGTTGTTGTCGTAGTTGTCGTAGTGGACCTTGATGCCGGTTTCCTTCTCGAAGTTGGCCAGCGTGTCCGGGGCGATGTAGTCGGACCAGTTGTAGATGTTGAGCACCTTGGGCTCGTCGGCGGCCAGGGCGGCACTGGCGGCCATGCCACCGAACAGCACGGCCAGAGTTGCGGGCAGCCAGCGGCGCCATGCAGCGGTCTTCACATCCATCTCCTTTCAGCGAGGTTGCTGCCCTGCCGGGTGTCGCAGGGCGGCCGCATTCTAGGGCCCGCACCTGCGGGCGCACCTGAACCTGCGTCAGACATGGGGGCTCCGTATAATTCCGGGTTCATCCTGTTGTCTTCCCCTATCAGCCATGCCGATCTACGCCTATCGATGCGCCGCCTGCGGCCACTCGCGGGACGTGCTGCAAAAAATGTCCGATGCGCCGTTGACCACCTGCCCGGTCTGCGGGGCTGAACAGTTCCAGAAGCAGGTGACCGCTGCCGGGTTCCAGCTCAAGGGCTCCGGCTGGTACGCCACCGATTTCCGCGGGGGCTCCGGCGGCACGTCCGCGGCCGCCCCGGCGGCCACTGCTGCGCCGGCGGCCGCCGACAGCGGCAGCAGCAGCGGTGGTGGCGACAGCGGTCCCTCCACCCCCTGTGGCGGCTCCTGCGCCTGCCACTGAACGACTGCCCCCAGTGAAGAAATACCTCATCGCCGGCCTGCTCACCTGGCTGCCCCTGGCCATCACGGTCTGGGTGCTGCTCTGGGTCCAGGGCCTGCTCGACGGCGTGTTCCGCATGCTGCTGAAGGTGGCTGGCGTGGTGCTGCCCGCCGGGGCGGCCGAAGGTCTGAGCCAGCTCGGTGCCTGGCCGGGGGTGGGGGTGCTGGTGATGCTGATGCTGATGCTGGCCACCGGCATGTTCGTCACGAACATCTTCGGCCAGTGGTGGCTGCGCCAGTGGGATGCGCTGATGAGCCGCATTCCCATCGTCAAGTCCATCTACAGCTCGGTCAAGCAGGTTTCCGACACGCTGTTTTCCAGCAACGGCAACGCCTTCCGCGAAGCCGTTCTCGTGCCGTACCCGCATGCCGGCTCCTGGACCATCGCCTTCGTCACCGGCAAGCCCGGCGGCGAGGTGGCCAGCCAGCTGGGTGAGGAGCATGTCAGCCTGTACGTGCCCACCACGCCCAACCCGACCTCGGGCTTCTTCCTGATGATGCCGCGCAGCAGCGTGCGGCCGCTGCAGATGAGCGTGGACGAGGCCCTCAAGTACATCATCTCCATGGGCGTGGTCACGCCCCCGGCCGGGCATGCGCACGGGCCGGAGGAGGCCGACCCCAATCCGGTGGGCTGAACGCATCCGGCCCACCCCGCGTTCAGTCCTGAGGGTCATCCCCCCGCCCCGGGCCGAGTTTTCCGAACCCCTGTCGGAGTCGGCGCCACCCGTGCCGCCTCCCCCCTGAATCCGAAGCACGGAGTGCATTCCATGAGAACCACGTACTGCGGCCTGGTCAGCGAAGCG
This sequence comes from Ideonella dechloratans, assembly GCF_021049305.1. Lineage (GTDB taxonomy): Bacteria > Pseudomonadota > Gammaproteobacteria > Burkholderiales > Burkholderiaceae_C > Ideonella > Ideonella dechloratans. The sequence continues at coordinate 1,245,120 of NZ_CP088081.1, forward strand.
CTGATGGGCGAAACCGTCACCCTGATGGGCTGGGCCCACCGTCGCCGCGACCACGGTGGCGTCATCTTCATCGACCTGCGCGACCGCGAAGGCCTGGTGCAGATCGTCTGCGACCCGGACCGCCCGGACATGTTCAAGACCGCCGAAGGCGTGCGCAACGAGTTTTGCCTGAAGATCGTCGGCAAGGTGCGCGCCCGCCCGGCCGGCACCGAGAACGCCAACCTCGTCTCCGGCAAGATCGAGGTGCTGTGCCATGAGCTGGAGGTGCTGAACCCCTCCGTCACGCCCCCGTTCCAGCTTGACGACGACAACCTGTCGGAAACCGTGCGCCTGACCCACCGGGTGCTGGACCTGCGCCGCCCGCAGATGCAGCAGAACCTGAAGCTGCGCTACCGCGTGGCCATGGAGGTGCGCAAGTTCCTGGACGCCAACGGCTTCATTGACATCGAGACGCCGATGCTGACCAAGTCCACGCCCGAAGGTGCGCGCGACTACCTGGTGCCCAGCCGCGTGCACGACGGTCACTTCTTCGCGCTGCCGCAGTCGCCCCAGCTGTTCAAGCAGCTGCTGATGGTCGCGGGCTTCGACCGCTACTACCAGATCACCAAGTGCTTCCGTGACGAGGACCTGCGCGCCGACCGCCAGCCCGAGTTCACCCAGATCGACATCGAGACCTCCTTCCTCGGCGAGGAGGAGATCCGCGCCATGTTCGAGGGCATGATCCGCTCGGTGTTCAAGAACGCCATCGGCGTGGAACTGCCGGTCTACCCGGTCATGACCTATGCCGACGCGATGTTCAAGTACGGCTCGGACAAGCCCGACCTGCGCGTCAAGCTCGAGTTCACCGAGCTGACCGACGTCATGAAGGACGTGGACTTCAAGGTCTTCTCGACCCCGGCCACCACCCCGGGCGGCCGTGTGGTGGCCCTGCGCGTGCCGGGCGGCGCCGACATGTCGCGTGGCGAGATCGACGGCTACACCGAGTTCGTCAAGATCTACGGCGCCAAGGGCCTGGCCTGGATCAAGGTCAACGACGTCGCCAAGGGCCGTGACGGCCTGCAGTCGCCGGTCGTGAAGAACCTGCACGACGCCGCCATCGCCGAGACCCTGGCCCGTACCGGGGCCTGCAACGGCGACCTGATCTTCTTCGGCGCCGACAAGGCCAAGGTGGTCAATGACGCCATCGGTGCGTTGCGCATCAAGATCGGCCACAGCGAGTTCGGCAAGTCCAAGGGCCTGTTCGACGACCGCTGGGCCCCGCTGTGGGTGATCGACTTCCCGATGTTCGAGTACGACGAGGAAGAAGACCGCTGGAACGCCTGCCACCACCCCTTCACCAGCCCGAAGGACGGCCATGAGGAACTGATGGCCACCAACCCCGGCGCCTGCGTGGCCAAGGCCTACGACATGGTGCTCAACGGCTGGGAACTGGGTGGCGGCTCGATCCGTATCCACCGCGCCGACGTGCAGTCCAAGGTCTTCGAGGCCCTGAAGATCACGCCGGAGGAGCAGCGCATCAAGTTCGGCTTCCTGCTGGACGCGCTGCAGTACGGCGCGCCGCCGCACGGTGGCCTGGCCTTCGGCCTGGACCGCCTGATCACGCTGATGACCAAGGCCGAGTCGATCCGCGACGTGATCGCCTTCCCCAAGACCCAGCGTGCCCAGTGTCTGCTGACCGGTGCCCCGTCGATGGTCGACGAGAAGCAGCTGCGCGAACTGCACATCCGCCTGCGCAACGTGCAGGCCGCGGGCTGAGCCCTGGCCTGAGCGGCCCCGCGGCCGCTCGGGGCCCGGTTCGACAGGAGACGCCTCGGAGTGATCCGGGGCGTCTTTTTTTGTGCCCGGGCGGGTCGGCCCGGCCGGACCGGGGTGATGACATAGGGGGATGAGGCCCGCCGGACGGGGAGGGACAGATTGCGGACAGGTTGGGCGCCGGCCGACGGCGCAGCATCCGTCGCCGGGCTTGCGCTGCTTCCGGGCCGCCGCAGCCCTGCGACCGAAAGTGCCCCTTGACCGGGTGCGCGTCCCACGAGGAGCGCCGACCCGAGGGGGTGGATGTTGTGACACTGCAAAGGAGTCAGGGATATGCGAGGAATCAAGCTCCGTCATTGGGGCATGGCACTGGCCGTGGCGGCCCTTCAGCTGGCAGGTGCCAGCGCAAGTGCCCAGGATCTGACCGCCGGGTCGATCCTCAAGAAGGTGTTGACCCGCGAAGTCTGCGGGCATGACGTGGCCGTGGACCATGCGCGCTGCCATTCGCATGTGGTGCTGGACCGCAATGGCAACGATCTGGCCACGGCCACGCCCAGCGGCCTGAGCCCGGCCAGCCTGCGCTCGGCCTACAACGTGACGGGCAGCGGCAGCGCGGGCACCGTCATTGCCGTGGTGGATGCCTACCACTACGCCAACGCCGAATCCGATCTGGCCGTCTACCGCTCGCAGTTCGGCCTGCCGGCCTGCACCAAGGCCAACGGCTGCTTCAAGCAGGTCGACCAGAATGGCGGCACCAAGTACCCGTCGGGCAACAAGGGCTGGAACCAGGAGGCCGCGCTGGATCTGGACATGGTCAGCGCCATGTGCCCGTCCTGCAGCATCGTGCTGGTGGAGGCGTCTTCCAGCAGCATGAGCAACCTGGCCACGGCGGCCAACACCGCCGCACAGCTCAGCGGCGTGCGTGCGGTGAGCAACAGCTACGGCGGCAGCGAGTCGGGCAGCACCAGCTATGCGTCCCTCTACAACCACCTGAACGTGGCCATGGTGGTGAGCTCCGGCGACAGCGGCTACGGCGTGCAGTTCCCGGCGTCCTCGCCGCATGTGACCGCGGTGGGTGGCACCTCGCTGAAGACGGCCTCCAACAGCCGTGGCTGGACCGAGACCGCCTGGAGCGGCGCGGGCAGCGGCTGCAGCACGGTGTACGCCAAGCTCAGCTGGCAGACCGACAGCGGCTGCGCCATGCGCACCGTGGCCGATGTGTCGGCCGTGGCCGACCCGGCCACCGGCGTGGCCGTGTACGGCCCCAAGAAGATCGGCACCAAGTCCGCCTGGCAGGTCTACGGCGGCACCAGCGTGGCCGCGCCCATCATCGCCGGCATCTACGGCGTCAACGGCGGCCCGGTGACCTACGGCGCCGACCCCTACAGCCACACCAACTCGCTGTACGACGTGACCTCCGGCAGCAACGGCAGCTGCAGCCCCAGCTATCTGTGCACCGCGACCGCGGGCTACGACGGCCCGACCGGCCTGGGCACCCCCAACGGCGCCACGGCGTTCTGACACGCGACCCTGCCGACCGGTGCCCCGCACCGGCCCACAGGCCCCGCCTCGGCGGGGCTTTTTCATTTTGCGCCCTCACCCCGGACGCTTGACCGATCTCAAGCCGCAGGGCGGCAGGGGCCGCCATCCTTGTCGGCATGAGGGAGACATCGATCCGTGCCCGGCCGAGGCGCTGGCTGCTGGCCAGCCGGCCGGGTTTCATCGTGGTGACCGTGGTGGCGGCCGCCCTGGGCATCGCCCAGGCCCAGGCCTGTGGTTGCGGCTGGGACGCTCCCGCGGCCGTGGCCACGCTGCTGCTGGCCACGCTGGCCCACGCCGCCATCAACCTCTACAACGACTACGGTGACGCGGTGGGGGGCTCGGATGCCGTCAACACCGGCCGGCTCTTTCCCTTCAGTGGCGGCTCCCGCGTGATCCAGGACGGCGTGTTCACCGCCCGGCAGGTGCGCGACGCGGCCCGCATGCTGGGCATCGTGGTGGTGGGCGGCGGCCTGGCGCTGGCCGCCCGCGCCGGTCCCGGCCTCTTGCTGGTGGGCCTGTGCGGCCTGCTGCTGGGCTGGGCCTACTCCAGCCCCCGGGTGGCGCTGATGTCGCGCGGGCTGGGCGAGCTGTCGGTGGGCCTGGCCTGGTGGGGCATCGTCGTCGGGGCGGACTATGTGCAGCGCCACGGCTTCAGCGCCATCGCCGCGCTGTCCGGCGTCAGCATCGCCTTGCTGGTGACGGCCATCCTCTGGGCCGCCGAATTCCCGGACGCGGTGGCCGATGCCCAGGTCGGCAAGCGAACCCTGGTGGTGCGCTGGGGCCCCGTGCCGGCGGCCTGGGGCTACACCGCCCTGGTGCTGCTCGCCCACGCCTGGGTGGCGCTCTGGTGGGCCTGGCAGTGGCTGCCGTCCACCGCCTGGTGGGGGCTGGGCTCGGCGCCGCTGTCGCTGGCCGCCGCCGGGCTGCTGCTGCGCCGTGCCCGCCAGCCCCAGCGCCTGCGGCCGGTCATGGCTTTGTCGATCGCCGCGGCGGTGCTGCATGGGGGGCTGCTGACGGCCGCCTTCCTGGCGATCGCCCGCCTGCGCTGAGGCCGGGACTTTGCCGCCGCGCTACGATGCTGGCATGAGCGACAGCCCCAAGCCGCCCAAGATCCCCGAATCGGTGCTGGTGGTCATCCACACCGCCGACCTGAACGTGCTGCTGATGGAACGTGCCGACGCGCCCGGCTACTGGCAGAGCGTCACCGGCTCCAAGGACACCCTGGACGAAGCCCTGCGCGAGACCTGCCGCCGCGAGGTGCTGGAGGAGACCGGCATCCGCATCGGCACCGACGCCGTGCCGGACACAGCCCTGCGCGACTGGTCGCTGTCCAACGTCTACGAGATCTATCCGCGCTGGCGCCACCGCTACCCGCCCGGCGTGACGCACAACACCGAGCATGTCTTCGGCCTGTGCGTGCCCGCGGGCACGCCGGTCACGCTGGCGCCGCGCGAACACCTGCAGTACCGCTGGCTGCCCTGGCAGGCCGCCGCCGATGCCTGCTTCTCGCCCTCCAATGCCGAGGCGATCCTGCTGCTGCCGCGTTTTGCGGCCTCCATCCCATGACACCCGTCGCACCGGTCCATCCTGGTCAGCTCAATGCCCTGCTGCCCGCGCAGCGCAGCGACACCCCGCGCCTGCGGGTGGCCACCTACAACATCCACAAGGGGGTGCGCGGGGTGGGGCCGGGCAAGCGGCTGGAGATCCACAACCTGGGCATGGGCGTGAAGGCCCTGGACGCCGACCTGGTGTTCCTGCAGGAGGTGCGGTTGTTCAACCAGCGCGAAGCCCGCCACTTCGACCGCACCTGGTTCGGCTGGCCGGAAGAAGGGCAGGCCGAGTTCCTGGCGCCCGAGGGCTACGAGGCCGCCTACCGTACCAATGCGGTCACCCGCGATGGCGAACACGGCAATGCGCTGCTCTCGCGCTGGCCCCTGGGCGAGATCCGCCACCATGACGTCTCCGACCACCGCTTCGAGCAGCGCGGCCTGCTCTACGTGCCGGTGAGCTGGCAGGGCGGGGTGGTGCACACCGTGGTGGCCCACCTGGGCCTGATCCACGCCAGCCGGGTGCGGCAGGTGCAGCGCCTGCACGACTTCATCGCCTCCCATGTGCCGGCCGGCGAGCCCCTGCTGGTGGCGGGCGATTTCAACGATTGGGGCGAGCGCCTGGACACGCCGATGGCCGGCCTGGGCCTGCTGCGGGCCCGCTCGCCCGATGGCCGCCTGTCCAGCCGCCTGACCTTCCCCTCGCGGGTGCCCATCTTTGCGCTGGACCGGGTCTACACCCGGGGCTTCCGCTGCGTGCGCAGCAGCGTGCCGCGCGGGCCCGCCTGGGCCCGCATGTCCGACCACCTGCCCCTGCTGGTCGAGCTCGAGCTGAGTTGAGATGTCGCCCACCGACGCGTCAGACGATGACACGCCGGTCCATCCCGGCGCCTGGTACGTCTTCTCCCGGCCGGTCTTCTTCGGCCACAACGAGGTGCGCCTGCTGCGCGGCGGCGATGAGCTCTTCCCGCGCCTGATCGAGGCCATCGGCCATGCCCTGCACGAAGTCTGGCTGGCCACCTACATCTTCTACGACGACAGCGCGGCCGAGGCCGTGGCCCTGGCCCTGGCTGCCGCGGCGCGCCGCGGCGTGCGGGTGCGGGTGGTGGTGGACGGCTTCGGCTCCCACCGAAGCCTGCCCACGCTGCAGCGCTGGCTGGAGCCGGCCGGCGTGCATTTCACGGTCTTTCGCCCGCTGGAGCGCTGGTGGAACTGGCTGCAACCGGGGCAGATGCGCCGCCTGCACCAGAAGCTCTGCGTGGTGGACGGCCAGCGCGCCTTTGTCGGCGGCATCAACCTGATCGACGACCGCAACGACATCCACCACGGCCGCAGCGAGCGGCCGCGCCTGGACTTCGCGGCCGAGGTGCATGGCCCGGCCGCCATGCCCGTGGAGCAGACGGTGCGGGCCATCTGGACCCGCGCCGCCTTCGGCCAGGACTGGCGCCAGGAAGTGCTGAACCTGGTGCGCAGCGCGCGGCCGGTGCGCTCGGCCCGCCAGTACCTGCGGCAGTTGCGCATCCTGCCGCCGCACCCCGCCTTGCCGCCGGGCGACGAGGCCCCGGTGCAGGTGGCCTTCGTCGTGCGCGACAACATGCGCCAGCGCCGGGCCATCGAGCGCAGCCTGATCGACGCCATCCGCCTGGCCGAGCGCCGGGTCGACCTGGTCACGCCCTATTTCTATCCGGGCCACTCGTTCCGCCGCGCGCTGATCAAGGCGGCGCGCCGGGGTGTGCGCGTGCGCCTGCTGCTGCAGGGCAAGCTGGACTACCGCATCGCCGGTCTGGCCGCGCGGGTGCTGTACGACGAACTGCTGGTCGAGGGCATCGAGATCTACGAATACATGCCCGCTTTCCTGCACGCCAAGATGGCGATGGCCGACGAGGACTGGATCACCGTGGGCAGTTCCAACGTGGACCCGCTGTCCCTGCTGCTCAATCTGGAGGCCAATCTGGTGGTGCGCGACGAGGCGCTGACGGCCGCCGCCTCACGCGAGTTCGAGCTGGCGCTCACCCAGTCGCTGCACATCACGGTGGCGCCGCTGCGCCGGGGCTGGGCCGCCATGCTGGGCCGCGGCCTGGTGGCGTGGATGGCGCACTGGTACCTGCGCCTGGCGGGCTGGAACGAACGCTACTGAGTCTGCGGGTCAGACCGTCGGCGGCGGGCCGTAGTCGTTGTCGCCCGGGGTGCCGCGCAGCATGCCGTTCTCGATCAGCACCCACAGCCAGCCCACCAGCGGGATCAGGTTGACCAGCACCCACCAGGCCGAGCGGTTGCGGTCATGCCAGCGCTTGACCGAGATGGCCAGGGCCGGCCACAGCAGCAGCAGGTTGGTCAGCCCGTCGGCCTCTTCGGCCGTCAGGCCGACGATGCCCAGCAGGCCGTTGAACAGCAGCGTCATCAGCAGCAGCCACAGCACGCCGTGGCGCCAGAAGGTGGCGCGCGAAATGCGCCCTTGAAAGCTGAAGTACAGCCAGAACGGCGGCAGAGGATCGGCAAAGGGATTGCCCCCCTCGGCGGGCTGGGGCGGGGGAGAGAACAGCGCGGGCGGCGACATGGGCGCAGTATTCCATGCACCCTGGGGGCCGCCTCAATGCCACAGCGCGGACATCAGCCGGGTGTAAGCCAATGCCGGGTTCTCGGTGCCCCCGCAGTGGTCTGCGCGCAACATTGCGCCTTGCAGCACCCAGTCGCCGGCCACCATCACCGCCGCCCAGGGCGTGCCCGGGCCGGTCATCACCAGTGCGTCCAGCCAGCGGTCCATCGGCAGGCCGGCGCACTCGGGCGCGGCCGCGTCGGCCACCAGCAGATCGGCCCGCGCGCCGGCCTGCAGGCCCCAGCGGGCGAAGCCCGCGGCCGCCTGCCCGCCACGCAGCGCGCTGCGCCACAGCCGCGTGCCGCCCGAGGGCTCGCCGCCGGTCGGATCGGCCGCCACATTGCGCTGCAGGCGCTGCAGGCGCTGGCCGTACTCCAGCCAGCGCAGCTCCTCGCGCCAGTCGCGGGTGACCTGGCTGTCCGAACCGATGGCCAGCGGCACGCCCGCGGCCAGCCAGCCGGGCAGATCGGCCAGGCCGTCGCCCAGGTTGGCCTCGGTGCCGGGGCACAGCACCACGCCCGCGCCGCTGGCCGCCACCGCGGCAATCTCCTCGGGCGTGCTGTGGGTGGCGTGCACCAGCTGCCAGCGGGCATCCAGCAGGCCCTGGGCGGCCAGCCACTGCATCGGCCGCTGGCCGGTGGCGGCCAGGCAGTCGCGCACCTCGGCGGGCTGCTCGGCCACGTGGATGTGCAGCGGCACGGCCTGGCCGGCGGCCAGCGTGGCCAGGCGCTGCAGGCTCTCGGGCCGGGCCGCGCGCAGCGAATGCACCGCCATGCCGGCGTTCAGCCGCGCATGGCCCTGGGCATTGACCGCCTGGCAGATCGCCCAGGCGCCGTCGGCATCCAGCCGGAAGCGGGCCTGGTCGGGCCGCAGCTCGGGCTGGCTGAAGCCGGCGCGCTCGTAGATCACCGGCAGCAGGGTCAGGCCGATGCCGGTGTCGGCCGCCGCGTCGATCAGCGCGCGCGACAGGGCCAGCGGGTCGTCGTAGGGCGTGCCGTCGGGCTGGTGCTGCAGGTAATGGAACTCGCAGACCTGGGTGTAGCCGCCGCGCAGCAGCTCGCCGTAGAGCTGGCGGGCGATGGTGCGCAGCTCGGCCGGGCCCACGCGGCCGGCCACCCGGTACATGCGGTCGCGCCAGCTCCAGAAGTCATCCTCGGCGCGGGTGCGCTGCTCGGCCAGGCCGGCAAAGGCGCGCTGGAAGGCGTGGCTGTGCGCGTCCACCAGGCCGGGCAGCACCGGGGCCGCCAGCCGCTGCGCGCCGGACGGGCAGGGCTGGCCGGCCTGCACCGCGGCCCAGCGGCCCTGGGCATCCACGCTCAGCAGCACATCGGCCTGCCAGCCTTCGGGCAGCCAGGCCCAGGGGGCCCACAGGGGTCGGGTGGGGCTCTGCGTTGTCGCGTTCATGCCGCGGTCCCCGGTCGCCAGGCCAGCATCGTCTCCACCAGCCGGCCCAGCAGGGGCTGCACCTGCGCGGCGTGGGCGGCGTCCCAGGCCCAGGGCGGGGCCTCGGTCATGTAGCAGGACCAGCACATCTCCAGCTGGATGGCATGCCGGCCCTGGGCGGGCTGGCCGTGGTGGCGGGTGATGTGGCCGCCCTTGAAGCGGCCGTCCACCACCTGGGTGTAGGCGTCCTGGCCGGCCAGCACCTCGGCCAGGCGCTGGCGCAGCAGCGGGTCGCAGCTGGCGCCACCCACGGTGCCCAGGTTCAGGTCGGGCAGCTTGCCTTCGAAGAGCCAGGGCAGTTCGGAGCGGATGCTGTGGCCGTCGAACAGCACCGCGTGGCCGTGGGCGGCCTGCAGGCGGGCCAGCTCCGCCTCCAGGGCGTCGTGGTAGGGCTGCCAGTAGCGGGCGCGGCGGCGCTGCACCTCGGCCGCGTCCGGCGCCTGGCCCTCGCGGTACAGCGGCTCGCCGCTGAAGAAGCGGGTGGGGCAGAGCTCGGTGTTGTTGGCGCCGGGGTACATCGGTGCGTTGTCGGGCGGCCGGTTCAGGTCGATGACGTAGCGCGCGAAACGGGGCACGACCAGGCTGGCGCCGCGCGCGCACACGAAGGCGTAGAGCTTCTCCAGGTGCCAGTCGGCGTCCTCGGTGGCCAGGGCGCGCGGCACGAAGGCCGCTCGCAGAGCGTCCGGGATGGCGGTGCCGGCGTGCGGCACGCTCACCAGCAGCGGGCCGGTGCCGCGCCAGAGGGTGAAGGTGTCCGTCTCGAGGTCGGGGGCGCGGTCGATGACGAGGTCGGTGGCGTTCATGCAAGAACCTCCTGGACAGGCTGGCCGGCCCGCACGACGCGGCAGACCGGGCTGTGGCCGAAACGGTAGGCCAGTTCGTGGGGGTGGTCCACCGCCCAGTGGGCCCAGTCGGCCTGGCGGCCGGGGGTGAGCTGGCCCAGACGCTCATGCAGGCCCAGGGCCCGCGCCGCATGGCGGGTGAAGCCGGCCAGGGCTTCTTCCGGCGTCAGGCGGAACAGGGTGCAGGCCATGTTCATCATCAGGAGCGGCGACAGGGTGGGCGAGGTGCCGGGGTTGTGGTCGGTGGCCAGGGCGATGGGCACGCCCGCGGCGCGCAGCGCGGCCACCGGCGGCAGGTGGGTGTCGCGCAGGAAGTAGTAGGCCCCCGGCAGCAGCACGGCCACCGTGCCGGCCGCGGCCAGGGCCTGCACGCCGGCGTCGTCCAGGTGCTCCAGATGGTCGCAGCTCAGGCCCTGGTGGCGGCAGGCCAGGGCGGTGCCGCCGCTGTTGCTCAGCTGCTCGGCATGCAGCTTGACCGGCAGGCCCAGGGCGCGGGCGCGGCTGAACAGGCGGTCGATCTGCGCGGGGCTGAAGGCGATGTGCTCGCAGAAGCCGTCCACCGCGTCCACCAGGCCCTCGGCCTGCCAGCCGGGCAGCCAGTCGCACAGGGCCTCGATGTAGTCGTCGGCCCGACCGGCGAACTCCGGCGGCAGGGCGTGGGCACCCAGGGCGGTGGTGCGCACCGTCATCGGCAGCCGCTCGCCCACGGCCCGCGCCACCCGCAGGCAGCGGGCCTCGTCGGCCTGGCTCAGGCCGTAGCCGGACTTGATCTCCACCGTGGTCACGCCTTCGCGCAGCAGCACCCGGGCACGGCCCAGCGTGGCGTCCAGCAGGGCCGCATCGCTGGCGTCGCGGGTGGCTTGCACGGTCGAGCGGATGCCGCCGCCGGCGCGGGCAATCTCCTCGTAGCTGGCACCCTGCAGGCGCAGCTCGAATTCGCGTGCCCGGTTGCCGCCATAGACCAGGTGGGTGTGGCAGTCGATCAGGCCGGGGGTGACGACGCCGCCGCCCCAGTCGTGCTCGGCGTCCACCGCCAGGCCGGCCGGCAGCGCGGCGGCCGGGCCCACCCAGGCGATGCGCTCGCCTTCGGTGACGATGGCGCCGTCGGGGATCCAGCCCCAGGGGCGGTCGGGGCGCAGGGTGGCCAGGTGGGCGCCGCGCCAGAGGGCGCGGTTGGGGCGGCGCACCGCGGGGGTGTTCATGGCATGTCCTCCAGGGTGAGCCACCAGGCGCGGGCCGGCGGGTCGATCTGCCAGGCGCCGGGCGTGTCCTCGCTCCAGGCCAGGGTGTGCGGGGGCAGGGCCAGGGCCTGGGCGCCGGTCTGCAGCGTGGTGGCCTCGGCGGTGTAAAGGCCGCGCCAGCCGGTGCCGGCCTGCCAGGGCTGTGCGGCGGGCCACAGCCGGCCCCGGCCGCCGGCCACCATCAGGTTCAGGTCGCGGGTGGGGCCGGCCAGCAGTGTGCAGTCCGGGGCCAGGGCGCCGTCGAAGGCGTGGGGGAGGCTGTCCGGCGTGAGGTCCATGCCCCCAAGCCGCACGCCCGCGCCGCTGAGCACCTGGAAGCTGCGGTGCACGCCGGGAAAAGGCGAGAAGGGGCCATCGCGTTCGATGTCGGCCACGCTGACCCGCAGCCGCCAGCCGCCGGGCGCGGGCCAGGCCAGCAGCTCGCGGGTGCGGCCGCCGCCGTTGCGCCAGGGCTGCTCGGGCACCTCGGCCCAGCGGATGGTGTGCAGGCTCATGGGGTGAACTCCCCGGCGAGCTGGTAGCGCCGGCCCGGGTAGACCAGCCGGCCCAGGGTGATGGCGTGCTCGCGGCTGAAGGTGCGGCGCACCACCACCAGGCAGGGCTCGTCCTCGGCGATGCCCAGCAGCCGGGCCTCCTGCGCGGTGGGGCGGGCGGCCTCGATGGCGTACTGGGCACGCCACAGCGCGGTGGCCTCGAACAGGTACTGGGTGGGTGTGCGGCGGGTGAAGTCCTGTGCCAGGTAGTCCGGCGCGGCGGCGGGGTTCACATAGCGGTCCTCGCACTGCAGGGCCAGGCCGTTGTCGCGGTGCACGATCAGGGTGTGGAAGACGGTGGCGCCCTCGGCCACGCCCAGCTGGGCGGCCAGTGCGGCGCTGGCAGGCTCGGCCTGCTGCAGCACCACCTCGCTGTCGTGGCGGTGGCCGCGGGCGGCGATCTCCTCGTGCACATCGTGCAGGGTCAGCGTGGCCGAGACCTTGTTGAGCGCTGCGGCGAAGGTGCCCACACCCTGCACCCGGTCGACGAAGCCCTCGGCCTGCAGCTCCTTGAGCGCGCGGTTGACCGTCATGCGGCTGACGCCGAACTGGGCGACCAGCTCGGCTTCGGAGGGCATCTGCGCGCCCGGGGCCCAGTCGCCGGCGGCGAGCCGGTCCTTCAGGTGCTGCTTGACCCGGGCGTAGGGCGCCAGGGCGGCGGAGGTGTGCGTGACCATGGTGGGGCAGATGCTACTTGCATGAGCTTGTCTAGACAAGTAGCATCCGCCCCATTCGATGTCTGGCCACCCTGTCTGGAGACCGCCATGTCCACTGTCCACACCCCTGCCGGGCCCCGCCCGGTGAAGGCCCCCACCGGCGCCACGCTGCACTGCAAGAACTGGCTGATCGAGGCCGCCTACCGGATGATCCAGAACAACCTGGACCCGGCCGTGGCGGAAAACCCCGACGCGCTGGTGGTCTATGGCGGCATCGGCAAGGCCGCGCGCAACTGGGACTGCTTCGAGCAGATCCTGGCCAGCCTGCGCACCCTGGGCGAGGACGAGACCCTGCTGGTGCAGAGCGGCAAGCCGGTGGGCGTGTTCCGCACCCATGCCGACGCGCCGCGGGTGCTGATCGCCAACTCCAACCTGGTGCCGCACTGGGCCACCTGGGAGCACTTCAACGAACTCGACCGCCTGGGCCTGATGATGTACGGCCAGATGACGGCCGGCAGCTGGATCTACATCGGCACCCAGGGCATCGTGCAGGGCACTTATGAAACCTTTGCCGAGGCCGGCCGACAACACTACGGCGGCTCGCTGGAAGGGCGCTGGGTGCTGACCGCCGGCCTGGGCGGCATGGGTGGCGCCCAGCCGCTGGCTGCCACCTTTGCCGGCGCCTGCTCGCTGAACATCGAGTGCCAGCAGTCGCGCATCGACTTCCGCCTGAAGACCCGCTACGTGGACGAGCAGGCCGCCGACCTGGACGACGCGCTGGCCCGCATCGCCCGCTACACCGCCGAGAAGAAGGCCATCTCGATCGCCCTGCTGGGCAATGCCGCCGAGATCCTGCCGGCGCTGGTGCGCCGGGTGAAGGAAGGCAGCGCGCCGCGGCCGGACATCGTGACCGACCAGACCTCGGCCCACGACCTGATCAACGGTTACCTGCCGGCCGGCTGGACGGTGGAGCAGTGGAAGGCCGCCGCGGCCGACCCGGCCCAGCACGCCGACCTGAAGGCCGCCGCGGCCCGCGGCTGCGCGGTGCATGTGCAGGCCATGCTGGACTTCCAGGCCCTGGGCGTCCCGACCGTGGACTACGGCAACAACATCCGCCAGGTGGCCTTCGACCAGGGCGTGAAGAACGCCTTCGACTTCCCCGGCTTCGTGCCCGCCTATGTGCGGCCGCAGTTCTGCGAAGGCCGCGGCCCCTTCCGCTGGGTGGCCCTGTCGGGCGACCCGGAGGACATTCGCAAGACCGACGCCAAGATCAAGGAACTCTTCCCCGAGGAGACCCGGGTGCACCGCTGGCTGGACATGGCCGCCGAGCGCATCGCCTTCCAGGGCCTGCCCGCGCGCATCTGCTGGCTGGGCCTGGGCCAGCGCCACCTCGCTGGCCTGGCCTTCAACGAGATGGTGAAGAACGGCGAACTGAAGGGCCCGATCGTGATCGGCCGCGACCACCTGGACTGCGGCTCGGTGGCCAGCCCCAACCGCGAGACGGAGGCCATGCAGGACGGCTCGGACGCCGTGTCCGACTGGCCGCTGCTCAACGCCCTGCTCAACACTGCGGGCGGCGCCACCTGGGTCAGCCTGCACCACGGCGGTGGCGTGGGCATGGGCTTCTCCCAGCACAGCGGCGTGGTCATCGTGGCCGATGGCACGGACGCGGCGGCCCAGCGCCTGGCGCGCGTGCTGTGGAACGACCCGGCCACCGGCGTGATGCGCCATGCCGACGCGGGCTACGACATCGCCCAGCGCTGCGCCCGCGAGCAGGGCCTGAACCTGCCGATGCTGAACAAGGACTGAGACCATGACCGAGCTGACCCTGACCCCCGGCGCGCTGACGCTGGACCAACTGCTGGCGGTGCATGCCGGCGGCACCCGCCTGGTGCTGGACGAAGCGGCCCGCCCGGCCATCCGCGCCAGTGCGGCGGTGGTGCAGGCCGCTGCGGCGGGCGATGCGCCGGTCTACGGCGTGAACACCGGCTTCGGCAAGCTGGCCAACCAGCGCATCAGCGCGGCCGATCTGGCCACGCTGCAGCTCAACCTGATCCGCTCGCACTCGGTGGGCGTGGGCGAGCCGCTGGCCCCGGCCGTGGTGCGGCTGATGCTGGCCACCAAGGCCGCCAGCCTGGCGCGCGCCCATTCCGGCGTGCGCGAGGTGGTCATCGACACCCTGCTGGCCGTGCTCAACGCCGGCCTGGTGCCGCTGGTGCCCAGCCAGGGCTCGGTGGGCGCCTCGGGCGACCTGGCGCCGCTGTCGCACATGACGCTGGCCCTGCTGGGCGAGGGCGAGTTCCTGGTCGATGGCCAGCGCCGCCCGGCGGCGGCCGTGCTGGTCGAGGCCGGCATCGCCCCGCTGGTGCTGGAGGCCAAGGAAGGCCTGGCGCTGATCAACGGCACCCAGACCTCCACCGCGCTGGCCCTGCACGGCTTCTTCAGCTTCGAGCCGGTGCTGGAATCGGCCCTGGTGATCGGCGCGCTGACGGTGGACGCCGCCCGCGGCAGCGACGGCCCCTTCGACCCGCGCATCCACGCGCTGCGCGGCCAGCCCGGCCAGATCGACGTGGCCCAGTACTACCGCAGCCTGCTGGCCGGCAGCGCGATCCGCCAGTCCCACACCGAAGGCGACGACCGGGTGCAGGACCCGTACTGCCTGCGCTGCCAGCCCCAGGTGGTGGGCGCCTGCCTGGATCAGCTGCGCCATGCGGCCCTGGTGCTGGTGCGCGAAGCCAACGCGGTGACCGACAACCCGCTGGTCTTCCCCGAAGACGGGGCGATGATTTCCGGGGGGAACTTCCACGCCGAGCCGGTGGCCCTGGCGGCCGATGCGATGGCGGTGGCCATCGCCGAGGTGGGGGCGATCGCCGAGCGCCGCATCGCCATGCTGATCGACGCCAGCGTCTCGCGCCTGCCGCCCTTCCTGACCAGCAACGCCGGCCTGAACAGCGGCTTCATGATCGCCCACGTGACGGCCGCCGCCCTGGCCAGCGAGAACAAGTCCCTGGCCCACCCGGCCAGCGTGGACAGTCTGCCCACCAGCGCCAACCAGGAGGACCATGTCTCGATGGCCACCTTCGCGGCGCGCCGCCTGCAGCCCATGATCGCCAACGTGGCGCACATCCTGGGCGTGGAGTGGCTGGCCGCGGCCCAGGGCATCGAGTTCCTGCGCCCGCTGGCCAGTTCGTCGGCGCTGGAAGAGGCGCATGCCCTGCTGCGCCGTCACTGCGCGCCGATGCTGACCGACCACTACCTGGCGCCGGACATCGAGCGCGCCAGCGCGCTGGTGCGCGAAGGCGCGCTGTCGGGCATCTTCCGGGCGCTGCCGGACCTGCCCGCGCTGTGGACCCCGGCCTGAGGCCGGGGAGCCTCACCGGCCGTCGATGCCGTCCACGATGAAGCCGGGGGCGGCGCCGTCGCCGCCCGTCTGCCAGGCCCCCTGGTAGGCGGTGGTGGCGAAGAGGGGGCCGCGGGCGGCGGTCACCCACACCGGGTTCTGCAGCGCCGGTGCGGCCGATTCGGCCACCACCCCGTCGCGGCGCCCGGCCTGCAGCCAGGGCTTGCTGGCGCTGGCGAAGAACTGCTTGACCGGGGTCCAGCCCAGGGTGTCCACCTTGGCGGTCCAGCGGCCGAGCGTGCTGCCGCTGGGCACCGACTGGCTGCCGCCTTCGTCCAGCGCATCGGTCTGCACGGAGACGGTGACCCGGCCCAGGCGGCGCCAGGCGTGCTGGACACCTACCTGCATGTCCGCCAGGTGGTGCAGCAGCGCACACCCGAGGCGATGGCCCGGGCCATCGTCCTGCTGCGGGCCTTGCTGCGAGAGCACCCCGACTGCACGCCGGCGGCAGTCGCCCTGGCCGAGGCCCTGACCGCCGCGGTGGGCTGGGGCCAACTGAACACCCCGGCCGTGGTGCAGGACGGCCTGGCGGCTGACCGAAGGGCGCGACACACTGCCCTTTGTCTGGACGGCGCTGTCCTTCGTGCTGGCCCGGCTGCAGCAGCGCGAGCCGGCGCTGCTGCGCCGCGCCCTGGACGAGCGCTGCGGCATGCTGGCCATGGTGCTGCGCGACCCGGTGCATGCCGGCTGGCTGCCCCGGCATCCGGAGGGCCGCCGCCTGCTGGCGGCGGTGTTCGGGGCGGACGGCGCCTGAGGCCCACGGGCAGGGAACGGCGATCGGCCGCCGGGCGGTCAGGCCGGGGTCGGGCAAGGCCCGCTTGGGGCGGCGCCACGGGGCAGGGGCGAGCCCCCGAGGATGTGCGCCAGGTAAAGCTGCTTCATTGATGTCAAAAAGTGACGATCAGCTTCCGATCACACGCAAATACAGGCGTTTTTGCACACCACGTGGCTTGCACGACCGAAACTGTGGCTCGCGCGGCAATTGCTGCGCGTCTTGCCGTACCCCCACCATGACCCAGCCTTTGCCGACGGACGCCCTGACCCTGCGCGGTGGTGAAGCGCTCATTCGTCGTCTGGCCTGGCTGCTCATCACGGCCTCGTCGGTGCTGGAGGGACTGCAGCTGTTCTTCCTGCACCAGGTCCGGCTGGGCGCGGTGCTGAGCCTGCTGGCGGGCGTGGGCATGCTGACCCTGCTGCGGCTGGGCCGCTCGCGCTGGGCCGCCGGGGTGTTCCCGCTGTCGCTGGTGATCATCATTCCGCTGGCGGCCTACCAGGTGGCGGGCGTGCGCAACGCCGCCTGGGCCCTGCTGCCGCTGGCCACCATCCTGGCCGGTTGGATGCTGGGCCGTCGCGAGGCCTTCGTCACCGCACTGGCCGGCCTGTTGGGCCTGGGCCTGGTGTGGGGACTGAAGATGCGCGGCGTCGAGGTGGAGCCGGCGGTCCCGGGGGTCTATGCGGTGCTGTACGGCGTCATCGGGGTGATGGGCGCGGTGATCGGCACCGCCACGGCCACCAGCTTCGACAAGCAGATTGCCCAGGTGACGGCCCTGACCCAGGCCCTGCAGCGCAGCAACGAGCACCTGGAAGCCCGGGTGCTGGAACGCACCCGCGAACTCATGGCCACCAACGAGGCACTGGCCCAGGCCAAGCAGGCCGCGGAAGGCGCGGCCCAGGCCAAGGCGGCCTTCCTGGCCAACATGAGTCATGAGATCCGCACGCCGCTCAATGCCATCCAGGGCCTCAGCCACCTGCTGCTGCAGACGCCGCTGGACGGCCGTCAGCGGGCCCACGTGGGGCAGCTGCACCAGGCCGGCAGCCACCTGCTGGCCATCGTCAATGACATCCTGGACCTCAGCAAGGCCGACGCCGGCCGCATGACGCTGGCCACCGAGCCCTTTGCGCTGGACATGGTGCTCAGCCGCGTGCAGGCCCTGATCGGCGAGGCGGCCCAGCGCAAGCAGCTGCGGCTGAGCAGCCGCCTGGACCCGGCGGTGCCGACCTGGCTGATCGGTGACCCGCTGCGCCTGGGCCAGGTGCTCATCAACCTGGGCCACAACGCGGTGAAGTTCACCGACCAGGGCGAGGTGGCCCTGGAGGTGCAGGTGCTGGATCGTCTGCCCGACAGCGTGCGGCTGCACTTTGCGGTGCGGGACTCGGGGGTGGGCATCGCGCTGGAAGACCAGTCCCGCCTGTTCCAGGAATTCGAACAGCTCGACAACTCCTCCACCCGCCGACATGGTGGCACCGGCCTGGGCCTGGCCATCTCGCGCCAGCTGGTGCGCTTGATGGGCGGCGAGATCGGGGTGGACAGCCAGCCCGGGCAGGGCTCGACCTTCTGGTTCACCGTGCGGCTGCCGGTGGCCATGGCACCGGAGGCCGGTGGGCCGCTGCGCCCCGACACGCCGCCCGCACCCCGGCTGGATGGTCTGCGGGTGCTGCTGGCCGAGGACCATCCGGTCAACCAGTTGGTGGCCGCCGAATTGCTGCGGGCGCTGGGCGCCCAGGTGGATGTGGCCGAAGACGGCCGCCAGGCGGTGGCCATGGGCGAGGCCGGGCGCTACGACGCCGTGCTGATGGACCTGCAGATGCCCGGCCTGGACGGCGTGCAGGCCACGCGCGCACTGCGGCGGCTGCATGGCGCCGCCCGCCTGCCCATCATCGCCATGAGTGCCAGCGTGATGGCCGAGGACCGACAGCGCTGCCTGGATGCGGGCATGAACGACTTCGTGGCCAAGCCCTTCGAGCCGGAGGCGCTGTGCACCGTGCTGCTGCGCTGGACCGGGGCCGCCCGGCGCACGCAACTGCCTCGCTCAAGCCTCGAAGGCCCGCGGATCCAGGCGCTGGACCACGTGGTCCAGGAAGCTGGTGATGCGTGAGGACAGGGCGGTGTTGCGGTAGTAGACCGCGTGGATGGCCTGGCGGATGTCCAGGCTCTGCCGCACGAACAGCGGCACCAGCCGGTCGCTGCGGCGGTCCTCCAGGGTCATGAAATCGGACAGGCAGACGATGCCCGCGCCCGCCAGGGCCAGCTGACGCAGCGTCTCGCCGCTGGACGAGGCAATGGCCGGCGCGATACGCAGCGGTGTGCCCTCGGGCGTGCGCAGCGGCCAGTCGTTGAGCGCTTCCGGCTGGGTGAAGCCCAGCAGGGTGTGGCCGGCCAGGTCCTGCAGCCGCCGAGGTGTGCCGCAGCGGGCCAGGTAAGCCGGGCTGGCCAGCACCCGGATGCGGCTGCTGCCCAGGGGCCGGGCGTGCAGGGTGGAATCGCGCAGCGTGCCGATGCGAAAGGCCACATCGGTGCGGTGTTCGATCAGGTCGGTGATGCCCTCATTGCTGTGCAGCTCCAGCGTGACCTGCGGGTGTGCGGCCCGGTAGCTGTCCACCAGCGGGGCGATCACATGCAGCATGAAGGGCGTGGCCGCATCCACCCGCAGCCGGCCGGCCGGCTGCTCGCGCCGGGCGGCCATCTGCTCCTCAGCCTCGTCCACGGCGGCCAGGATCTGGCGCGCCCGGGCCAGGAAGACCTCACCTTCCTCGGTCAGTTCCAGGCGGCGGGTGGTCCGGCGCAGCAGGGTGGTGGCCAGCTTCTGCTCCAGCCGGCCCAGGCTGCGGCTGATGCCGGAGACGGTCTGGCCCAGCCGCTCGGCCGCGGCGGTGATGGAGCCGCCATCCACCACCGCGGCAAAGGCCTGGAGTTCATCGAGGGTGGTCTTCATTCTTGATTCCGCCGCAAGAGAGTTTCGTCGCCACACGGGTTTTTCGGCAAGTATCCCGCCGGCAGACTGCGCGCATTCCATTTCCATCCACAGGATGCCGCCATGCCCATAGCCTTGCTGGCGCTGACGCTCAGCGCCTTCGCCATCGGAACCACCGAGTTCGTCATCGTCGGGCTGATCCCCACCATCGCCGCCGACCTGCAGGTCAGCCTGCCCTCGGCCGGGCTGCTGGTCAGCCTCTACGCCCTGGGCGTGGCCGTGGGCGCGCCGGTGCTCACCGCGCTGACTGGCCGCGTGCCGCGCAAGGCCCTGCTGCTGGGCCTGATGGCGCTGTTCACGCTGGGCAACCTGGCGGCCTGGCAGGCGCCGGGCTACGGCACCCTGGTGCTGGCGCGGGTGCTCACCGGCCTGGCCCATGGGGTGTTCTTCTCCATCGGCTCCATCATCGCCACCAGCGTGGTGCCCAAGGACAAGGCCGCCAGCGCGATCGCCATCATGTTCACCGGCCTGACCGTGGCCCTGGTCACCGGCGTGCCGCTGGGCACCTTCATCGGCCAGCACTTCGGTTGGCGCGAGACCTTCCTGGCCGTGTCGGCGCTGGGCGTGCTGGCCTGCCTCGGCAGCCTGCTGTTCGTGCCGCGTGACGTGCACCACAGCGCGCCCGCCACACTGCGCCAGCAGCTGGCGGTGCTGGGGCAGCCGCGCCTGCTGCTGGTCTATGCGATGACGGCGGTGGGTTACGGCGGCTCCTTCGTCGCCTTCACCTTTCTCGCGCCCATCCTGCAGCAGGTCAGCGGCTACTCGGCGAATGCGGTCAGCGCGGTGATGTTGGTCTATGGCGTCTCGGTGGCCGCGGGCAATCTGTGGGGTGGCTGGCTGGCCGACCGGCGCGGCCCGGTGGCGGCGCTGGTCCTCATCTTCGCGCTGCTGGCGCTGGTGCTGCTCGTGCTGCAGTTCACCGCGCCGCACCCGGTGGCGGTGCTGCTGACCGTGCTGGCCTGGGGTGCCGTGGCCTTCGGCAACGTGCCGGGCCTGCAGGTCTATGTGGTGCAGCAGGCCCAGCGCTTTGCGCCGCAGGCCGTGGACGTGGCCTCGGGTCTGAACATCGCCGCCTTCAATCTGGGCATTGCCGGCGGCGCCTGGCTGGGCGGTCACATCGTGGCCGGCTGGGGGCTGATGCACACGCCCTGGATCGGCGCGGTGGTGGTGTCGGGGGCCGTGGGCCTGACGGCCTGGAGCGGGTGGCTGGACCGGCGTCTGCCGGCGCCGGTCGGGCGGCGGGAAAACTCGACTTGTGCGGTTGCGCCGCGCTGAGGAGATCGGCGATCAGGCGCTGTGGTGTGTGGCGGAAGCGGTGAGATTCGAACTCACGGATGGGTTCCCCCATCGCTGGTTTTCAAGACCAGTGCCTTAAACCGCTCGGCCACGCTTCCTGAAGACGGCGCCGATTATGGCGCAGGAACTGCGAGCCGCCCTTCCCAGGGCGGCTCGCCGTGCGGCTGGGTCAGGCCTTGACCAGGGTGAGGTCCAGCAGCCGCGTCTCGCGGGTGGCCAGCAGGGCCCCCAGGGTCAGCAGGCCGTTGGCGGCCAGGTACAGGCCCACGCCCCACAGGCCGAAGTTCTTGTTCAGGTCCAGGGCCACCAGGGTGGGGATGGAGGCGCCGACGATGGAGGCGAAGTTGTAGGCCAGCGAGGCCCCGGAGTAACGCACCTCGGTCGGGAACATCTCCGGCAGCAGCGCGGCCATGGGGCCGAAGGTGCAGCCCATGAGCGACAGGCCGATGATGATGAACACCAGCACGGTCATCGGGGTGCCGTGGGTCAGCAGCGCCGGCATGGCCAGGCCGAAGGCCATGATGCCCAACGTGACCAGGATGAGCCACAGGCGACGGCCCAGGGTGTCGGCCAGCACGCCCGACAGGCTGGTGAAGATGCCGAAGACGATGGCGCCGATCAGCAGGATGCCGGTGAAGGTGTTGGCCGGGATGCCCAGGCCGGTGGGGTGGCCGGCGGGCGAGACGCCCACGGGACTCTTCGAGTACACCTGCACGAAGGCCGTCATCAGGTAGAAGAGCACGTAGGTGGTGGTCATGATCAGCGTGCCCAGCAGGATGGCGCGGCCGTGCTGGCGCAGCACGGCGGCCACCGGGGCGTGCAGCTTGCGGCCCGCCTTTTCGGCCTGCTCGAAGACATGGCTTTCCTGCAGGTTCAGGCGCACGTACAGGCCCACCAGCACCATCACGAAGGACAGCAGGAAGGGGATGCGCCAGCCCCAGGCCACCATGGTCTCGGCGCCCAGGAAATAGCTGACCAGGAAGAAGCCGCCGTTGGCCAGGAACAGGCCGATGGGCGCGCCCAGCTGCGGGAAGGTGCCGAACCAGCCGCGGCGGCCTTCCGGCGCGTTCTCGGTGGCCACCAGCGCGGCGCCACCCCACTCGCCGCCCAGGCCGATGCCCTGGCCGATGCGGAACACGCACAGCAGGATGGGGGCCCAGACCCCGATCTGTTCATAGGACGGCAGCATGCCGATGGCCACGGTGGACAGGCCCATGGTCAGCAGCGAAGCCACCAGGGTGCGCTTGCGGCCGATGCGGTCGCCGAAGTGGCCGAACAGGGCCGAGCCCACCGGCCGGGCCACGAAGGCCAGGGCCAGCGTGGACAGCGACAGCAGCGTGGCGATGGAGGCGTCGCCCTTGGGGAAGAACTGGGTGTTGAACACCAGCACCGCGGCGGCGGCGTAGATGTAGTAGTCGTAGAACTCGATGGCGGTGCCGACCAGGGAGGCGATGGCGACCTGGCGGGCGGAATTGCGCGGCTGGACAGCGGCGGCGGGGGCGGACATGGAAACCTTTCAAGCAATGCGCGGCGGCGCAGGCGTGCGCGTGGCGCCTGCGGGCAGCGTCAGGGGCGTGGTCGGCCTCGGGGGTGTCAGGCCGTCCGCCAAGCAGGGCGGAATGTCGGTGTGGGGGGCATTCCGCCAGCCGGCGGTGCCAGGCCGGTGCATGAGCCGATGGACCTGGCCTGGAAAAGCAGCAAGGGTAACTTGTGCGTTACGGGGATTCTACTGATCGTTCCATTGACAGGCGTCAGCAGGGTCTCTGGGGGGCGCCAACTCCCGGGCCCGGTGTCAGCCCTTGCCGGGGGCCTGGGCCTGGGCGCAACGCACCTGCACCACGTCGCGCCGCCCGCCATCCACCCGCACGGCGGTGAGGGCGCCGCCCCAGATGCAGCCGGTGTCGATGGCCAGCAGGGTGGGGCGGTTGATCAGCCCCAGGGTGGACCAGTGGCCGAAGGCGATGGGCTGGCTGACGGTGGCCCGGTGCGGGTGTTCGAACCAGGGGCGCATGCCGGGCGGCGCGGCCTCGGCGCTGTCCTTGGTCTCCAGGTCCAGCGTGCCATCGGCGGCACAGAAGCGGATGCGGGTGAGCACGTTGACGATGGCGCGCAGGCGGTCCAGGCCCTGCAGATCGTCCTGCCAACGGGCCGGGTGGTTGCCGTACATCTGCTGCAGGAAGGCCGGCAGCTCGGGGCCGCGCAGCAGGTCTTCGACCTCGGCGGCCAGGGCCAGGGTCTTGGCGGTGTCCCATTGGGGCAGCACGCCGGCGTGCACCATCAACCAACCCTGGTCCAGGTCGGCCAGCTTGCGCTGGCGCAGCCAGGCCAGCCAGCCTTCGCGGTCCTCGTCGGCCAGGATGGCGTCCAGCGTGTCCTTGCGGTTGGGGCGCTTCACACCGGCGGCCACCGCCAGCAGGTGCAGGTCGTGGTTGCCCAGCAGGCAGGTGGCGCTGCCCTCCAGGTCGCGCAGGCGGCGCAGCACGCCCAGGGAATCGGGGCCGCGGTTGACCAGATCGCCCAGCAGGTGGAGGTGATCGCGCGAGGGGGAAAAGTCCAGTTCGGCCAGCAGCCGTTCGAAGGCGTCGCAGCAGCCTTGCAGGTCGCCGATGAGGTAGTGCATCACACGATTCTGCTACGCTCCTGCCCCATTGCTTTCAGCTCCGCGGCGTGGAACTTGCTCCGCCGCCTCCCATGGACTTTGCGTTACTTGCCTTCCTGATCCTCCTCAACGGCGTGTTCGCCATGTCCGAGATGGCCCTGGCCGCCAGCCGCAAGGCCCGGCTGCAGGTCATGGTGGAGGCGGGGGAGAAGGGCGCGGCCGTGGCCATGGAGCTGCAGGACCACCCCACCCACTTCCTGTCGACGGTGCAGATCGGCATCACCTCGATCGGCGTGCTCAACGGCATCGTGGGCGAGTCGGCCTTCTCGGCAGGCTTGTCGCAATGGCTGCAATCGGTCTCGCCCCTGGCGGGCCGCACGGCCGACATCACGGCCACCGCGCTGGTGGTGGTGGTGATCACCATCCTGAGCATCATCTTTGGCGAGCTAGTGCCCAAGCGCCTGGGCCAGATGTACCCCGAGACGGTGGCCCGCGTGGTCGCCGGCCCGATGAAGTGGCTGTCCATGGTGGCCAGCCCCCTGGTGGCCGTGCTGGCCGCCTGCACCGAGGCCGTGCTGCGCCTGCTGGGCATCCGCAGCGATCTGACCCGCAGCGTCACGGAAGAAGAAATTGCCGCCAGCTTGGAAGAGGGCCTGGATGCGGGCGTGATCGAGGCCCAGGAGCACCAGATGGTGCGCAACGTGTTCCGCCTGGACGACCGCCAGGTGGGCTCGATGATGATCCCGCGTGCCGAGATCCGCTGGCTGGACCTGAACGCTTCGATCGAGCAGGTGCTGCACACCGTGGCCGAGGAGCAGCATTCCCGCTACCCGGTGTGCCGGGGCAGCCTGGACGATGTGGTGGGGGTGGTGGCCGCGCACGATCTGCTGGCCCCCATGTCCCGCGGGCACATCGAATCCCTGGACGACTACATCCAGCCGCCGGTGTTCGTGCCCGAAACCCTGTCCGGCATGGAGCTGTTGGAGCACTTTCGCGGCACCCGTGCCGAGCTGGTGTTCGTGGTGGACGAATACGGCGCCGTGCAGGGCGTGATCACCGTGCGCGATGTGCTGGAAGCCATCACCGGCGAGTTCGGCGCGCCCACGGACGATGATGCCTGGATGGTCCAGCGCGAGGATGGCAGCTGGCTGGTGGACGGCCTGATCCCGGTCCACGAACTCAAGGACCGGCTGGAACTGAAGGAATTGCCCGAGGAAGACCGCGGGCGCTACAACACCCTGGCGGGCATGATCATGCTGCTGCTGGGCCGGTTGCCGCACACCGCCGACGCGGTGGAGTGGGGCGGCTGGCGCTTCGAGGTGGTGGACCTCGATGGCAAGCGCGTGGACAAGGTGCTTGCCAGCCCTTTGCTGAACACGGAGAACCCGATTGATCACCCCTGACCTGCACAAGAAGCCCGTCGGCCTGGACCGCGAAAAGCACAAGAACCTGAAGCTGCGCCGCGAGCTGAGCAATCTGCGTGCGGCCGCTGGCCTGAACGCCCTGTTCCTGACCGGCGCCGAGTTCGGCGATGCCTGCAAGGAATACCCCATCCTGTTCCTGAACGCCGGGCAGGATGACCAGGGCAAGACGCAGGTGGCCCCCGTGGCCGTCTTCGGCGTCACCCAGGGCGAGAACCTGTTCCTGCAGCCCGATGGCCGCTGGGATGCGTATTACGTGCCGGCCATGCTGCGCGCCTACCCGTTCACGATGGCCCGCCTGGACGCCGATCGCTACGTCGTGGTGTTCGACGAGTCCTACGACGGCCTGTCCGAGACGGAGGGGCAGCCCTTCTTCGACGAGAAGGGCGAGCCCACCGAGATGCTCAAGGAACTGCGCCAGTTCATCGAGAACATCGAGGTGGAGATCGAGCGCACCCGCCGCGCCGGCCAGCGCCTGATGGAGCTGAAGCTGCTGCAGCCCAAGCGTTTCGATGCCACGCTGCCCGACGGCACCCCCTTCGCGGTGGACGGCTTCCTGGCGCTGGACGAAGAGCGTCTGGCCCAGCTGAGCGACGCCGAGATGCTGGAGCTGACCCGCAGCGGCCTGCTGGCCCTGCTGCACGCGCACCAGATCTCGCTGTCCAACATGCGTCGCCTGCTGGACCGCCGCCTGGCCCTGCAGGCCGCGGCCGGCCAGACCCTCAACTGACGCTCGGCTGAGGGGGCGGCAGGCCGGCCATCCAGCGGGCCTGCTCCGCCACGAAGCCATCGAAGGCGGCCAGCAGCGCTTCGTAGTGCGCCGGCCGATCTTCCAGTTCGCCCAGGGCCTGGCAGCAGGCCTCCAGCGTGGACAGCTGGTGCGGCTGACGGGCCCGGCGGATGCGGTAGCGCGGGGCCGGCGTGTCCTGCAAGGCCAGGCGCGGCAGGGACTGCAGAAGCGGGTTGCCGGCCAGCATCCGCAGGCTCTTGCGCCAGGTGGCGTCGATGATCACCAGCTTGCGGATCTGGGGCGGCCGGGCGTCCGTCTCGGGGCCGAGCCCGGTGCGGGGATAGAGCAGGGCGGCACTGCGCAGCGGGCCGATCCACTCGCTCAGCTGTACCGGATCGAAGACCTCGCCCACCTCACGCCGACAGCGCGCCAGGCTGAGGGCCAACAGGCCCGCACTGTTCTTGGCGTGATGCCTCTCCTGGGGATGCTGCAGGATCAGCACCAACACCTGGTTGTCGGTCGGACGCGTCCAGTGGCACACACAGGCTGACAGAGGCCGCTCGCAGCGCGGGCAACGCGGGCGGGACGGAGCGGGCGCAGGGGACATCGCAGGGCTGGCGGCAAGGGCTCGCCACGATACCAGCGCGTGTCAGTGTCCGTCGATCGACGCGGGATCCAGCCGGAAGGCGGCCCCGTGGTAGCGGTCCAGGCTGTGCAGGTCATCGAAGGCGACCCAGCAGCTCTTCTCGAGGTTTTCCCACCGGTCCAGCCGCCGGTAACCCAGCCGCAGGATGTCCTGGAAGAATCCGTCGTCATGCTGGATCCGGTAGGGGCAGTAAGCCGTGCCGATGCTCTGGACCGTCCAGTACCCGCGGGCCGGGTGCAGCGGCAGCAGGTTCACCAACAGCCATTCGGGTTGGCGGGGCAGCGATGCCACCCGCTGCGCCAGGGTCTCCTGCAGATACTGGAGGCAGCCGGCGGTGAACAGCACGTCCGCCTGGGCAGCTTCTGCGAAGTCGGCCGTGAAGCGCAGGCGCCCGCTGCTGTCCCGCGCCGCGGCCTCGCGTCGACCGCTGTCCACGACCGCCGGAACATCGCAGACCTGCCAGGAGAGATCCTCCGGCAGCGCCATGCGGGTGGCATAGCTGTAATAGGACAGCCCGATGTGCCCGCCCAGATCGAAGACCCGGCGCGCACCCAGGTCCAGGGCCCGCTGGAGCCAGAACATCATCGGATAGTCGCTGGGGTAGATCTGACCGATCCGGTCGTGGTACATCCCGGCGGCATCGTCGTGGTCATAGCCCAGAGGGCGCGAAGCCGGGGCGGCGGCGGCGGCGGCTTCGTAGCTGTCGAAGACGCCGCGGCAGGTGCCCACGGCCTGTCCGTTCTCGAAACGGTTCCTGAAGCGCTCGTGGCGCCAATGGCGAATCCCAGGCAGGTCGCCGATGAAGCTTCTGGCCTTCGACAGGTGTTGTCCCACGGAGCCCCCTTCCGGTGTGATGCGACAGCGCCGCGAATTCTTGCAGTTGCCCACCGATCACGACATCCGCAAATGTGCCCCTTTGTCGCGGATCGCGGCCGGGCCGGTGGGCACAATGTGATGTCTGCTTTCAACTGAGGATGCTTTGAGCATGTCGGCCTCCACATCTGTTGCCGCCGCCGTCGCGGCGCCCCTGTCCGTTGCCGAGGCACGGCAGCGCATCGCGTCCGCTGTCGCCGGACATGGGCAGAAGGCGTGCGAGGTCGTCGACCTGATGGCCGCCCTGGGGCGGGTCTTGGCCGAGGATGTGCTGGCTCCCCAGGACGTGCCGCCCCACGACAACTCGGCCATGGACGGCTTCGCCTTTGCGGGTCAGGCCCTGGTGGCAGGCCAGGCCACGCGGCTGCGGGTGGTGGGCCGGGCCCTGGCGGGGCATCCCTTTGCCGGGAGCGTGGCGCCCGGGGATTGTGTGCGCATCATGACCGGGGCCGTGATGCCGGCGGGGACCGACACGGTGGTGCCGTTCGAGCGCTGCGAGCAGCAGGACGACGTGGTGTTCATCGCGCCAAAGACCGTGCGGGCGGGCGACAACCGCCGCCATCGCGGCGAAGACCTGGCCGTGGGTGCCGTGGCGCTGCCGGCGGGCCGGCGCCTGCGGCCCGCGGACCTGGGGTTGGCGGCTTCACTGGGGCTCAGCCGGTTGAGCGTGCGCCGGCGTCTGGCCGTGGCGCTGTTTTCCAGTGGGGACGAGTTGCGTTCCCCTGGGGAGGCCCTGGCGCCGGGCTGCCTGTACGACAGCAACCGCTTCATGCTGGCGGCGACCCTGACACAACTGGGCTGCGAGGTGCTGGACCTGGGCCGTGTGCCGGACGATCCCAAGGCCTTGGACGCGGTGCTGCACCAGGCCATCGAACGGGCCGATGCGGTGGTCACCAGCGGTGGCGTGAGTGTCGGCGACGCCGATCACACCCGGGCCGTGCTGGCCCGCCACGGACCGGTGGACTTCTGGTCGGTGGCCATGCGGCCGGGCCGTCCCTTTGCCTTCGGACGACTGGAGCGACCTGACCGCGCGCCCTGCTGGTTCTTCGCGCTGCCTGGCAACCCGGTCGCGGCCCTGGTGAGCTTCCAGGTGCTGGCGCGGGAGGCCTTGCTGGCACTGGCGGGCGCAGAATGCGATGCCATACCGCCATTGGCGGCTCGCTGCGTGGAGCCCATTCGCAAGCGCCCCGGCCGCGCCGAGTTCGCACGCGTGCGCCTGTCCCTCGGCCCCGATGGCCATGCCCAGGCGCAAGCCTGGGGTGGACAGAGTTCGGCCGCCTTGAGTGCCCTGGTCGGAGCCCACGGGTTGGCGGTGCTCCAGTCACAACAGGGCGATGTCGGCATCGGTGACTGGATGGATGTCCTGCCATTCGAGGGGCTGTGCTGACCTCCCTGGCTTCGTAACATCGGTCACTTGCCGCAAGGCGTGACAGGCTCAGGGAGGGCCGAGCGATGTTGTTCACTCGTTGGGATGTGGTGCTGAGTGCACCGGCAGTTGCGTGTGTTGTCCTGTGGGGAGCCTGCATCTCGAGCCAGGCGGCCGAGAGCGCCTCTGCTCCCCTGCCAGTGGCAGCCTATGCCGCACGGCCCCTGCTCGGTCAGCTGAGCTATTCGCCCAACGGTCAGCGCCTGGTCGGGCTGATGCACAACGGCGACCAGACCGTGCTGTTCACGGCAGACGCCAGTGGCGGGCACATGCAGCCCCTCACGGCCACCGACAACGCCAAGTACCAGATCCGCTGGGTGGACTGGACCAGCGACAAGCAACTGATCTTCAGCCTGGGCTACCCGGCTTTTCGTCCGGGGGCGACGACCCTAGAGACCCGCCTGTTCGCCATGGATGCCGACAGCGGGGTGTCCATCAACCTGGTTCCGCCAGCTCGTGACAAGTCCCTCGACATCGCGCAGATCGAGGACGACGTGATCGACATGATGGAAGGCGACGGTCAGCACATCATGCTGCAACTGCGTGAAACGCAAGGCATGGTTGAACCTTCTGTATTTCAGGTGGAGCTGGCAACTGGCAAGCGGTCGCAGGTGCAGGGCGCCATGCGCTTTGTCAACGAATGGATGACAGATCGGCAGCACCGGGTACGCATCGGCTTCCGCCTCGATGACAAGGAAAAGGATATGCAGATCATCGAGCGTGGCCCCGATGGCGGTAGCTGGCGCACGCTCTGGCGCTACCCACTTTTTGATGCGCATGCGGTGCGCCCCCTCCGCTTTGACGCCGACAACCCGCAGCGGCTGTATGTGTCCGCCAACCCCGAGGGCAAGGAGCGGGCAGTGTATCTGGCCAAGCTCGACCAACTGGACGCAGACGGCCATCCGGTGCTTGAGCCGGTGACACCGGCCAAACGCCCTGACTTCGCCCAGACGCGCGACCTCGGCGGCTTCAATGGCCTGGCGCGCGATGATCTGCGCTCGCAAAGCACGCGGGAACTGCAGCAGAGTGTCGATCAGGCACTGCCCGGGCGCTTCAACCAGCTCAGCGGCTTCTCAGGAGATCGCCAGAAGTACCTGGTGATCTCCAGTGGCAACGGCATACCGACCCAGATCTACACCGGCGATCGGACCACAGGCAAGCTGGCCTTGCTGACGGATGAGTTCCCAGCGCTGGCCGGGGCCAAGATGGTCGGCAAGACGACGGTGGAGTTCGCGGCCCGCGACGGCTTGACGCTGCACGGTTACCTGACCCGCCCTCTGGGACAGGCGCCCAATGGCTGGCCGCTGGTGCTGCTGCCTCACGGCGGCCCCCTGTCCTCAGACACCCTGGATTTCGACCCCTGGACCGAATTCCTGGCCAGCCGAGGCTATGCCGTGCTGCAGGTCAACTACCGAGGTTCCAGCAGCGAAAGCGACGGCTTCCGCAACGCGGGGCTCAAGCAATACGGTCTCAAGATGCAAGATGACCTCACCGATGCGGTGACATGGGCAGTGCAGGACAAGCTGGCCGATCCCAAGCGAATCTGCATCGTGGGCGGCAGTTACGGCGGGTACGCCGCGTTGATGGGCGCCGTGAAGACGCCGGATCTGTTCCGATGCGCGGTCAGCCTCAACGGGTTGACCCAACTGGTGGACTTCTCCCGGCGTGCGGCGTCCTACGTCAACATGCAGGCCGTGCTGGACCAGCAGATGGGCAACTACGCCCGCGACCGCGAGCAGTTGCTGGCCACTTCACCCGCGGCCCAGGCTGCGGCCATCCGCATTCCGGTGCTGGTGATGCACGGCACGGCCGACCGCACCGTGCCCTATGACCAAGCCGAAACCATGGTGGCGGCACTCAAGGCGGCGGGCAAGACCTACCGATTTGTGTCTCTGGAGGGGGCAGATCACCAACTCAGCCGCCAAAGTGATCGACTGAGGTTCCTGATGGAGTTGCAGCAGTTTCTCGACGCCAACATCGGGGCGACAGCGACGGGTCATTGAGAGGTATCGACGTCATGGCTGCTCCGCAGCGCCCGGTACACCGTGTTGCGGCTCACCCCCAGCCGGCGGGCGGCCAGGCTGATGTTGCCTTCGCACTGGGCCACCGCCTGCCGGATGGTCTGGTGCGTCAGGGTGTGCAGCGGCAGGGCCGCCGGGGGCTCGGTGCTCACGGTGCTCGCTGAAGTCTCCGCGGCAACCAGCCGGTGTCCGGCCGCCTGCAGGGCCTGCCGGGCCTCTTCCACGAAGTCGTCGGGCAGGTGCTCCGGCAGCACCTCCTGGCCCGGCCCGGCCATCACGCAGGCGGTTCGCAGCACGTTGTGCAACTGGCGCACATTGCCCGGCCAGCTGTAGTGCTGGAACAGCCGTCGCACCGGGGCGGACAGGCGGGGGGTGTTCTCGGGGGCGAGCTGGTTCAGCAGACGCTCCACCAGGGTGGGCAGATCCGAGCGCTCGCGCAGCGGGGGCAACTTCAGCGCCAGGCCGTTGAGCCGGTAGTAGAGGTCCTCGCGGAAGGTCTGGGCCTGGATCATCTCGCGCAGGTTGCGGTGGGTGGCGCAGACGACGTTCACGTCCACCGGGACGGCGCGGCTGCCGCCCAGCGGCATGACCTGCCGCTCCTGCAGCACCCGCAGCAGGTGGGCCTGCAGCGACAGGGGCATGTCGCCGATCTCGTCGAGGAACAGGGTGCCGCCATGGGCCTGGACGATCTTGCCCACCGCGCCGCGCCGGCGCGCGCCGGTGAAGGCACCTTCCTCGTAGCCGAACAGCTCGGCTTCGATCAGCGTCTCGGGGATGGAGGCGCAGTTCACGGCAACGAAGGGCTGCTGGGCGCGGCGTGAATCCTGGTGGATGGCGCGGGCGAAGACCTCCTTGCCGGTGCCGGTCTCGCCCAGCAGCAGGATGGGGATGTCCCGGTCCAGCACGCGGCGGATCTTGTCCACCACGGTGGCGATCTGGGCATCGCCGCTGTGCAGGGCCTGCAGACCGGGCGAAGTCGGTGTGGTCGTCGACCGCTGCGCGGGGCGGGAGGGCAGGTCGGCGACCGGGGCCTCCCGGCCGGTGGCGCGGGCCGAGGGCAGGGGAGACAGCGTCGGCTCGAACGGGGGATCGGCGGTGGCACTGGCCAGGGGGCTGGCGGTCCACACGGGCCAGTTGAAGCGGGCCTGCAGATGAAAGCGCCGCCCGTCGGGCAGCGTCACGGCCAGCGGCTGTCCCAGCGGGTGGCGGAAGCGGTCCACCAAGGCGCCGATCTCCAACCCCATCAGCGTGGACAGGGTGTGGGCCCGCAGCGCGGCGCCGGACAGGCCGGTCAATTCCATGGCGCCGCGGTTGGCGCCGACGATGCGCCCCTCGGGGCTGACCGCGACGATGCCCTCCACCAGGGTGCCGATGAAGTCGGGTCGGGGGTGGAAATGCAGGCGCAAGGCCTGCCGGTGGTCGTCGGCCAGCCAGTGGTTCTCGATCATCCGGGCGGACATCTTGACCAGGGCCATGGTGTGCTGGTGGTAGCCGCGCTGGTCGCCGGACACGTCGAGCACGCCCAGGATGTTGCCGCGCGGATCCAGGATGGGCGCGGCCGAGCAGGTGAGGAACTGGTTGGAGCGGACGTAGTGCTCGTCGGCGTGGATCAGGGTTGGCACTTCCTCGATCAGTGCGGTGCCGATCGCATTGGTGCCCTGGACGGCTTCGGACCAGTTGGCGCCCGGTTGAAGCGTGACCCGGGCAGCGCGGCTGAGGAAGGCGTTGTCGCCGATGGCATGCAGCACGGTGCCGGCGGCATCGGTCAGCAGCACCATGCTCTGGCTGTCGACGATCTGTTCGAACAGCATCTCCATGACCGGCGCGGCATGGCTGCACAGGCGCTCGTTGCGCTGCAGCGCCAGGGACAGCTCGGAGCGGCCGTGCGGGGCGCCCTCGGCACCGCGCACCGGGTCGATGCCCATGGCCTCGCAGCGCAGGTGGGAATTGGCGATCAGGCTGGCGCGCGCCGGTGACGCGGCCACGGACAGAGCGGTCAGGGGGGGCTGGCCTGGCATGGCGGGTTCCTCCGGGGGGCCGTCCATGGGCGGCCCCGAAGGCGCCAGTGTGCCTCAGCGCAGCGGTTGGGGGTGGCCCGTCAGCGTGTGTTGCTGGTGGCGCGCACTTCTTCCATGCTGGTGATGCCGGCCAGCACCTTCTCGATGCCGTCCTGCCGCAGGGTGCGCATGCCTTCGCTGAGAGCCTGCTGTTCGATGTCCTCGGCGTGGCCCTTGCCATGGATCAGCTGGCGCATGGCCCGGGAGGAGGTCATCAGCTCGTGGATGCCGGCGCGGCCGTGCAGACCGGTCTTGTTGCACTTGTCGCAGCCCGGGCTGTGGTAGCGCTTGAGCGTGCCTGCGGTGCCGTAGCGCTGCACCCACTCCTGGCGCAGGGTGGCGCGGTCGGGGGCGCCCACGCCGCCCTTCCAGGCGCTCAGGTAGTCGTCCAGCAGTTCCTCGATCCACTCCTCGGGCGCAGGCTCGGCGCGGCGGCAGTCCGGGCACAGGCGGCGCACCAGGCGCTGGGCCAGCACGGCCAGCAGGGCGTCGGCGAAGTTGAAGGGGTCCAGGCCCATGTCCAGCAGGCGGGTGACGGTCTCGGCCGCACTGTTGGTGTGCAGCGTGGACATCACCAGGTGGCCGGTCAGCGAGGACTCGATGGCGATGCTGGCGGTTTCCTCGTCGCGGATTTCGCCGACCATGATGACGTCCGGGTCGGCCCGCAGGAAGGCGCGCAGGGCCTTGGCAAAGGTCCAGTCGATCTTGGGGTTGACCTGCACCTGGCGCAGGCCGACCTGGGTGATTTCCACCGGGTCCTCGGCCGTCCAGATCTTGCGCTCGGGCGTGTTGATGCAGCTGAGGGCCGAAT
This sequence comes from Ideonella dechloratans, assembly GCF_021049305.1. Lineage (GTDB taxonomy): Bacteria > Pseudomonadota > Gammaproteobacteria > Burkholderiales > Burkholderiaceae_C > Ideonella > Ideonella dechloratans. Next base: position 1,278,304 of record NZ_CP088081.1, read on the forward strand.
GCAGCGTGGTCGTCTTGCCCGAGCCGGTGGGGCCCACGCACAGCACCAGACCGTAGGGGCGGTTGATCG